>NZ_JBNNQX010000003.1:0-315130 GCF_050276055.1 Alkalihalobacillus sp. NPDC127517 | reverse complement strand
CTCGACTTGCATGTATTAGGCACGCCGCCAGCGTTCGTCCTGAGCCAGGATCAAACTCTCCATAAAAGTGGTGAGTTGATTGCTCAACTGCTGGCTTTGTTGATTGACACAAGATGTGTCTAAAATCAAACAAAGTGTTAATTGCGCATTATTTAACTTGAAAACAAGTTATTTTTTGCGACTTTTTATACTAATGAGATATCGTGTATCTCTTCGTACGCTTGGCTTTTGTTCAGTTTTCAAAGAACTCATTGTCGCGTTGGCGACTTAATTAATATATCATTTCCACTCAGATAAGTCAATTACTTTTTAAAAGTATTTGTTATCTGAAATGTGTTTGCGTCGTTTAAGACAAGAATTAGTATAGCACACGTAACAGAAATTAAACAAGCATTTTTTTATTTATTTTTAAAAGATCTTCAATGTGCAGATGTGGTGCCTGCTGAAGGTTCATAATCTCATTAGTACCTGATACCTTAATCATTGGTCTCGTTAGATCTTGAGGGTTAATAAAAACAATTTCACCAGTCTCTCCTGAATTCAAACGAACAGTCGCTCCTTTTGAATGCTGAAGAAGCAGTTCAGTTAAAGTAAGAACGATTGAAACGTTAAGTAACCCAAATCGTTGTCTTCTCATCTCTTCTAATATGAAGAAGATTGAATGCTTCGCTCTATATTCTCTTTCAGAAGACATCGCATGGTAAACGTCTGCTACTGCAATGATCTCACTATATGGATGGATCTTAGATTGTTTACTACCAATCGGATATCCTTCCCCGTCTGAACGTTCATGATGCTGCAGGACTGCTAGCTTAACTGAATCAGTTAAACTCGCTGCGGTTTTAATCATTTGATAGCTATGAACAGGATGTTGTTTGATTTCACTGTACTCTGCTGCTGTAAGGGGCCCACTTTTATCTAGCACTGTAGGAGTAATCTTAGCCATCCCAATATCAGCCAATACACCCGCTAAACCAATTTGAATCCAGTCTTTTGCTTCATAATTTAATTTGTGAGCGAGTGATGCCGAAAACAAACCAACAGATATGGCATGATGATAGCGATAATCCTTTGGATGATTGTATTCATGGAGAGCCAGTAGATAAACAGGTGCTCCAATTACATCTTCAAATAAAGGAACAATCATATTGCGAATATCGTGTATAGCTACAGGCATACCTGCTTGCCACGACTCAAATTGCCTTTTGAATGTTTGGACCGCTTGATTATAACGATAAAAAAAGGATTCATCTGTGTGGCGAACTTCCTCCAGTACTTCATCAGAATTAATCGGCTCGCCCAGATCTGACCCATTAACTGAATCAATCTCCACCTCTTTAATAGAAAAAGCGCGAAGAAACATTAGATGTTTTTCCTTAAGCACCGTACGGCTTTTAATTAAAGGTGTTTCCGCTAAACTATAAACATCATTCTTTAATACATGACCTTCTTTTAATGAACGTACTGGAACGATCATACTTTTTCTCTCCTAACAAATTATCATTACTTTTGAACTAGATCTATTATCCTTTATTATATAGGACTTTCTGAAATTGGGAAATATCAAACTTATGTAACAGTAACCACTTTAAAAAAAGACAAAAAAAACTGTCGAACCTACCTTAATACGAGGATAGGTCGACAGTTTTCTTTATTCTTCTGTATCTTGATTTTCTTGAATGTTCTCTACTGCTTCTTGTTCTTTTGCTGCTTCTTCTTCAAGAAGCTCTTCTACCTCGTCATCTTCAATGTCTACACGCGCAACTGTTGCTACCTCTTCGCCTTCATCTACGCGAATGAGTTTTACCCCTTGTGTATTACGACCTGTTCGCGAGATTGGTTCAACTTTGGTACGAATGATAACACCACTAGCCGTGATAATCATAATATCACTTTCTAGGGAAACCACTTTTAAAGAAATAAGCGCACCTGTTTTATCTGTGATATTAGACGTTTTGATTCCTTTTCCGCCTCGATTTTGAATGCGATACTCTTCCATAGGTGTACGTTTGCCGTATCCTTTTTCAGAGACAATTAGAACGTCTTGATCCGAATGAACAACATCCATTCCAACCACATGGTCTTCTTCTGAGAGGCTAATTCCTTTTACGCCTCCAGCTGTTCGACCCATTAGTCTTACATCCTCTTCATGGAAACGGATCGCCATACCTTGACGCGTTCCGATAATGATCTCTTCGTCTCCACCTGTCAGTCTAACACCGTGTAGTTCATCTTCACCACGAAGATTAATGGCAAACAAACCACCTTTTCTGATGTTAGCAAAGGCTGATAGTTGAGTCCGCTTCGCAATTCCTTCTTTTGTTAAGAAGAATAAGTATGAATCATCGTTAAACTCTTCAATTGGAATAACCGTACTAATATATTCGCCTTGTTCGATTTGAAGTAGGTTAATAATTGGTATTCCTTTAGCTGTTCGTCCGAGTTCAGGAATTTCATAGCCTTTTAGACGATAGACCTTCCCTTTGTTCGTGAAAAAGAGAATCGTATGGTGTGTATTTGTCGTAAAGAGATGCGAAACAAAATCATTATCGTTTGTCCCCATCGCTTGAATTCCTTTACCACCACGTTTTTGACTCTTATATGTGGAGATCGGTAGACGTTTGATATATCCATTGTGACTTAATGTGATAATTACATTTTGTCGTTCAATAAGGTCTTCGTCTTCTAAATGATCTTCGCTCATTGAAATGATTGTGCGGCGTTCATCGTTAAAGCGATCTTTCACTGCAGTCAGTTCTTCACGGATGATCTCGAGTACCTTTTCTTCATTAGCAAGAATCTCTTTTAACTCTGCAATTCTCTGCTGTAGCTCATTGTACTCGCCTTCGATCTTGTCACGCTCGAGTCCAGTCAGACGCTGTAAACGCATATCGAGGATCGCTTGTGATTGATCATAGCTAAGCTCAAAGCGTTCCATTAGACCATTTCTAGCAATTTCCGTTGTTTGTGATGCACGGATGAGACTGATCACTTCATCCAAGTGATCTAACGCAATACGTAAGCCTTCTAAAATATGTGCACGAGCTTCTGCTTTTTTAAGTTCAAATGCAGTACGTCTGCGTGTAACCACGACCTGATGGTCTAAGTATTCTTCCAAGCATTCTTTTAAGTTAAGAACTTTTGGACGTCCTCCAACTAATGCTAGTAGGTTAATACCAAAGCTTGATTGCAAGGCCGTTTGCTTGTGTAAGTTATTCAACAAAACATTCGCATTTGCATCTCTACGCACTTCAATCACGATACGCATACCTGTACGGTCGGATTCATCACGAAGATCCGTAATGCCTTCAATCTTCTTATCACGGACAAGCTCAGCAATTTTCTCAATTAGTCGAGCTTTATTGACTTGATATGGAAGCTCGGTAACGATAATACGTTGCTTACCATTGTTCTCTTCAATCTCTGTTTTCGCACGTAATGTGATAGACCCACGGCCCGTTTGATAGGCACGACGAATACCTGAACGGCCTAGGATCTCGGCACCCGTAGGAAAATCTGGACCAGGAATGTATTCCATTAATTCAGGAATATCAATTTCACGGTTTTCAGAAAGGGCTAGAACTCCATCAATCACCTCACCTAATTGGTGTGGCGGAATGTTTGTAGCCATTCCAACCGCAATTCCTGAGGCTCCGTTAACTAATAGATTTGGGAACCTGGCAGGCATAACAACTGGTTCTTGCTCTGATCCATCATAGTTATCTTGAAAATCAACTGTATCTTTATTAATGTCTCGAACAATTTCCATTGAGATCTTTGACATTTTTGCTTCTGTATAACGCATTGCGGCTGCGGAATCACCATCAACCGATCCGAAATTTCCATGCCCATCAACAAGCATGTAACGGTAGCTGAAATCTTGAGCCATCCGTACCATGGTTTCATAAACAGCCGTATCACCATGAGGGTGATACTTACCAATAACATCTCCAACAATACGGGCTGATTTTTTGTACGCTTTGTCAGGAGTCATACCTAAATCGTTCATCGCATAGAGAATGCGGCGATGAACTGGTTTTAGACCGTCTCTTGCATCAGGAAGTGCCCGGCTGACAATTACACTCATTGCGTAATCCATAAAGGATGTTTGCATTTCCTGGCCTATATTTATTTCAGTAATATTAGAACGATTCTCCTCAGCCATTTGTTACCCCTCCATCAGAGCTGTTGCATTTTTCTACCCGTTTACACATCAAGATTTTTTACGTATTGGGCATTTTCCTGTATAAAATCACGTCTTGGTTCAACTCGGTCACCCATTAAAACATCAAAAATCTCATCGGCTTTAATCGCATCAGCAAGAGTTACTTGCATCATGCTGCGTGATTCAGGGTTCATTGTTGTATCCCACAGCTGCTCCGGATTCATCTCACCAAGACCCTTATAGCGCTGGATCCCAATTTTTGAACGATCTGAGATGGTTTTGAGTAATTCATCTAGCTCTCGGTCGTTATACGTGTACGTAACTTGTTTTCCTTGTTGAACTTTATATAAAGGTGGTTGAGCAATATATACGTACCCATGTTCAATAACCGGACGCATGTAACGATACAAGAAGGTTAAGAGTAGTGTACGAATGTGCGCACCATCTACGTCGGCATCAGTCATTAAAATTAATTTGTGATAACGGGCTTTTGTAATATCAAACTCATCACCAATTCCTGTTCCAAGTGCGGTAATGATTGTTCTGATTTCATTATTTGCTAGGATTTTATCTAAACGTGCTTTTTCAACGTTTATAATTTTCCCGCGTAGTGGCAAGATCGCCTGGAAATGACGGCTTCGACCTTGTTTTGCAGAACCACCCGCAGAGTCACCCTCTACGATATACAGTTCACTAATCGTTGCGTCCTTTGATGCACAGTCAGCTAGTTTCCCAGGTAGGGAGCTCACTTCAAGTGCACTTTTACGACGAGTTAGTTCTCTTGCTTTTTTCGCTGCTTCTCGAGCTCTTGATGCCATTAAGCCTTTTTCAACGACTTTGCGAGCAACTTGAGGGTTTTCAATCATAAACCTAGCAAAATGCTCACTAAACAATGAATCCGTAATCGTACGTGCTTCACTATTACCGAGCTTTGTTTTTGTTTGTCCTTCAAATTGTGGATCCGGAATCTTAACAGAAACAATCGCTGTTAATCCTTCACGAACATCTTCACCTGTCAGGTTTGGATCACTTTCTTTGAAAAGGCTGTTCTTACGTGCATAGTCATTAATTACACGCGTAAGACCCGTTTTAAAGCCTGATTCGTGTGTTCCACCCTCGTGTGTATTAATGTTGTTAGCAAATGAATAGATGTTACTTACATACCCATCATTATATTGAACAGCAACTTCAACCGTCAGACCGTCTTTCTCACTTTCAATGTGAATCGGCTCAGGGTGAAGAACTTCCTTTGTACGGTTTAAATGCTCAACAAATGAACCAATTCCACCCTCATAATAGTAGGTAGACTCTTGTTCTTTTTCAGCTCGTACGTCCTTAATATGAATCGTTAATCCCTTATTTAGAAAAGCAAGCTCACGTAAGCGAGAAGCTAATGTATCAAAATCATACACTTGTGTTTCTTTGAAAATCTCATCATCTGGCTTGAAACGAATAACCGTACCCGTTTTGTCAGTTTCACCAATGATGGCTAAGTCAGAGACTGGTACACCACGCTCGTATTTTTGATAATGAATACTTCCACCTAGGTGAACATTCACTTCCAGAGAAGTGGATAACGCATTAACAACAGAGGCTCCTACACCGTGAAGTCCCCCAGATACCTTGTAGCCGCCTCCGCCGAACTTACCTCCGGCGTGAAGAACCGTCATGATGACTTCTACAGCTGGACGTCCCATCTTTTCTTGAATCCCGACTGGAATTCCGCGCCCATTATCTTCAACAGTAATACTATTGTCTTCCTCAATTGTCACGGTAATTGTGTCACAGTAACCGGCCATTGCTTCATCAATACTGTTATCAACAATCTCCCAGACTAAGTGATGGAGACCACGTACGCTCGTTGAACCAATATACATACCAGGTCGTTTACGAACAGCTTCAAGACCCTCGAGTACCTGTATCTGGCTTTCATCATACGATTGTTCCATTTGTTGTTCATTACTCACTTGCTTCACCTTCATTCCCAATGATCTTAAACTTTTTTATATCAGCTAAGTGGTTTACACTACTTCTTCTTTAAAACCTTGATCTGTTTGTGCTCGTCTATTTAATGTGATTGATGAAACTGGAGAGTAATAGATAATATGATCTGTAATAATGACGGATTTCACGAGATCGGGTGTAATCGTAACCGACTCTTTTGCGCCAGCTAGTGTGATAAAAGGGTTTTTCTGCTCTGGCGCTTCGCTGTCTTCGTATTGAAGAATGGCGATGATCTCAGCTGCCCGAATCATGACATCTCCACCTAAATGTATAAACATTACTTCACCTCATTGCTGTCGCTTTTGAATATGGCCCGATTTCACTTCAAAAACCTCGGCATTCTCTAGGGCATCTTCATGAACACCAGCAAGTCCAGTAGTTGTTACAAATGTCTGTACTTTTTGTTGAATCGTTTCAAGTAGATGAGATTGGCGGTAATCATCTAACTCAGAAAGCACATCATCCAGTAACAGCACTGGGTATTCTCCTACCTCTTCTTTGATGAGCTCAATCTCAGCAAGCTTAAGAGCGAGAGCAGTTGTTCGTTGTTGTCCTTGTGAGCCGAAGCTTTGCACGTCTTTTTCATTTACTAGAAAACCAATATCTTCACGATGAGGTCCAAATAGGGTTGTTCCTCGGATCTGTTCTTTTTCTTTTTTCTGTTGATATACCGTATATAGTCTTTCTTTTAGGTTCGACAAGTTTATGTCTTCTGATACCTCTATAGTGGAAAGATACGTTAGTTTTAATTGTTCTGTGCCCCGGGAAATATCATAATGGATTGATTCGGCCCATTTTTGGAGCTTATTTAAGAATTCGGCGCGGCGTTTAATGAGTTCTGCAGCCGTTTCAATCAGTTGATCTGTTAAAATATCAAGCATGTCAGGAGCAGGCTTTCTGTGCCAATCTCTAAGTAGAGAGTTCCGCTGCTGCAGGATCTTTTGATAACGACTGCTATGGTGAAGGTATACAGGACTAATCTGACCTAGCTCCATATCCATAAAGCGTCTCCGGCCCTGTGGACTACCTTTAACAAGATGTAGATCCTCAGGTGCGAACATAACGACATTAAGAGCCCCGACGTATTCACTGAGGCGTCGTTGCTCCAACCCATTAAGCTTTACTTTTTTTCCTTTGGCCGAAATACGCAAATCAAGAGTTAATTTGTTATGACGTGTTTGAGCTTCGCCGTAGATCCCTGCGTATTCCTCACTCCAGTTAATCAGCTCTTTATCTTTAGATGTGCGGTGAGATTTTGCCATAGCTAATACGTAGATGGCCTCTAGGACATTTGTTTTTCCTTGAGCGTTGTCACCAATAAACACATGCACTTGCTTTTTAAATTCAAGCTCAGCCTTTGCATAGTTCCGATAGTTGAACAGGGTTAGCTTATTGACCCTCATCTTCCTTCTCCTCAGACCATGCAACTTCGATCGATGTGCCGTCATGAAGCCGGATCACGTCACCCGCACGCAGTTTCTTGCCTCGTCGGTTCTCAGGTTCTCCATTCACAATCACTTCATATTCACTTAAATACCATTTCGCCATCCCACCAGTATCAATTGCACCAGATTCCTTGAGCAACTGTCCTAACGTGATATAAGGCGTTGAGATTTTTAGCACGTCCATCTTGTACCTCTTTTCCTCCCTTTTTTAAGGGTCATAAGAAAGGGAAGACAGCAAGTCATGGAGAGCTGCTGTCTTCTTGTTCCGTTCAATTTGCATACTTTCTCTATAGTCTATTGTACTAGACCAGCGTCTTCAAGCCAAGTCCAATCTTAAAAGAAAGCCACTTAGACCTAGTAAGTACGCACTGGTGAGAAGAGGTGCAGATAATGTTCATGATCAGTAGGTCTAATCACAAACGCACTCATTGCTCCTGTGAACATAATATTTACTTTTTCACTGTCAATTACCTTTAATGCATCGATGACAATCTTTCCGTTAAAGGAAATTCGCATCTCTTCTCCCTCTTGCTCTGTAGTTGATAGATCCTCAGTTACTTTTCCAATCTCTGGTGAAACGGATGTGATTTCGATTTGCTGATCATCCAGCGTCTTAAGTGTGACGACGTTATTCTTCCCATCAGAAAGTAATAGCGCCCGCTCAAGTGTTTGCAGCAGCGACTTGGTTTGTACAGAGAACGACGTTTTTGATTGAGTCGGAATCATACTGCTTGTCACAGGATACTTTCCATCAAGCAATCTAGAGAAGAACAATGTGTGACCCAGCTTAAATAAAATTTGGTTCTCCGTCACAACAACCTCGATTAGCGTGTCATTCTCTTCTAAGATTCGGCTAAGCTCCGTTAAGCTCTTTCCTGGAATCACCACATTTTCGAATGATAGATCTTGATCATTTCGTTCGACCGATGATTTTCGCATTGCTAGACGTCTGCTATCTGTTGCAGTACAGATTAACTCGCCATCCTCGATCTCTAAGTTTACACCTGTCAACACAGGACGTGTTTCCTGAGTGGACACTGCGAAAACGGTTTGGCGGATAATATTCTTTAGCATGTCCTGTGGCAAACGGAAAACCCGATCTTCTTCAAGTTGGGGAAGTCGAGGATACTCCTCTGGATCTAATCCGTTTAACGTAAAAACAGATGAACCCGATTTGATCGTTGCACTTAATTGGTCTTGAACGATAATTTCAATTTGTTCACCTGGAAGTTTTTTCACAATCTCTGCGAAGAAGCGTGCTTGTAAAACAATACTTCCTTCTTGTTTAATTTCAACAAGATGACGATCTTCTTCTTCTGTGGGGATAAAGGTTTCAATTGAAATATCAGAGTCACTACCAGTAAGAGTAATTCCTTCGTTTGTAGCAACAAGTTTCATACCTGTAAGAATAGGAATGGTGGTTCTAGACGATACGGCCTTCGCTACGTTTTGAACATCATGAACAAAACGATTTCTTTCGATGACAAAATGCATGACAAATAGCTCCTTTAAATCATTATTTATGTTTTAAAAAGTCGTAATAATAGTAATAGGGACTGTGAATTTGTGGATAAGTGCGTCTTCTCTAGCTAGCGCAAGTTATACACGTGTGGGTAAACTGTGTATAGCGCTGACTACTTTACCCACATGTGCACATTCATTAGGCGCGAAGCTGTTCTGTGATGGCCTGGACTTTTTGCTGTAAATCTTCATCCGTGCCAAGTAACCTGGAGATTTTTTCGTGTGCGTGTATGACGGTTGTGTGATCGCGTCCTCCGAATTCACTTCCTATCTTAGGTAAGGATGAATCCGTTAATTCACGAGAAAGATACATCGCGATTTGGCGAGGAAACGCAACAGACTTCGTTCGTTTTTTGGCTTTAAAATCCTCAAGCTTAACTTGATAATAGTCACCTACAAGCTTTTGAATATCTGCTATTGTTAGCATTTTTGGCTTTGAGTTTGGAATAATATCTTTTAAGGCTTCAGCTGCTAAATCCGCATTCATATCTTTATTAATAAGAGATGAATATGCAACAACACGGATTAGCGCGCCTTCTAATTCACGTATATTTGTATCGATTTGATTCGCAATATATAGCATAACTTCATTTGGTATATCTAAATTCTCTGCTTTTGCCTTTTTTCTTAAAATGGCAATCCTTGTTTCAAGATCTGGTGGAGTAATATCAGTAATTAACCCCCACTCAAATCTAGATCGAAGTCGATCCTCAAGTGTAGGAATCTCTTTAGGAGGACGATCACTCGAGATGACGATCTGTTTTGATTCTTCGTGCAGCGCATTAAATGTATGGAAAAACTCTTCCTGCGTCTGTTCTTTTCCAGCTAGGAATTGAATATCATCGATTAATAGGACATCTACATTTCGATATTTATTGCGAAAATTGACGGCTTTATTATCTCGAATCGAGTTAATAAACTCATTCGTAAATTTCTCAGATGATAGATACACCACTTTTGCTTTTGGATTATGCTCCATCACATAGTGTCCAATTGCGTGCATTAAGTGGGTTTTACCAAGTCCAACCCCACCGTAGATAAATAAAGGATTATAAGCCTTTGCTGGTGCCTCGGCTACTGCAAGGGATGCGGCGTGAGCGAATCGATTCCCAGAACCAATGACAAAGGTGTTAAACGTATATTTTCCATTAAGCATCGTGCGAGTCGATATATCATCGGTTGCATCTGCTTGAGGAGCCTTTTTAGGTGGTTGCTCTACCAATAGTTCATCCGCGTTATCATTTTGAGGAATAACGAACTTAGGCGTGAGTCGTGAACCTGTTAAATGCTCAATCGTATCCGAAGTTAACCCCGCATAATGATCCTCTAACCAGTCACGAGCGAATTCATTCGGAGCGGTTACTGTAATCACATCATTTTGTATAGTTGTCGCTTTTGTGGATTTTAACCACGTTTCAAAGCTTGGTTTGCTCACCTTTGTCTCCATTTCAGAGAGGACCCGTTCCCATAGGTCGTGAATGTTCTCCAAGATTAAACCTCCTTTTTCCCTAGTGTTACAAGTAGTCTAGACACAGAAAAGACCTATACGGCCTTTTTTAATGTTTGCTTGTATAGGTTTTGTACAACACTTATGTTAACGATGAATAAATATTCACCACTGAATAAATTGTGGAAAGATAATAGTATAGTAGAAAAACGTAAAAAAAGAAATAGTAAACATGCCTGTGGACAAAACAATCCATAGAAAAACATCCTGTCCACAAAGTTACCCACAGGCTGTGGACAATGTAAATAGGTGGATAAGCTGTCCACGAGTAAAAACAATATAATCATAGCAAAATAATCCCTTTGTCGCAATGGTTTGTTCTATTTATCCACAAAGCACACGATATTGTGTTTTATTTTTGTCCACAACACAAGATATGTGAGTAAGCTGTCGATGAGTCGTAGGATAAGTCGAAAACTGTCTATTGTAGTTTTCCACAGGTGAGGTTTAAAAAGAGGGAGAAGATGAAGAAAGGATGATTTCTAAATACGCCTTGACAATTGATGTTCTTTTTCTTTATAATTTACAAGACTGTCTTACAGCCAGAATTTTTTAATGAGCAATCCGCAGGGGGTGTAATAAATGGGTAAACCAACCTTTCAGCCAAACAACCGTAAGCGTAAAAAGAAGCATGGTTTTCGTGCAAGAATGAGCACTAAGAACGGTCGTAAAGTTCTAGCTCGTCGTCGTCAAAAAGGAAGAAAAGTATTGTCCGCATAAAACCACTGATAAGCCAGTGATAAGCAACTTCAGATTATTGGACTTGCTTTGCGCAAGCTGGATCCTTTTTATATGTAAGAAGGAGCTTATGAGCGAATCGCGGCAAGTATCGACATCTGAGACCACTGGCAGACAGTGGTCTTTTTTGCTTCAAAGAGAAGATAAGGAGCGGGAATATGAGAAAAGAACAGCGGATCAAAAAGAATGAGGAATTTTCGGCTGTATTTAATCATGGTCGTTCCGTAGCCAACCGTCAGTTTGTTCTATATGTGCTACAAAAAGAGGAACAAGAGCAATTCCGTTTAGGATTATCTGTTAGCAAAAAGGTAGGGAATGCTGTTGTACGTAATCGTATCAAGCGCTTAATTCGCACCGTTTTTCAAGAAAAGCAGGAAATACTGCTTCCTCATTGCGATTATGTAGTGATAGCGAGAAAACCAACAGCTACTATGGATTACTATGAGTTTCATGCAAGCCTAGCACATGTAATGAAAAAAGCAGGTGTCAGCAGAAGAAGCTCCGAGCATGCATCAAAGAAAGATTAAGTTGTGCAGAGGGTGTGAAAGAGTGAAGAATAAGTTTGGGTTATTCATTGTTTCATTTGGTCTGCTATTTCTTCTAACCGGATGTTTCAGTGTAAATGAACCGATTACTAGTAATAGTGAGGGGATTTGGAATAGCTTCTTTGTGTATCCGGTTTCCTGGCTCATTATTCGATTTGCTGATTTCTTTAATAGTTACGGAATCGCAATTATTGCTTTAACCGTGCTTATTCGATTAGTTATTATGCCACTGATGATTAAGCAAACAAAAAGCATGAAAGCTATGCAATTATTACAGCCTGAGATGCAACGTTTGCGTGAGAAACATAGCGCGAAGGATCAGGTAACACAACAGAAGCTGCAAAAAGAATTAATGGGTCTTTATCAAGAAAAAGGTGTGAATCCATTTGCCGGTTGTTTACCACTTGTGATTCAAATGCCGATTTTATTGGCACTTTACCACGCAATTATGAGAACAACTGAGATTAGTGGTAACACCTTCTTATGGTTTACATTAGATGTATCCGATCCGATCTTCCTTCTACCGATTATCGCAGGGGCGGCTACATTTATTCAGCAAAAGATGATGATGGTTCAAAATAATCCGCAGATGCAAATCTTGCTTTACCTCATGCCAATTATGATTACGGTATTTGGGTTCTTCCTGCCATCAGCAGTTATCCTTTATTGGGTTGTTGGTAACGTATTTATGATTGCTCAAACGTACTTTATTACGGGCCCGAACGTAGAACAACGGAAGGCTGCGAAAGCGGGCGTTGGAGGGAATACAGATGTCAAAGCACCTCAATCAAAACCAAAGCCTAAAGTTAAAAATAAGGGTAACAGGAAAAAGCGTAAATGAAGCCATTGAAGAGGCACTAAAAGAGCTGGATGTTCCAAAAGAGCGTCTTTCCTATGAAGTTCTTGAAGAGCCTAAGAAAGGGTTTCTAGGGTTTGGTGCTAAAAAAGCGCTGCTTGAAGCGACGGCCATTCCTGATCCGATTGAAGTAGCGTATTCGTTTTTGACGAAAACGGTGAGTGAAATGGGAATTGATGCGTCGATTGAGCAAAAGAATACGAGTGAAGGTTGTCTTCTTTCCATTCATTGTGCAGAGGAACGAGACGCTGCCAGGTTAATTGGAAAGCGGGGACAAACATTAGATTCTCTTGAGTATCTGGTGGAATTAGCCGCTAACCGCCACAAAGTAAAGTATCAAGCGTTTCAGGTTGATGTAGGAGATTATCGGTCAAAGAGATACGAGCTTTTGCGTGAGTTGTCTCATCGCGTGGCAAGCAAAGTCGCAGGGCAAGAGGAAGGGATTCCGCTTGAACCAATGAATGCACGTGACCGGAAGATTGTACATCAGATCTTATATAAGAAAAAAGGCGTCACAACCGTTTCAAAAGGAAAAGGTACCAACCGACACGTAATTGTCAAAAAGTCGAATGACTCATAATAGCAGTAGATTGAACGAGGCTGAGACAAAACTAAAAATCAATGAGAAAATGGCGAATGATTCTACCATCGAATCATTCGCCATTTATGTTTTTAATAGCTTTTAGTAAGATAAGCGGGTGAGAACCCGAGACGCCTATGGAAAAGTACGTGGTGAAGACTCAGTAGTGGTAGGTTTCCGCGAATGCTAGAGATTCTCCTGCAGAGGATGTTTTGCTGAGTTTATGTTTAGCTAACAGCATTAACGTTATATCCCAGCCTCGTTCATTGTCTCTCATCCGAAAAAGGGTCGAAATGTAGAATGAGATTGCAGAATCACCCTCATATTCCCATTAATGAGGGCTTGCTGGTTCGTAGCTTTTCGGCTAGGTCTGTGCTATTCTATTACATTAGAAGCGATCAGATAAGCTAGCGTATCAACGAATAGATTTTATGAAAACAAAGTAGGAGGTGACGACGATGATAACAGAATTTGACACCATTGCGGCGATTTCAACGGCTCAAGGAGAAGGGGCAATCGGAATTGTAAGGCTAAGCGGCGATGAAGCGATTTCCATTGCGTCTCATTTATATGAAGGAAAAAATCCGCTTCATGAGATAGCGTCTCATTCCATTGTCTACGGTCACATTACGGACGGAACAAGCAAGGTAGAAGAAGCGATGATTAGCGTAATGCGAGCTCCTCGTACATTTACACGAGAAGATGTCGTTGAAATTAACTGTCATGGTGGGTTAGTATCTGTTAACCGAGTTCTTCAGCTTGCGCTAAAACATGGAGCGAGGCTGGCGGAACCTGGAGAATTCACGAAACGAGCCTTTTTAAATGGACGAATTGACCTATCTCAAGCAGAAGGTGTCATGGACTTAATCCGTGCAAAAACAGATCGAGCGATGAATGTGGCACTCGGACAGCTTGAAGGGCGATTGTCAGGGAAGATTAAACAGCTACGCCAAGAGCTGCTTGAAACAGTTGCTCAAGTAGAAGTAAACATTGATTACCCTGAATATGATGCGGAAATGATGACTCATGATATTATGGTTGAAAAAGTAGGGTTTGTGATTGAAGAAGTGGATAAGCTGTTAAGAACAGCAGGCCAAGGAAAGATTCTTCGAGAAGGTCTTGCTACTGCCATTATCGGAAGACCGAATGTTGGAAAGTCGTCTCTTATGAACAGCCTCGTTCATGAAAATAAAGCGATTGTAACGGACATTCCGGGTACAACGCGTGATACACTTGAAGAGTACGTGAATGTACGTGGTGTTCCCTTGCGCTTAGTTGATACAGCAGGGATTCGTGAAACAGAAGACATCGTCGAACGCTTAGGTGTGGAACGGTCACGTAAGGCTTTACGCGAAGCAGATTT
This sequence comes from Alkalihalobacillus sp. NPDC127517, assembly GCF_050276055.1. Lineage (NCBI taxonomy): Bacteria > Bacillati > Bacillota > Bacilli > Caryophanales > Bacillaceae > Alkalihalobacillus > Alkalihalobacillus sp. NPDC127517. Next base: position 300,406 of record NZ_JBNNQX010000003.1, on the reverse strand, counting down.
AATTTTACTTGTTGTTAATCACGGAGAAGAACTCTCACCTGAGGATGAAGCGTTGTTTGAAGCAACTGCAGATATGAATGCAGTAGTCATTGTGAACAAGGTCGATATACCTCGCGCAATTAATTTGGAGAGAGTAAAGGAGCTTGCAGCAGGACGTCCTGTTGTGACAACTGCTTTTATAGAAGATAGAGGATTGGAAGACTTAGAAGAAGCGATTGCGGCTCTGTTTTTTGAAGGGGCTATTGAAGGTGAAGATGCAACGTATGTATCGAACACGAGACATATCGCATTACTTGAACAGGCGAAGCAGACGGCGCAGGATGCTCTTGATGCAACAGATTCAGGTATGCCAATTGATTTAATACAAATTGATGTAACAAGAACATGGGAGTTGCTTGGTGAGATTATCGGTGACAGCGTGCAGGATAGTCTAATTGACCAGTTGTTCTCGCAATTTTGTTTAGGAAAATAACAACCTCATTCTGACTGAGTGAGAGTAAAAATAGAAAGAAGGATGAACGATGAGCTATCAAGGTGGAGAATTTGATGTCATTGTGATTGGAGCAGGTCATGCAGGAGTAGAAGCAGGACTTGCTTCTGCACGTATGGGTGCAAACACTCTAATGCTGACACTGAACCTCGATGCCGTTGCGTTTATGCCGTGTAACCCATCAGTTGGAGGACCGGCAAAAGGGATTGTCGTAAGAGAACTTGATGCATTAGGCGGCGAGATGGCCCGTAACATTGATAAGACGCATATCCAAATGAGAATGCTGAACACAGGTAAAGGACCTGCTGTACGTGCCCTGCGTGCGCAGGCGGACAAGTTCATGTACCAGCATGAAATGAAGAAAACCATTGAAGAACAAGAGAATCTTCTTCTTCGTCAAGGAATGGTAGAGAAGCTAATTGTAGAAGATGGGATCTGTAAAGGTGTCATCACCAATACAGGTGCAGAATACCGCAGTAAGTCTGTGATTATCACAACTGGTACGTATTTACGTGGGAAAATCATTCTTGGTGAACTAGCGTACGAAAGTGGTCCGAATAACATGCAGCCTTCTGTGCAGTTATCCTACCACCTGCAGGAGCTTGGCTTTGAGATGGTTCGCTTTAAAACAGGTACACCACCGCGTGTGAATGGAAATACGATCGATTATGATAAGACGGAAATCCAACCAGGTGATGATGTTCCTCGTGCTTTTTCATACGAGACAACGAAGTATATTACGGATCAATTACCATGCTGGCTGACGTACACGTCTACAGAGACACACATGATGATTAATCAAAACTTAACGCGTTCGCCAATGTATTCTGGAATGATTGAAGGAACAGGTCCGCGTTATTGCCCATCTATCGAGGATAAGATTGTTCGTTTTAATGATAAACCGCGTCACCAGATTTTTCTTGAGCCTGAAGGACGTAATACAACGGAAGTCTACGTACAAGGGTTATCAACAAGTCTTCCAGAAGATGTTCAGCTAAACATGTTGAAAACAATTCCTGGTCTTGAGAATGTAAAAATGATGAGACCTGGTTATGCCATTGAGTATGATGCGATTGTTCCAACGCAGCTATGGCCAACACTTGAAACAAAAAAAGTCGAAGGACTATTTACAGCCGGTCAAATCAATGGAACATCTGGATACGAGGAAGCAGCAGGGCAAGGAGTGATGGCTGGAATTAATGCCGCACTTAAAGCAAGAGGAGAAGAAGGTCTAATCCTTGATCGCTCACAAGCCTATATTGGCGTGTTAATCGATGATCTTGTGACAAAGGGCACAAATGAGCCATACCGCCTTCTAACGTCTAGAGCAGAATTTAGACTACTTCTGCGTCATGACAATGCTGACTTACGTCTAACGGAAATCGGCCATGAGATCGGCTTAATTAAAGAGGATCGCCATGCTCGCTTCTTGAAAAAGAAAGAGCAGATTGAGTTTGAGAAAAAACGAATTGAAAAAATCATTATTAAACCATCTGCAGAAGTGGATAAGATGCTAGCTGATGCAGGTTCATCACCTTTAGCAGAGGCGATGCATGCAGCCGGCTTATTGCGCCGTCCTGAATTAACGTATCAACATATTGCTTCTATTATTCCTGCAGCCGACACTGTGATTGCTGATGATGTCGCAGAGCAGGTTGAGATCCAAGTGAAGTATGAAGGATATATTGGCAAGCAACTGCAACAAGTTGAACGTTCGAAGAAAATGGAAAACAAAAAGCTTCCTGAAGATCTTGATTACATGGCTATTAACGGCTTAGCCACAGAGGCAAAACAAAAGCTAGCTGAGGTACGTCCAATTTCACTTGGTCAAGCATCTCGTGTATCTGGCGTGAACCCTGCGGATATTTCGATTCTTCTTGTGTATTTAGAGCAAGGAAAACTAGCAAAAGTGAAATCATAGAAAGAGGGAACTATGAATAAAAGTGAATTTGTTCTAGCTTTATCAAAAAAAGGGATTGAGTTATCTGAGCATCAACAATGGCAGTTTGAACGTTATTTTGAACTTCTTGTTGAGTGGAATGAAAAGATGAACTTAACAGCATTAACATCTGAGTCAGACGTGTATCTTAAACATTTTTATGACTCCATTAGTGCAGGATTTTATTATTCCTTTAATGAGCCAAAATCAATTTTAGATGTAGGAGCAGGGGCAGGTTTTCCGAGCTTACCTATTAAAATTGTGTTTCCAAACATTCACGTCACAATTATTGATTCCTTAAAAAAACGAATTGGCTTTCTTGAACATTTAGCTTCCGAGCTTAAGCTTGAGAATGTACGTTTTCATCATAACCGCGCTGAAATTGCTGGGCAGGACCCGGCTTATCGTGAACGCTTTGATGTCGTCACAGCACGTGCGGTTGCTAGGCTCTCTGTTCTCTCAGAGCTATGCTTACCTTTTGCCAAAACAGGAGGAGAGTTTCTAGCCATGAAAGGAGCAGGGGCAGGTGAAGAATTGAAGGATGCCAAAAAAGCACTTGATACATTAGGTGGTGCGGTTGGTGAAACCTTCTATTTTACCTTGCCTGAAGAAGAAAGCGAAAGAACCATTTATTTACTCCAAAAAACACGATCTACACCGAAGAAATACCCACGCAAAGCAGGCGTTCCTGCTAAGCAGCCTCTCTAAATGTTACAGGCAGTGTTTCACGTGAAACACTGCCAATCTTACATAAATATTGCTAAGAATTAAACAAAATCTTGACGACCTCACGCAGGTTGGATATAAAAGAGTTAGAGATAAAAAGGGATTATAGATCATAGTGTCGAATAGATAGATAGGACATTGAGGTTTATAAACAGAAGGTGGTGTCAGGGCGATGAAGCAGCCGTTTTCACGCCTATTTGGCTTTAGTGACAAACAGGATGAAACAGCAGTGATAAAAGAGAATGAGGAAGTACAACAACTCAGTCTAGCAGAAATTGTACCCAATCGTTTTCAGCCACGGACCGTATTTGATGAAGAGAAAATTGAAGAGCTCGCACAGACCATTCGTACACATGGTGTCATTCAGCCGATTGTTGTCCGAAAGCGCGACGACAAGTATGAAATTATTGCTGGTGAAAGACGTTGGCGTGCAGTTACACATCTAGGTTGGGAGAAGATCCCTGCGCTAGTAAAAGAATTTAATGATTCACAGACCGCTTCCATCGCGCTTATTGAAAACCTTCAACGTGAAGGATTAACAGCGGTTGAAGAGGCTGTAGCGTATGCAAAGTTAATTGAAATTCATGGATTAACGCAGGAAAGTTTAGCACAAAGACTTGGAAGAGGTCAGTCAACCATTGCAAATAAGCTTAGGTTGCTTCATCTACCTGATTTTGTACAACAAGCCATCTTGGATCGTAAAATTTCAGAACGACATGCACGTTCTTTACTTGTATTAAAGGATGCTGAAAAGCAAGAACTCATCTTAAACGAGATCATTGAACACTCGCTAAATGTTAAACAAACCGAAGAACGAGTCAAAGCCTTAATGGAGGCAAGTCAAGCTCCTGAAGAGAAGAAAAAGAAGCCAACTCGTAAAGCGTATTCAAAGGATATGAGAATTGCGATGAATACCATAAGGCAATCCGTTGACATGGTTCTTCAAAGTGGACTGAATATAGATACAGACGAAGAAGAAAACGATGAATTCTATCAATTCACGATTCGTATCCCTAAGAAGTAATCTATCTTTTGAAAGATAGGTTCTTTTTTTACCCAACTTTTTGAAGAGATTTCCGATCTCACACAACTTTCTAAAATGTTTTCTCTCAAACTATGATAGAATAATAACGACTTATGATAGTTCTTTTTGAGGGAAAGTAGGTGGCTAAGTGGCCAAGATTATTTCGATTGCCAATCAAAAAGGAGGCGTGGGTAAAACCACCACAGCCGTAAACTTAAGCGCATGTCTTGCTTTTCTGGGACATCGAGTCCTTTTGGTTGATATAGACCCGCAAGGAAATGCATCAAGTGGAGTAGGGGTAGAAAAGGGAGACGTAGACGAGTGTGTGTACGATCTGCTTGTTGAAGATATAGAAACAAAGTCCGTTATACGTGAAACAACGGTTGAAAACTTATCTGTTATTCCTTCGACTATTCAGCTTTCTGGTGCAGAAATTGAGCTAGTATCAACAATTTCAAGAGAGGTTCGATTAAAACGAGCGTTATCTGAGGTTGCTGATGAGTATGAGTATATTTTTATTGATTGCCCACCATCTTTAGGATTGTTAACGATTAATGCGTTAACTGCATCAGATTCAGTCTTAATTCCAGTTCAATGTGAGTATTATGCATTGGAAGGATTAAGCCAACTCTTAAATACAGTTCGTTTAGTACAGAAACATTTAAATACAGACTTAGCCATAGAAGGTGTTCTGCTCACAATGCTCGATGCCAGAACGAATCTTGGCATCCAGGTTATTGATGAAGTGAAAAAATATTTCAGAGAAAAAGTATTTGATACCATCATTCCTCGTAATGTTCGTCTTGGAGAAGCACCAAGTCACGGGAAACCAATCATTGTGTATGATGCAAAGTCACGTGGAGCTGAGGTTTACGTAGATTTAGCAAAGGAAGTGGTTACGAATGGCTAAAGGTTTAGGGAAGGGTCTTCAGGCATTTTTTCCAGAACACTCTGATGAAAAACAGGAACAAATAGAGCAGATAGCTCTTAAACAAATCCGTCCCAATCCATATCAGCCTCGTAAAACCTTTACAGAGGAAGCAATTAGTGAACTGGCTCATTCCATCCAAACTCATGGATTGCTGCAGCCAATCACTGTCCGTAAAAGTATAAAAGGCTATGAAATTGTGGTCGGTGAGCGTCGCTTTCGAGCTGCTCAGCATGCAAAGCTTGAAACAATACCTGCTATTGTAAAAGACTATACCGAAGATGAAATGATGGAACTTGCATTAATTGAGAACCTGCAACGTGAGGATTTAAATCCAATTGACGAAGGTTTCGCTTATCAGAAGCTTATGAGCCATTTAAACGTTACACAGGAGCAACTGGCTAAGCGACTTGGAAAAAGCAGACCCCATATCGCGAACCATATTCGATTGCTTCAACTACCAACTGTGGTTCAAGAGTTTATCCAAGATGGTAAGATCTCAATGGGACACGGCCGAGCGTTACTTGGATTAAATGACAAGAATAAAATCTCATCATTATTGGAGAAAGTCTTACACGATAAGCTAAGTGTAAGAGAATTAGAGCTTTTAATCCAGCAGGTCAATGAGCGTGTTTCACGTGAAACAAAGAAAAGAAAAATTAATCTTTCTCCTTTTCTTAGAGAAAGACAGGACCTCTTACGTTCAACACTTGGGACATCTGTTGCGATTAAGCCTGGTAAGAAAAAAGGGAAAATCGAAATTGATTATTTCTCTGAGGATGACCTTGAAAGAATTCTTCAGATTCTCTCCATTGAAGAAACACAGAAATAATGATCTAAAAATGAAAAAAGATGAGGTCATCCATTTAAGGTGGCTTCTTTTTTTAATGAAAGGATCGATTCTATGCTTTATTTTGATCATGCGGCATCATCATTTCCAAAGCCAACTCAAGTAGGGGAGGCGATGAAGGAAGCTGTAGATGCTTTTGCAGCTAACCCTGGACGCGGCGGACATGCTTTATCGCAAAAGGCGGCTTCGATCGTGAAGCAAGCAAGAAGTGAATTAGCTCAGTTCTTTGAAGCTCCTCATGCAAATCATGTCTGGTTTTATCAAAATGCAACGATGGCATTAAATCAAGCTATTCTCGGATTTCCATTTAGCTCCGGAGATCATGTTATAACTACTACCTATGAGCATAATTCAGTATTACGTCCATTACATAGGCTCGAACAAGAATTGAATGTTCACGTGACATATCTTACACCAGATGATTCGGAGCTCTTCAACGTTGAGGATGTACTTAAACAAGTAACAGATCAGACAAAAATGATTGTCATTACTCATGCATCAAATGTAACCGGTGCTATTTTTCCTATAAAAGAATTAGGAGAGCAGTTAATGGACCACTCAATTACAGTGGTGGTCGATGCCTCGCAAACAGCTGGAAAAGTGGACATACAAATGAAAAGAGATCATATTGATTTGTTAGCGGTTGCTGGTCATAAAGGTTTACTCGGACCTCAAGGAACGGGTGCGCTAATTAGTTACAATGACTATGATCTGAATCCACTAATCCTCGGCGGGACTGGAGCATATTCAGAGCTTGAAACACAGCCTCCAAACTGGCCAGAACGCTTTGAAGCAGGGACTCTTAATACACCTGGCATTGCGGGATTATTAGCGGGGGTGCAAGCAATTAAGGCACAAGGTGTAGAGGCCATTCAATCTCATGAGGAAGCGTTAATGAAGATGTTTCTAGAAGGAATGTCCACAATCGAAGCTGTCACATGTTTTGGTCCAACTGACGTACAAAAGCGAGTTGCTGTCATATCGTTTCACATGAAACATCTCGCCAGTCATGAGCTTGCTATGATTTTAGATAACCACTATCAGATCGCGGTTCGAGCAGGATTACATTGTTCTCCTAAAACCCATCAACACTTACAAACGGTTGAAGAAGGACTAGTAAGAGTGAGTTTTGGACCGTACAACACAGAAGAAGAAGTTCAACAATTAATTGAAGCAATCAAGGACATCGTTGAGGCTTTTACAGAATAAGCAAAACTAAAGAATAGGACGTACTCTCATATGGTATTAACAGGTACACTGGTGAATGGTTTGGCCATTATTGTAGCAGGCTTCCTTGGCCTCATGGTACAAAACATTCCGGAAAAGATGAAAACAACGGTTCTACAAGCAATTGGACTTGCTATTATTTTACTAGGCTTGCAAATGGGTCTACAAACAGAAAATTTCTTACTAGTTATCGGATGTTTAGCTGTCGGGGCCGTGCTAGGTGAATGGATAGGCATTGATTCCTATTTAAATAAGCTGGGAGTGTGGATCGAATCCAAATTAAAGCCAGCGAAGTCAGGGGAGTCTGGAAAAGTAGCCCAAGCCTTTGTAACGACCTCATTAATATATGTCGTCGGAGCGATGGCTGTTCTCGGATCCATTGATAGTGGACTTCGAGCAGATCACTCATTGCTTTATACAAAAGCAATGCTTGATGGTCTATCTGCGATTATCTTCGCTTCAACGATGGGATTTGGCGTCTTGCTCTCTGCCATTCCTGTTATGTTATATCAAGGAACCATTGCCCTTCTAGCTACATCTATCGCGGCTTTTGTGCCCAATGTATTGCTAGAGCAGTTTATTCTAGAAATGACCGCTACGGGTGGTGTGATGGTTGTTGCTATTGGATTAAATATCTTAGGGCTAACAACAATCCGTGTAGCCAATTTATTACCGGCATTACCAGTCCTGGCATTAGTCATTTGGATCCTATCGTACGTTTAAAATTGAAAAAGAGGCATGCACCGTTGTGACGGCATGCCTCTTTTTTGATATTTACTGCTTTATATCTGTTGGTTTATATTGAATTAATGCTTGAATGGCAGGTCTTTGAGTGGAAACATTGTGTAGCTGTTGGTCCGCTAAGTAAATGGATTGGGCAATACTTTCAGCCATCGACATCACTAAATGAAGCCTTGTATTCTGAAGAACATAAAACTCCATTGAACCACCAACATTCACGATCCCAGTAATATGGATATCTCCTACCTTTGGAAGGTTTTTGTGTACAGCTGCACCGGGGTGTAGAGGTCCGTCCTGAATGGTTAGTGATCCCACATTGCTCTCTTGTCCAAGACACGCGTCGATCGCAATAATAAAGGGCTTATGATGAGAGGTGGCAATCTCCGAAACTCGATCTGCTAGATTCATCGCATGAGCAGGGTAGGCAAGTGTCCCATAGACGTGAAAGTGTTTAAGTGACATCGCTTCAAGCTTTGAGCCAATCAATGGCCCAAGAGAATCACCTGTTGAGCGATCAGTTCCTACACATAAGATGACAAGATCTCGTTCATCTACCGAATTGCAATAAGCGACAAGTTTCTCGGCGAATGCATCATGAGAATGAATCTGATCATACGGAACACGAAACGGCTTTGGTTTCTTTTTATTAAAACGCCATAGGTTTGGACTCATAACTTGTACTCCTTTGCCATAGTAGTAACAGTATAGTAGGTTAACGCTGTTTTTATACATGTAGACAAAAAAGGGAGCGAGCTTTCATGTGGGCAAATGGGTTAAAATGGATGTTCTTAATTGTAGGAACACTAATAGGTGCTGGATATGCCTCAGGACGCGAGCTCTGGCAGTTCTTTGGAGCTGAGAGTAATGTAGCCATTCTTTTATTCACTGGGCTGTTTACGATTTCGTGTTATGTGATCTTAAATCTAGCATATAAACAAAAAAGCACTCAATATGTTCCATTGTTAACAACACTGGTTGGACCGAAGCTAGCACGGTTTTATGATTGGATTATTTTGTCTTATCTGTTTTCAACAACAACCATCATGCTAGCAGGAGCAGGGGCGACACTTGAGGTGTATAACATCCCATTCTGGCTTGGCATGGTTGGAACGGCTGCCTTTGTTGTCCTGTTATTTTTGCGTGATACTGATGGCATGACAACCGTGAATGCTTTTCTGATTCCAGTCTTAATTCTTGCCTTAGTTAGTATCTTACTAGTCTTTCAATATTCACTTGGATTTTCCTTCAGCTTTGATATCGCTCATCAATCTAATTGGCCGTCAGCCATTACATTTACCGCTTTAAATATCTTGCCCATTGTAGCTGTTGTCTCAGCGATCGGTAATCAAATCTCGCATCGAGGAGAAATTTGGATAGCTACCATTGGAAGTGGCCTGTTAATGGGTTCGATTTCGTATTTATACAATGAATCTCTCTTACAAATTGCAAATGAGATTATGTTTTACGAAATTCCCTTGTTTGTTATTCTTAAACAATATCCGTCTATTATGGTTATTGCGATGTCCGTTTTACTTTGGCTTGCTATTTATACAACAGCTGGTGCAGGTATCTTTGGACTGATTTCTAGATTGAGAGGCGTTTTAAAAGGAGAAACCTGGTTAGTTGCTATGCTGTTGCTTGCTGTAATGGCACCACTAACAACCTTTGGATTTTCTTCAATGATTGCTGTGTTGTATCCGTTATATGGGGCAGTCAATTTGTATTTACTTGTTGCCATCATCTTATATCCATTCCTTCGTCATCCTTCATCAAAAAAGACCTTGTAAGCATTCGAGAGGGTTTCCCTTTTCACTGTGGTATCGTGTATAATGGAAGCAGTATGCTTCAAGGAGGTCGAATTGAATGGCAGATAAGGAATTCTTCCTGAACGATATCGTTGAGATGAGGAAGCCGCATCCTTGTGGAGCCAATCAGTGGAAAGTGATTCGTGTTGGGATGGACGTACGCATTAAATGTATGAACTGTCAGCACAGTGTGATGCTTCCACGTAAGGAATTCACCCGCAAGCTTAAAAAGATTTTAGAATCCGCAGAACGTAGTGAGTAAAGCAAGGCGAGGGGAGCCTGATCCGTTGCCTTGTTTTCTTGTGCCAAAATAGAGAAGACAGAAAAGGACGTGACTGAATTGGCTTTAACAACAGGAATTGTGGGTCTACCAAACGTAGGGAAATCCACGTTATTTAACGCTATCACACAAGCTGGAGCGGAATCTGCAAACTATCCGTTCTGTACCATTGACCCAAACGTAGGGATCGTTGAAGTACCCGATCACCGTTTAAACGTATTAACAGAGCTTGTTGAACCGAAAAAAACGATTCCAACAGCTTTTGAATTCACAGACATTGCCGGAATTGTAGAAGGAGCAAGTAAAGGAGAAGGGCTTGGAAACAAATTCTTATCTCACATTCGCCAAGTAGATGCGATCTCTCATGTTGTACGTTGCTTCGCTGATGATAACATCACACACGTAAACGGAAGTGTTGATCCGATTCGTGACATACAGGTTATCAACCTAGAGTTAATCCTTGCAGACTTTGAATCAGTGGACAAGCGTATTGCACGTGTATCAAAGCTTGCCCGTACAAAGGATAAAGAAGCAGTAGCAGAGCTCGCTGTTCTTGAAAAGCTACGTGATGCCTTTGAAGAAGAAAAACCAGCTCGTAGCGTAGAATTTACAGAAGACGAAGAGAAAATTGTTAAAGGGCTTCATCTATTAACAAGCAAACCTGTTCTTTACGCAGCAAATGTAAGTGAAGAAGATATCATGGACCCAGAACAAAACGATTATGTAGCAAAGGTTAAAGCTTTTGCAGCTGAAGAAAACAGTGAAGTCATCGTCGTTTGTGCAAAGATTGAAGAAGAGATTGCTGAGCTTGAAGGCGACGAAAAACAAGAATTCCTTGATGACCTAGGAATCGCTGAATCTGGTTTGGACCAACTGATCCGTGCCGCTTATCAATTACTCGGACTACAAACCTACTTCACAGCAGGCGTACAAGAAGTACGTGCGTGGACATTCAAAAAAGGAATCAAAGCACCACAAGCAGCTGGAATCATCCACACCGACTTCGAGCGTGGCTTCATCCGTGCTGAAATCGTATCCTACGATGACCTAGTCGACGCCAAATCAATGGCTGTCGCTAAAGAACGCGGAAAAGTCCGTTTAGAAGGAAAAGAATACATCGTCCAAGACGGAGATGTAATCCACTTCCGTTTTAACGTGTAAACAGTAGAATACAATAGTAATAAAGAAAACCCCGAGCGTTCAGCAGAGCGCTCGGGGTTTTCTTATGTGGAAAGTGCGCGAGAATTTCCATCAATATTTACTAATCCAAATCCCAGCACATAACCCACCCAAAACCAGCGAAAGAGAAGGGGTCGACTCCTAGTGGAGAAAAGGGCAAGGTTGAAATGAATTGGCACAGCCAATTCGTTCAAAGCCCTCCACAGGAAAGCGTGCCCCTTCTCTGTAGCGACGACTAGAGCATCATAATAACGTAACTCGATTTTATTGTTTTTCATTCCCTCATATACTTGCCTATTTGCTCCAAATCTGCTATCATTAATTGTTGTGAGTAAAATGACTCTGTCGATGAGTTTTGCTCCTTGCTCTGTTAATCGGAGCCGCTTAGACCAAAAGGAGGTGGCCGGAATGCGTAAGTACGAAATTATGTACATCATCGCTCCAAACCTGGAAGAATCAGCTTATAAAGAAATCGTTGAACGTTTTAACAACGTATTAACAACGAATGGTGCTGAGATCGAAAAGGTTAATGAAATGGGTAAACGTCGTTTAGCTTATGAAATCAATGATTTCACTGAAGGTTTCTACGTACTGCTAAACGTAAACGCTGCTGCTGATTCTGATGCGCTTAATGAATTTAATCGCTTAATCAAAATCAACGACAACGTTATTCGTGTCCTAGTAACTAAAGACGAACAATAATTAAAACCAGAGGTTAAGCAGTCTCGCTTAATCTTGCTTTTGGACATCCTCTCGGGGACCGTCTTAATACTTTTAGAAGCGGGAGGGATTTGGATGCTCAATCGTGTTGTCCTAGTTGGTCGCCTGACAAAAGATCCTGAATTACGTTATACACCAAGCGGAGTAGCTGTTGCCAACTTTACACTTGCTGTGAATCGTCCATTTTCGAATCAACAGGGAGATCGTGAAGCTGACTTCATCAACTGCGTTGTATGGCGTAAACCAGCTGAAAATGTAGCTAACTTTTTAACTAAAGGCAGCTTGGTAGGCGTCGATGGCCGTGTACAAACAAGAAGCTATGACAACAATGAAGGCCGTCGCGTCTATGTGACCGAAATCGTTGCCGAAAGCGTCCAGTTCCTGGAACCGCGTAACAGTCAGAATAACCAACAAAATAGTGGTTCACAGTCTAACAATAACTATGCTCAAGGTGGTTACGCTCCAAACCAGAACGATAACCGTCAGCAGCAGCAGGGTGGATATAAGGATGATCCATTTGCAAATGATGGGAAACCCATTGATATCTCGGACGATGATCTACCGTTTTAAGTTTTCTGCCTGATCAATCATAAGAAAGGAGTTGTTCCGTTATGGCTCGTCGTGGTCGTCCTAAACGCCGGAAAGTTTGTTTCTTCACTGTAAACAAAATTACGCACATTGACTATAAGGATACTGAGCTTCTTAAACGTTTTATCTCAGAACGTGGCAAAATCTTGCCTCGTCGTGTGACTGGAACGTCTGCTAAGTACCAACGTAAATTGACTATCGCTATCAAGCGTTCACGTCAAATCGCATTACTTCCTTATGTTAACGAAGTAAACTAATGTTGATTAAATAGGTCGACGAGGAATCCGTTCCTCGTCGATTTATTTTTTTTACAGAAAGAGTGTACACTAAAAGGAAACCTTTAATTCTGTAAGCAATTACGATAAAATAGACAGGTATATATTGAGCTTACATTCGTTCTTTTTTCTTATGAAAAAGGGTATGTGTTTCTTGTAAAAAGAGGTGACATTGTGAATCAAAAAAGTGCTTGGAAAGACGGCATTTTGATTGTTGGACTATATGTTTTACTATTACTTGCTACACTTCTTGTTCCGATCTTGAATGTGGTAGTTCTTTGGACTCTGCCACTACCGCTTGTTTATTTTGCAGCGCGTCATGGAATTAAGCCTTCACTCCTTCTCTTTGGATTTCTCTGTATCCTAACAGCTCTGTTCGTTGAAGCGTTTATTTTAACCTTTGTGTGGGCCTCTGTTGGTATAGTGATTGGTGAGCTTCACCGCAGAAAGGCCGATGGGTTTGCTGTATTGATTGGAGCGAGCTTAACGTACATTTTTCACCTATTAGTTGGGTATGTGCTGTTAACGCTTCTATCAGACCAAAGCTTGCGAGAGATGATTTCAACACAACGTGACCAAGTGACATCCTTCCTGGAACAAGCAGGGACCTCGTCGGAACAAATTGAATCAGTAACGACGAACTTAACATTTATTCCTTCTATTATCCCATATATATTGGTTCTAACTGGAACTGTTATGGGAGTTATAACAGTCTGGCTAGCGGGTATCTTGTTAAGACGCTGTAATTTAGAGGCCAACCGAGTACCTCCTTTACGTGAATGGGGATTCCCTAAGGCGTTTATTTGGTACTATTTGATTGCGTTTATCTTACTACTTACAACGCAACCAGAAGAGGGTAGCACTCTTTTTATTGCGGTAACCAATGTGTTTTTATTAATTGAAACCATTATGACTATCCAAGGACTATCCTTTATCTTATTCTTCTTCCATTTGAAGAAGCTTCCTAAGATTCTAGGAATTCTTGCTGTGGTTATAACATTAGTACTTGCGCCGCTTCAACAAATTGTTAGACTGGTCGGAATTGCTGATCTGGTTCTTGATTTGAAAAGCAGGCTGGGAAGCCAGAGAAAGTAGGAGTTGACAAGAATGCCGAAGTCTATAATGAATCGATGGCACGGCTATCATGTCATTGCATTGTTTGCTGTGGCGATTGTGTTAAGCACGTTGATTACCTTTTGGCATTGGCAGATAGGTCTCGCAAGCTTTGCTGCTGTCATTCTTGTTGCCTTTTATTCGGTTTATGCCAAAAAGGGGTTTGAACAAGAGCTAGAGGCGTACCTTTCTACTCTTTCCTATCGTGTGAATAAGGCTGGAGAGGGTGCTGTAGCCAATCTCCCAGTTGGTATCATTCTGTATAATGAGAATCATGTGATTCAATGGGTGAATCCTTTTGTGAACAATCGAATTGAAGTGGATCTGATTGGAGAGAATCTCTCTGTGATTAGTGAAGAACTCCTCGTTATTCTTGATGAGGGCTCTACATCTGAGACGATTCAAGTGGATTCGGTTTTTTATCACGTAGAAGTTGAACGCAACGAGCGACTCATATACTTAACCGATGTAACCGAAAAGGAAGAAACAAAAGAGCTGTACGAAGATACGCAGACCGTTGTTTCATTGATTTACTTGGATAACTACGATGAAGTAACCCAGGGGATGGAAGAGCAGGTCAGAAGTCGTATGATGAGTACAATTACGTCCACGTTAAATCAGTGGGCTAATGATTATGATATTTTTCTTAGGCGAACGGCGTCAGATCGGTTCCTCGCTGTGATGAATTATAAATCCCTTTTGTTGTTGGAAGAAAATAAATTTGCGATTGTGGATGAGATCCGAGAGGCAACGAGTAGAGAAAAAGCGTCCATTACGCTAAGTATTGGTGTGGGAACAGACGAATCTTCTCTTAGAGAGCTAGGGCAAGTCGCACAATCAAGCTTAGACCTTGCGTTGGGGCGTGGTGGAGACCAAGTAGCGATCAAACGAAAGAATGGTCGTGTCAGGTTCTACGGGGGCAAAACCAATGCTATGGAGAAACGTACGCGTGTACGAGCACGAGTCATTTCTCATGCCTTACGTGACTTTGTGACAGAAAGTGAACGTGTGATTGTGATGGGGCATTCGCGACCGGATATGGATGCAATCGGTGCCTCAATCGGTGTACTAAAAATTGCAGATGTAAATGACCGAGAAGGATACATTGTTCTTGATCAAAGTGATATGAATGCAGATGTACAAAGATTAATGGAAGAAGTGGAAACACACGATCACCTTTGGTCACAATTTATTTCACCAGAAGAAGCTGTTTCATTAATTGATAAAGAAACGCTGCTCGTGATTGTGGATACACACAAGCCGTCAATGGTCATTGAACCAAAACTGCTTGATATGGTGGATCGAGTCGTTGTACTTGATCATCACAGACGTGGCGAAGATTTTATCAACGACCCTGTTCTTGTGTATATGGAGCCTTATGCGTCGTCTACAGCTGAGCTTGTTACAGAGTTACTTGAATACCAGCCAAAGCAATTAAATATGGATCGACTTGAAGCCACAGCGCTCCTTGCCGGGATTATCGTTGATACGAAGAGCTTCGCCGTGCGAACAGGTGCGAGAACCTTTGATGCTGCATCATTCCTACGCTCAAACGGAGCCGACACGGTGCTGGTCCAAAAGCTCCTGAAAGAAGACTTGGACCACTATAAAAAGCGTGCTAAGCTGATTGAATCAGGTGAGATGTACCGCGAAGGCTATATGATTGCCACAGCAGATCCAACAGAGACATACACGCAATTGATTATTGCTCAGGCAGCCGATACGCTGCTCACCATGAAACAAGTGGTTGCATCCTTTGTGATCTCGCAGCGAGAGGATGGATTAATCAGTATCAGTGCACGATCGTTGGGCGAAATAAACGTTCAGGTTATAATGGAAAGACTAAATGGCGGAGGACATCTGTCCAATGCGGCTACCCAGCTTGAGGGGATAAGCGTGGAAGAAGCAAAAGAAGCGCTTCAAGAAGCCATTGATGAAGTGACAGGGGGAGACGAATAATGGAAGTTATTTTCTTAGAAGATGTTAAAGGAAAAGGGAAAAAAGGCGAGAAGAAGAATGTATCTGAAGGATATGCACGCAACTATCTTCTACCAAACAACTTAGCTGTTACTGCAACAAAAGGAAACCTCAAGGACCTTGAAGCAAAGCAGAAAAGTGCGGATAAGAAACAAGAAGAGGAACTAGCTGAGGCGAAAGCATATAAAGATGAGCTAGAAGCGCTAACAGTTGAAATCAAAGCAAAATCAGGAGAAGGCGGACGTTTATTCGGAGCCATTTCAACGAAGCAAATTGCTGAGACACTGAAGAAGATGAAAAAGAAAGTCGACAAACGCAAAATTGGTTTAGATGAGCCAATCCGCTCACTCGGCGTCACCAAAGTACCAATTAAGATTCACCCTGAAGTAACAGCAACTGTTAAAGTACATGTGATTGAAGAATAAGAGAGACCTGGAAAAGCAGCTGTCCTCCAAGCTGGAGGCGGTTGTTTTTTTTGCGAAAGGAAGAGTAATCGTGAGTGAGTTGTTTTCAGACAGAACCCCTCCACAAAATATAGAAGCAGAGCAGGCAGTACTAGGTGCTATTTTTCTCTCAGATGCAGCGTTAATTACTGCAACGGAGAAGCTGATGCCAGAAGACTTTTACCGGGCCTCGCACCAACGCATCTATCAGGTGATGGTTGAGCTTGCTGAAAAAGGTGAGCCCGTTGACTTAGTCACCGTCACCTCTGACCTGCAGGATCGGAAGTGGCTTGAGGAAATTGGTGGAGTTGCGTATCTAGGGGACATCGCTAATGCTGTCCCGACTGCTGCAAACGTTGAATACTATAGCCGGATCGTGGAAGAAAAGTCTGTACTAAGACGACTCATTCGCGTGGCAACAGATATTGCAGCGGAAGGGTACGCGAGCGAAGAAGAAGTCGATACCATTTTAAATGAAGCGGAGAAGACCATTCTCGAAGTCTCACACCGTCAAAACACAAGTGCCTTTATCTCAATTAAAGACGTGCTCGTTGAAACCTACGACCGAATTGAGATGCTTCAAAATCAAACCGGCGATATTACCGGAATTGCCACTGGTTTTACCGAGCTTGATAAAATGACGGCCGGATTCCAGCGCAATGACTTAATTATCGTTGCCGCTCGTCCATCAGTAGGTAAAACGGCCTTTGCCTTAAACATTGCGCAAAACGTTGCCACAAAAACAGAGGAAAGTGTCGCCATCTTTAGCTTAGAGATGGGCGCCAGTCAGCTTGTACAGCGGATGCTCTGTGCCGAGGGCAATATTGACGCCCAACGCATGAGAACCGGTGCTTTAAACGATGAGGATTGGCAAAAGCTGACCATGGCTATGGGTTCACTCTCAAAGGCCGGGATCTACATCGACGACACACCCGGTGTTAAAGTAAACGATATCCGTGCCAAATGCCGCCGTCTGAAGCAAGAAAATGGACTGGGTATGATCATGATCGACTACCTGCAGCTGATCCAAGGTAACGGCCGAAGCGGCGAGAACCGTCAGCAAGAAGTATCGGAGATCTCGCGTACCCTAAAGGCCATCGCAAGGGAACTCGAAGTCCCGGTTATTGCCTTATCTCAGCTATCACGTGGCGTAGAGCAACGACAGGATAAACGCCCGATGATGTCTGATATCCGGGAATCAGGAAGTATCGAGCAGGATGCCGATATCGTTGCGTTCCTATACCGTGACGATTACTATGACAAAGAATCGGAAAACCAAAACATCATCGAAATCATCATCGCCAAACAACGGAACGGCCCAGTCGGAACCGTCGAGCTCGCCTTTGTTAAGGAATACAACAAATTCGTAAACCTCGACAGACGACACGACGAACGAGACATGCCACCAGGCGCATAAATGAGAAAAGCAGAGCCACATTCGCTCTGCTTTTTTGTATGCTCTTATCTTGCATGTCTTCCAACAGGTTTGAACACCCACTTAATCATCTCCACAACAAGAGCGAACACAACATTTAACACAAACAATGTTGTAACGAAAATCATACCGATAAATAAATAGTAACTATGTATATTAGCTGTAATCACGTACAACGAAATGGCTAGTAGTAATAAAAAGACTGAAAACGCCCATAACTTATTACTAAACGCTCGCATCTATTCACTCCTCTCATCTCCCTTGTACAACCTTATTCCTCTGTGCCTTCTTTCATGCATGATCAAACCTAAAAAAAGCGGGGAAACGAGATCGATTTAAGGTATGTGTTGGGGAATAGAACTTAGATGTCAGTACTAAGAATGTAAGGACGTTATTAAGACAAATAAAGGATAGAGCCCCTAAACTAAGTTCGAAGATACCAAGAGAAAATCACATTCAATAAGGACTAAACGTGTACACGTTTAAGAATGATGATTACTAAGCAGAAGTGCATGGAAACCAAGAACAAAGGCAAATAAAGCAAGAACGCAAAGATGTTACCAAGAAGAATGAGGTGCGGAGCAAGCAAGAAGGGGGGCCAATCAAGAAGTGTCTCTTGATAGCAAGAAAAGCTGTTCGAAAAGCAAGGAGCACCCCTCGATACCAAGAAACAGAGCCCAATTACCAAGCCCACACAACACAAAACCAAGAGAAAGAGCGACTCAACCAAGAACACGTCTACAAATAAGGAATAAACGTGTACACGTTTAAAATAGGTGATTACTAAGAAGAAAAGCTTAAAAACCAAGCCTGCGGGTAGCGTTAGCAAGAAGAAAAGCTCATGCAACAAGAGCGCAGAGCCGTTATCAAGAGAAATGGACATTTTAGCAAGCTAGAAGGGGGGCTCAATCAAGAAGAGAGATCTGATAACAAGAAAAAGCGATCGAAAAGCAAGGAGCACACCTCGATACCAAGAAACAGAGCCCAATTACCAAGCCCACACAACACAAAACCAAGAGAAAAAGCGACTCAACCAAGAACCTACGCTCACCCCACTCCCAATCCACTATATTAAGCAAGAACCTATTATTTAGAACCAGTGACCCCTTATCAACTCTAGTAAGCTCTTTTTATACGAACAAATGTAGAATTACCGAATAAGAATGTTCGTGTTTTGTTTGACGATGCTATCTCTAGCTGATATACTTATCAAGGGTTTTTAGAAGAGAGTTGGAGGTGCAACAAATGTCATCAGTTGTTGTTGTAGGAACACAGTGGGGCGACGAAGGAAAAGGAAAAATTACCGATTATCTTTCTGAAAAAGCAGAGGTTGTCGCACGTTACCAAGGTGGAAATAACGCGGGACATACGATTGTGTTTGGTGGAACGAAGTATAAGCTTCACCTTATTCCATCCGGAATCTTCTATAAAGAGAAGGATTGCGTGATTGGAAACGGAATGGTGATTGACCCGAAAGCACTTCTTGAAGAGTTAAAATATTTACACGATCGTGATGTAGACACAAGTAACCTTAAAATTAGTAATCGTGCACATGTGATTCTTCCTTATCATTTAAAGCTTGATATTGTGGAAGAGGATCGTAAAGGCGTAAATAAAATTGGGACAACCAAAAAAGGGATTGGCCCTGCATATATGGATAAGGCAGCGCGTATCGGCATTCGTATCGCTGACTTATTAGATAAAGAAACATTTGAAGAGAAGCTTGAGCTAAATCTTAAAGAGAAAAACCGTCTGTTTGAGAAATATTATGAGACAGAAGGTTTTACGAAAGAAGAAATTTTTGAAGAGTACTATGACTACGGGCAGCAAATCGCTAAGTATGTGTGCGACACATCTGTTGTGTTAAACGATGCATTAGATGATGGCCGTCGTGTTCTATTTGAAGGTGCGCAAGGTGTTATGCTTGATATTGACCAAGGTACGTATCCATTTGTTACGTCTTCTAACCCAATCGCGGGTGGAGTAACGATTGGTTCTGGTGTAGGTCCTTCAAAGATTAACCATGTGGTTGGTGTATCCAAAGCGTACACAACTCGTGTTGGAGATGGTCCATTCCCAACTGAGCTTCATGATGAGACGGGTGAATTGATCCGTGATGTAGGGAATGAGTACGGAACAACAACAGGTCGTCCACGTCGTGTGGGTTGGTTTGATAGTGTGGTTGTACGTCATGCTCGTCGTGTAAGCGGAATTACAGATCTTTCTCTTAACTCTATCGATGTATTAACTGGAATTGAGACATTAAAGATTTGTACTTCATACACGTACCGTGGAGAAGTGATGGAAGAGTTCCCAGCTAGCTTAAAGGTACTTGCTGAGTGTGAGCCGGTATTTGAAGAGCTTCCAGGCTGGACTGAGGATATTACTGGAGCGAAAAGCTTGTCTGATCTACCTGAAAATGCTCGTCATTATATTGAGCGTGTATCTCAGTTAACAGGTATTCCGTTAACAATCTTCTCTGTAGGACCAGATCGTGATCAAACGAATCTTGTTCGTGGAGTATTTGCTTAAGTTACAGGAGGCGCAGGGAGCAAAATTGCTCCTTGCATTCCCCTGTTTTATTAGATATTCTTGGTTAAGAGAAAAAAGTACATGAAATCACAACTTTTTTTAGAAAAGTGTTGCGCAGGACAAGCATATATGCTAAGATAAATCTTGTCGTCAAAGACAACATGTTAAAAACATGAGCCATTAGCTCAGTTGGTAGAGCATCTGACTTTTAATCAGAGGGTCGAAGGTTCGAATCCTTCATGGCTCACTTTCTTTTTAAAAAATCTTTACATAGTGGCCCGTTGGTCAAGCGGTTAAGACACCGCCCTTTCACGGCGGTATCACGGGTTCGATTCCCGTACGGGTCACCATTTATTCGGTCTGGTAGTTCAGTTGGTTAGAATGCCTGCCTGTCACGCAGGAGGTCGCGGGTTCGAGTCCCGTCCAGACCGCCATTTTATTTGAATAGTAGTGTGGCTTAGTAGCTCAGTTGGTAGAGCAACGGACTGAAAATCCGTGTGTCGGCAGTTCGATTCTGTCCTGAGCCACCATTTGCCGGCCTAGCTCAATTGGTAGAGCAACTGACTTGTAATCAGTAGGTTGGGGGTTCAAGTCCTCTGGCCGGCATTCATTCGCTAGAGAACCCTCATCATGAATACTTGATTGAGGGTTCTTTTTGTACGAGTGGGTTGAATTGATTGCAAAGAACGTATATAGATAAGCTTTTCCCCGTGCAACGGTACATATGGATGTCGTTTGGTCGCGGGGTTATTTGTGTTAAACTAAAAGAAGTTTGATAAGAATAGGAGAGACTTGTTAATGGATAAACGAATTCTCGTTGTGGATGACGAACGTCCCATTGCAGATATCTTAAAATTTAACCTCGAAAAAGAGGGATTTGAGGTCGTCTGTGCCTATGACGGCGTTGAGGCTATGGAACAAGTTAAACAGGAGAAGCCTGATTTAATTTTATTAGATATTATGCTTCCTCATAAAGATGGAATGGAAGTATGTAGAGAAGTACGAAAAAGCTATGATATTCCGATCATTATGCTAACAGCTAAGGATTCGGAGATTGATAAAGTGCTAGGACTTGAGCTTGGGGCAGATGATTATGTAACGAAGCCGTTTAGCACAAGAGAGCTTCTTGCGCGTGTAAAAGCGAACCTGCGTCGTCAGAAGACAACGGAGGAAGCACCGGCACAGAAAGAGCTTGTGATTGGAAGTCTCGTCATCTATCCAGATGCGTACCAGGTTAAGAGACGCGGGGAACCGATTGAGCTGACTCACCGTGAGTTTGAATTAATCCATTACCTTGCCAAACATCTTGGCCAAGTGATGACCAGAGAACATCTGCTTCAGGCTGTTTGGGGCTATGATTACTTTGGAGATGTGCGGACTGTTGATGTAACCGTACGTCGTTTGCGTGAAAAAGTAGAGGACAACCCAAGCTTCCCAGCGTGGATTATTACACGTCGCGGAGTCGGATATTTCTTAAATGAACCAGAACCAGAGGAGCAGGAGAAGTCTTAATGGATAGAAGAATTGGCTTCTTTAAATCCATTCAGTTTAAGCTGATTATCGCCTATGTTCTTTTAATCCTTGTAGCCGTTCAAGTGATTGGTGTGTACTTTTCAAGGCAGCTTGAGCAGGATCTTTTAGAGAATCATTTTGATGTGCTGAGCGAGCGCTCTACTCTGTTAAACTATCAGCTGGCCCAGGTACTTGGGAACCCTCCTGAGGAACGGGAACAGCTCACAGATGATATTAACTCACTGTTACGAGATTTCTTTACGATTGATAATGCAACCGTTCAGGTAATTGATAAGAATGAAGTGATTCTAGGGACATCCAATACGGGAGCGCGCGATCAGATTGGGATGCGGAATAATGAGATTCGAGTGAAGCGTGCCTTGCTTGGTTCAACCGAGGAGGGTGAGGTGCTCGACTCGAATAAGGAACGTTTCCGCATTATGGCTGTTCCGATTATGCAGGACAATGAAACGGTGCTTGGGGTTATCTACATTCAGGCGTCGCTTGAGGATATTTATACACAAATAAGTGAGATTAATAGCATTCTCTTTAAGGGAACGACGATTGCATTAATTATATCGGCGATTCTCGTTATTTTGCTTGCGCGGACAATCATTGTGCCGATTTTGGAAATGAGAAAGCAAACCTTACGTATGAGTCATGGGGATTTCTCACGTCAGGTAAAGGTATATAGTACGGATGAGATCGGGCAGCTGGCAACGTCTTTTAACCAGCTGACGATGAAGCTTCATGATGCGACGTTAACTCGTGATCGTGAGCAAAAACGTCTAAGCTCTGTGCTTTCTAACATGACGGACGGTGTGGTTGCAACGGATCAGAATGGTCGTGTTATTTTACTAAATAAACGAGCTGAAGAGTTGCTCGGCGTTTCTAGTAAACAGGTGATGCGTCAGCCTTTAACCGACGTGCTTAAGCTAACAGATACGTTTGGCGTGTATGATCTCTATGATCACTCAGGCTCCCTTCTACTTGATTTTAGTAATGAAGAAGGGCAATACCTGCTCGAAGCGAATTTCTCCGTGATTCAAGAGGACGAGGGGCCAATCAATGGACTAATTACCGTTCTACATGATGTCACGGAAAAAGAAAAGATTGAACAGGAGCGTCGTGAGTTTGTAGCGAACGTTTCACACGAGCTACGTACGCCTCTGACAACGATGAAAAGCTATCTTGAAGCATTAGAAGACGGTGTGATGCGGGACGAGGAAATGGGACCTCGTTTCTTGAAAGTTACGCAAAATGAAACGGAACGAATGATTCGTCTCGTAAATGACTTACTGCAGCTTTCAAAAATCGACAGCGATGATTACCAATTTAATCTACAATGGATTGATTTTGGACAATTTTTGCATGAAGTACTCGATCGCTTTGAAATTATTGCCCAGGAAAAGAATATCGAATTAAATCGACATATATCGAAAAAACCAAGCTATGTTGAAATGGATCAGGATAAATTGATTCAAGTATTAGACAACATAATTTCAAACGCACTAAAATACTCTGCTGAGGGCGCAAACATCACAACAACCTTGCTCCATCAAGGAAATCATGTGCGCGTAAGTATTGCTGACCAAGGGATGGGTATTCCCCGGGAAAGTCAGATGAAAATATTCGACAGATTCTACCGTGTCGATCGTGCGAGGGCGCGAAATATAGGTGGTACGGGACTTGGTCTTGCGATTGCCAAAGAATTAGTTCAAGCCCACGGTGGAGACATATGGGTGCACAGTGAGTACGGAGAAGGAACGACCATTTACTTCACATTACCCTACTCAACATCTAAGGGAGGAGACATGTGAACGTGAGAGGACTATATTATGAACGACTTAAAACATGGTTACTCGTTTTTTTGGTCCTTTTAAGTTTAGTCTTAACTTGGTTTCTGTGGACCTACGAGCCTGATTTGATGGAACAAGATTCTGAAGCAGTTGAAGTGAATCGAATTGGTGAAAACAAGTCGATTGAGGATGTTATTCGACCGAGTAAAATCATTAAGCACCAATTTGGAGAAAGCTACATGGTGCTTGAGACAAATGATTTGTTTAATCAAATCTATGAAACACTTTTGAACGCAGAATTATATGAAACAAATCCTTTCCCGCCAACAGATGTTACAACAGGCATTGAGTTTGTATTTCCCGACCGAATCCCAATAAAAATGTTTATGAGTTTGTTTGGGGAAACCGGAGAAGAGGATGAGATGCCGTTACGTGGGGTCGATCGAATTCTACTGTACGATGATGGAGATGGCGTAAAGCTACAAGTGTATTCTTCTGCTGACAAGGCACCCTTTGAAATCTCTACAACCTTTCAGTCATCAGATCTAGACCGATTCCTAGATGATAATACAGCTGTTCCGGCAATGACTGTAAATGCTACGAATAGCCAAGCGGTTTTATTGAATCAGGAAAATATCTATATCCCAACCAATGCAAATGAGTATGCGCGTCTGCAGTATTCAACCGATCGGGTGCCGAAAGATGACATTACGCAAACCTTATTCCCTGATCCGAAAACGGTGCGAAACTATCGCCAAAGCAATGGGGAATTTACGTATACAGATGGAACACGAATTTTAAATCTGCGAGATAATGAGAACTTTATGACCTATCGGAACTCTTCTACTTCCGATTCATCCAGTTTATCAACCAGTATTCCGCAGACAAGCTTTGACTACATTAATAACCACAACGGGTGGACGAACGATTATGTATTAAGCTGGTGGCGAGAATCAAACGAGCGTGAGTCAGCCGTGTACCGGTTATATGTGAACAATCTACCTGTTTATAATTTCAAAAATAGCCGTGATAGCATGACGATAAGTGTAGATAAGTCAGGTACCCAGACAACAAGCTACATTCGACCTCTCCTTAAGCTGGATAATACACCAATCGATGAAAGTATGATCGAGCTGCAATCAGGTGAGAGTGTCATTGAAAAGCTTGAAGCGGCAGAAAACTTTGATCTTGAAAGTATTCAAGATATTCGAGTGGGATATGAGATGGTTGATCAAGATAACCAGCGTGGTCTCGTAACGTTTGAACCAGCATGGTATGTGTTCACTGATAATAACAGTAGCTGGCAGAAGGTTCCGGCAGAGGGAGGGGCAAATGAATTGGAGTAGAACCAAAACCGTATTCATTATGACCTTCCTTTTCTTAAACCTCTTCCTTGGTTATCAGCTTTATCAGGTGAATGATGAAAATCAACTGAGCTTAATTAGCGGGAACAGCACACAGGATCGATTACGAGAAAATCAAGTAAGCATCGATGTGGAGCTACCCGATGATTTAGAAGAAGTGGAGTACCTTGTTGGTCAAAAAGAAACGATGGAATCAGAAGATGTCGAATCCCTTGCACTCAACGGGCAAACCGCAGAGCTAAAGGATGAACAAACCCTGATCTCAACGCTTGATGACCCGTTTCCAATTGGAGAAGAGCGAGAGACCCTTAATCAATTTTTATCCGCTTATGTAACACACGGCGAACAATATCAATTTGTGCGAGAAGAAAACAGTGTCATTTACCTTGATCAAATTTTTGATGAATTGCCCGTGTTTACGAATCAAAACGAGCCCCTACGGTTGTTTGTGAACACAGATGATGAAGTGTATGCCTATGAACAAGAGTATTGGAATTTCGAGAAGCAAGGAGATCCAAAGGATACACTCATCAATTTGCGTGCAATTGAAACGTTATTTAACCAACAATATATTACTATGAATCAACGGGTGACGGACTTTCAGTTAGGCTACTATAGCTTTTTCAAAGAATCTCGAGTCTTTGCTCCAATCATGAAAATTGTCGTTGATAAAGGAGAAGATATCGGCGAGGTCACGTATCTCGTTAACGCCTTTGAAGGGATTGTGCAGGAGCAAGGGATCCTGGATGACGAAGGCGATGTCATTGATCCTGAGCTCGAGCAGCCAACTGATCTTGAACCCGATGATGAAGAGATGATAGAGGATTAACCGGAAAGGAGGCCACTTATGGCCTTGCGATTTAGTGTGTTGGCAAGTGGCAGTACAGGAAACGCCATGTATGTGGAAACACCCACACAGCGTTTGCTGGTCGATGCTGGCCTCAGCGGCAAAAAGATGGACGAGCTGTTTCAGGAAATTGATCGAGATCCCAAGGAGCTTGATGGGATCCTGGTCACTCATGAACACAGTGATCACATAAAAGGTGTCGGCATCTTCGCCAGACGCCACAAGCTACCGATCTACGCCAACGAAAAAACATGGAACGCCATGGAAAGCAATCTTGGAACCATTCCAGTTGATCAAAAATTCCATTTTAATATGGAAACCGTACGTAGCTTTGGTGACCTGGAAGTCGAATCCTTTGGCGTCTCCCATGATGCCGCCGAGCCAATGTTTTACGTGTTCCGCCATAATGGCCGAAAGCTAGTCATCGCGACGGACATGGGCTATGTGAGCGACCGGATTAAAGGAACGATCAAAGGAGCAGACATGTTTGTCTTTGAATCCAATCATGACCTCAATATGCTGCGAATCGGTCGTTACCCTTGGAACGTCAAGCGCCGCATCCTAAGCGACGTCGGCCATGTGTCCAACGAAGACGCCGCACTTGCTCTCACAGACGTAATCGGCGATACAACAAGCCGAATCTACCTTGCGCACCTTAGCCTTGATAACAACATGAAGGACCTCGCCCGACTCACCGTCGAGCAAAGCCTGCGTGAACAAGGCATGGGCGTTGGCGAGCAATTTGAACTATATGATACCGATCCATTAAAGCCGACCGCTTTGACGGTGGTGTAGAGATTAGGAGATCCAGCCGATGCTGGGTCTTTTTTGTTGTGGAGTGAGTGGGCGGGGCGGGAGGTGAGGTGGCCGGTGGTTTAGCAAGAAGGATGAGCCGAAGTACATCGCGTCTCATCCAACATACATCGGAAAAACTCCAAATACATCCGTTTAAAAGCAAAATTCCATACCCGCGCACCCTTATAAACAGGTAAACTAATCTCAAACCTATCATAAAGGAGAGAATATGATGACGCAGGCAATCCTTTCTCGTTTATATGATCAGATCGACCAATCAACTGACCGCACCACACACTTTGTCTCAACCAACACCCAGCTTGAAGGAATGATAACGAAGGCTCATACACAGCTCGCACAATGCATCAAAGACCACGGCACAGGCAAACCCGTACTGCATGAAGGTGGAATCTATCACGGAACCTGGCTTGAGAGCACCGGCACCATTAATGCGGAGATTCTCTCTCGCTTTTTACCGGACATTGCGCAACATACATTTGAACAATTCGCCACCTATCAACGCGCAGATGGACT
This sequence comes from Alkalihalobacillus sp. NPDC127517, assembly GCF_050276055.1. Lineage (NCBI taxonomy): Bacteria > Bacillati > Bacillota > Bacilli > Caryophanales > Bacillaceae > Alkalihalobacillus > Alkalihalobacillus sp. NPDC127517. Next base: position 273,283 of record NZ_JBNNQX010000003.1, on the reverse strand, counting down.
CATACCCTATAAAGTAACGCCGGACGGACCGAATTACCGCCAAATCCAACTCGTCTCGCCGCTCGCACGAAGCGTCTGGACACATTACCAGCTTAATGGCCGTGACAAAGTATTCCTGAAAAAGATGTATGACGCAATGGCCAAATACGACACGTGGCTCACCACATACCGGAATACACGCCAAACTGGCTGCGTCGAAGCGTTCTCCACATTTGATACCGGGCATGATCGCTCACCTCGCTTCTGGCACGCACCTGATGTGCCGCATACAGGTGACGCGACCCAGTGTCATCCAGACTCACCGCATCTCCCGTTTCTTGCACCGGATCTCACGGCCAATGTATATTGCCAGCGTCTCTACCTAGCAAAAATCGCTACCGAGCTTGGCGATACCACTCATGACTGGATCAAATTCGCCGACCAAAGCCTCCACAGTTTGATGGAGCATTGCTATCATAATAAGGATCACTTTTTCTATGATCTTGACCGAAATAATCAATATGTAAAAGTACAATCCGATGTGCTATTGCGTGTGCTTGCCTGCGAAGTCGGAGATCACGACTTTTTCTCCGAAGCACTCAGCCGCTACCTTTTAAATACGAAAAAATTTTTCTCAGCTTACCCATTCACATCGATTGCGCTTGATGATCCGAGGTTCGACCCAACTTCAACGGCGTACAACAGCTGGTCCGGTACAAGTAATTTCCTAAGTCTGATCCGTGCACCACACGCCTTTGAAGCACATGGACATTACGTAGAACTCTCGTGGGTGCTCCAGCCGATTTTAACTGCGTTCGCGCATATGGACCGTTTCCCACAAACGCTTCATCCGTGGACAGGCGAGGCCGGCTTTACTGACGTCTATTCACCATCGATTCTGTGCCTGCTTGATTACACTGAGCGCCTCTCCGGTATCCTGCCACGACCAGACGGGGAGCTTTGGATCACCGGATTAACGCCATATCCATTCCACCAGGAGCACGAGCAGCACAATCTGGCCTACAGCAGACATCACAACCATCACGAATATGCGCTCACTCATATAAACGAAATCTGCACACTGTACAAGGATCGCGAGGAACTCGCCACATTCCCACCTGGCATTCGTCTGATCCTAAACGAAGCTGATCAATCAATCTCAATAGTCGGCATGTCCGTCCGCACCATCACGGGCACACTCACATACCAACAAACCGACTATCATTTTCAAATCAAAGGCAACGAAATCCAAACGCTTCAAGCGGGAGCCTGGGTCATAACCAACTCACCCGGCATTGTTCCACCAAGCTACGAGTAAAATCAAACCAAAGAACGGAGCAGAACTCATGACAACATTTCCAACGATCACAACCGAACGACTCATCTTAAGAGAAATCACACCCGCTGATGCGACATCTATGTACGAATACTTATCCGACCCTGAGGTCACCAAACAAATGGCTCTTGATCCCTATGAATCACCTGAGGCGATAGCAAATGAGGAGATTCGTTGGTATGACTCGATCCGCAAAGCCGAAACAGGTATCCGGTGGGGAATCACATTAAAGGATGAGAACATTGTCATTGGCAGCTGTGGGTTCTTGAACCGCGCCAAGCAACATAGTCGTGCGGAGATCGGATTTGAGCTCCATCCCTCTCATTGGCGCAAAGGCATTGCAAGCGAAGCGATCCAGGCTGTCCTCTCTTACGGCTTTCACACGTATGGACTGCAACGAATTGAGGCGATTGTGGACCCAGCAAACACTGGATCCAGACAAATCCTCCAAAAGCACGGCTTCATCGAAGAAGGACGCCTGCGCCAATACGAGTATGTTGCCGGTGCCTACCAGGACGTCCTCATGTTTTCTATTTTAAAAACGGATTCCTAACTAATCAGGTTTAACGCCCTCTCAAATGTGGAAACATGATCCTATACACACAATTAGGCTAAAAGCACCACCGCAATTTGCGTCTATTTGCATAAGTTCGCGTCATCTTTGTTGCAAACTATCTAAGCATTGTCAAAAATGTACAAAAACAATTCGTGCGACTAGACCCCGCCAAATCTAGCGGTATAATAGGATCAAAGCAAGACATTATACTCCCAGGGAGACAGAGAGGGGTAAGACAAGATGGGCTATTATGATTCGCAAGACCCAAATGACAAATCAACGCAGCAAGGACATTATTCATCCGAACCAAGACATACAGAACCACAGGAACGCTACCGTAAGAAGAAAGGCAAAGGGCGCACAGCACTTTCTGCATTTGGAGGGGCCGTACTCGGTGGACTGATCGTTGTGATGTCAACACCTGCACTTTCAAGCTTAGGCTGGCTCCCTTATGAGATTGATGGCAATTCACCAAATGAACAGGTGAACAGCACACAAATCGATAATTCCGAACCATCCCAAGCCGTTAACTTAAACGTAAGCTCTGGTATCACTGATGCTGTTGAGAAAGTATCAGACGCTGTGGTTGGCGTAACGAACATGCAGCAGGGCGATCTCTTTTCACAGCAGGAAGCTGCAGAGGGAACAGGCTCAGGTGTCATCTATAAGAAAGAAAATGGCAAAGCCTATGTTGTGACGAATAACCACGTAGTCGAGGGCGCAAACGAATTAAGTGTTACACTCACAGACGGAACAGACGTCCCAGCCACACTACTTGGCGCAGACTTAATTACAGATCTTGCTGTTCTGGAAATTGATGATGAGCATGTAGATACGGTTGCGACATTTGGTAACTCTGAAAACCTACGTGCCGGTGAACCCGCGATTGCAATTGGGAATCCACTTGGTCAAAGCTTTGCGAGCTCCGTAACACAAGGAATTATCTCTGCTACAGAACGTAGCATCCCAGTTGACCTTGATGGCGACGGACAACCAGACTGGAACGCAGAGGTTCTTCAAACCGATGCAGCCATTAACCCAGGTAACAGTGGTGGCGCACTGATTAATATAAATGGTGAAGTGATTGGAATTAACTCCATGAAGATTGCGCAAAGCGCCGTAGAAGGAATCGGCTTCTCGATCCCAACTGCAGTCGCTGAACCAATCATTAACGACCTAGAAACATTCGGTGAAGTGAAACGCCCTCAGCTTGGCGTTGGCATCCGCTCTCTAGCAGATATTCCTGCCCAGCACCGTACAGGCACACTGAACCTGCCGGAAGACATTGAAGCAGGAGTGGTTGTGACAAGTGTTGCTCCAAACTCTTCTGCTCAAAAAGCCGGACTACAGGAATATGACGTCATTGTTCAAATTGATGGGGAAGATCTAAACGAAGGCGCAGACCTCCGTCGTTTTCTATACACGGACAGACAAGTCGGTGACACCGTGAGCGTCACTCTATACAGAGACGGTCAAAAACAAGACATCGACGTCCAGCTACAAGAACCACAAAGCTTCTAATATAGATATCCACAAAAAAGCAGTGACCGATCCCCGGCACTGCTTTTTTCCTGTGTAAAAGGTTATCCACACCTATCCACAATCGTTAGGATCAGCTCCTAACCTGTGGTATAATATGCTAGAAAACGAAAGGACGGATATCTTATGTATTACGCATGCGACGAGCATATTGAGCTTGCCCTTGATGTGGTAGTTGATGAAAATGAAGTCTTCCCGGTCATGGAAAAGCTTACACAAGAACAAGCCTTATCCACAGCCTGCAGCTTCTGCAAAAATCAAGCCATTTACACCGTGACAAAATAATCAGATACCCACAATGTTGATATGTGGATAACTTCTGTGGATAACAAATAAAAAAGGAGCCATCAACACTGTGAATATCTCCATTCTAACGGTCGGAAAACTAAAAGAAAAATACCTCAAGCAAGGCATCGACGAGTACACCAAACGACTCGGTGCTTACGCCAAAATCACCATCACCGAAGTCCCTGACGAAAAAGCACCCGAGAACCTAAGCCAAGAAGACATGCGCATCATCAAACAAAAAGAAGGCGAACGCCTCCTAGCCAAAATCCCACAAGACGCCCACGTCATCGCCCTCGCCATCGACGGCCAGATGCAAACATCCGAACAACTAGCAGCCAACCTCAACCAGCTCGCCCTGCATGGGAAGAGTAAGATCTGTTATGTCATTGGAGGATCGCTGGGATTGTCTGACGAAGTATTGAAGAGAGCGAATGAGAAGCTGTCATTTTCTAAGATGACGTTTCCTCATCAGCTGATGCGGTTGATATTAGTGGAGCAGGTTTATAGGGGGTTTAGGATTAATAGGGGGGAGCCGTATCACAAATAGTGGTAAAACAAAAGGTTGAGATAGTAATTAGACAAGAAGTGTTAAATTGTTTGTAACCGGGTTATTAGAAGTTTTTATTGTAATTTCTCAGGGTATATTATAGAATGAACTAAGAAATAAAAATGTGTTGACATTAATATGAAATTTAGATATTATAATAAAGTCATTAAAAATTCGAGAAAAAATGTATATTTTTTATAGATATGTTAATACATTAATAATGGGACATATGAGCCCGGCTAAATAAATGGACGTATGAGCCATGGAAAAGAAAGTACTTAAAAGTACTTTCTTTTTTTTATGAGAAATATTTTCTTAATCCATAGTGTACTACGAATGTCTGCGAAAAATTAGGGTCATTACTTGCATCATCCCTATATCCCCAAGAGAAGTGGTAAACAGGCTTTCCCTTTTTAGTTTTTCCATGTTTCCATGAGTTCCCGACCACACCAAACTTATATAGTTGAACCATAGTTTGCTTCAAGTTAGTTATGTTTGGATAATCGTCGATATTTTGATTGTAATGATCTTCTATTTTTTGCAAGTTTAGATTTAATTTTTTTATATCATTCAGTAACTTTACACCTTCAAGTATAGAATTTTTATTTTCATGGATACTTATCTCATTCTCAAGTTCATTATAGAACCATTTGGAATATGTCTGAGAGCATTCTTTAAAGAAATTTGGTTCAAAATGAGTAGCCTCAGGGTTACTCTTAATAATTAAATTAAGGTATTGTATAATGTCTCTTGGCCGCCCGAAACTATAGTTTAACAAATAATCTATTATTTCCTTGTCATATAAATTCTTAGGGAAAAGCAACTTATACAATGTGTCTTTATCAACGCCTGAATACTCTGGAACAGATTTTTGTATTTTGTATAAAACCATTTCCATCAGTGGATGATCTGCCGGAGATTTATAGTTTTTAGCGATCCAATAAAGTTTAACTTCACCTTCAGTTGTTAGTTTGTTTGAGTTGCTAGAGTGCTTATGAATTTCGTCTATTATGTCGCTTCTTAACAGAACTATAATCTTTGTAGAAGTTTTTTTGAGTTTACTAAATTCAATATTGAGTTCTTTAATAGTTTCTAGCATTGATTTCAATAATTTATAGTAATTTGGGGACTCACTAACACGTTCTTCAATTTCGTCTAGATCATCGTAAATTAATACAACTTCACTCTTCTTCTTTAAGCAGTCGAATACTAACTTCTTTAACTGTGAGAGTAATTCGTAATATTGCTTTTGTCCATAATTTTTACTGCTTGAGGTAGTATCTTCTGCACCAGCATCTAATTGTTTTCCTTTTGTCTTAAACGCTGTTTTAAGGGTGCTTTTTTTAGATTTACCTTTATTGAAGTCTACAAGTTTAAAAATATCATCAGGGTATTTTGTGCTTATAAAGTTCTTTAATTTTCTTTCTGCTAAAAAAGGAACCTTATTGCTATATTTCTTTTCCTTTACTAAAACTTGTCCAATTTGAATTAGAAAAAACCACTTCCAAAATAATGAACGCTCTTCTTCTTGAAACTCTCTATATTCTAAATCAATTAATCTTTGTAATTTAAAATCTTCCTTTTTAAAGACTCTGCAGTAAAAATTTTTATTATTATTTGTTTTTTTACAATATAATTAGCCAGAATAGTTTTCCCTGTCCCTTTTCTTCCAGAGATAATAAACTTTTCAGGTTGCATTATTTCATCAAATTTACTGTTTTTAGTGTAGAAAAGTTGTTCGAAATTATCACGTGATGACTCTTGTTCACCATCAATGTTTCCAATATACAGTTTGCTCAATGGAACGCTTGCAGACAAATATTATACCCCCTTATTTCAATCATTGGTATATTATAGCATAAAAAATATTGGTAGTTATGCAATATAAAGAACATATATTCTTAGTAATGTAATAATCGTTGTGATTATATATTATGATTTAAAAGTTCCTTTCTTCTAACCTTTTTAGTGCCTGATCATATTCAATGTTTTTTCTCTTTCCTTCCAAACCTAACCATTAAATTCTATTAATACTGTATTTTACTCCGTAAAAATCAACGGCTTTACTCCATTATCTTGAAGAGTAGTCATAAACAAATTTTCAAAAGATAATGGAGGAGATACACTTGCAGCGAACATAAACACATTAACCATTTGAAAGGGGTATAATCTATTTATGTTATACGACAAAAAATATGATAAAATAGGAAGAAAGTTGGAAGTTCCAAGAAATGTTTAGGGGGATTTAATAATGACTGTAAAAGCAGATATAGATTTTCAGAAAGACTTATTTGATGCGGCGACTAGGATGCGAGGAAGTATCACTCCATCAGACTATAAACATTATGTATTACCATTGATATTTCTACGATATGTATCATTACGTTTTGATAAGCGTAGAGCACAAGTTGAAGTAATGGTTAATGACCCTGAGAGTATTTGGTATTCAGATGACCAAGAGGTAAGAGAAAGTATTCTCAATGACCCAGACCAATACAAATCAGAAAATGTATTTATGGTTCCAGAAGAAGCAAGGTGGTCTTATCTGGTAGAAAAAGCTAATGATAGTAATGTTAAAGGTATTTTAGATAATGCTATGAAATTAATTGAACAAGAAAATCCTGAGTTAGAAGGGATCTTACCACGTATTTTTCAAGGCTCTAACTTACCAGCAGAAAATGTTGCAGGATTAATTGAAGTATTCTCAAGAGATGTTTTTAGTGCACGTCATGAAGATAGTGTCGATGTACTGGGCCGTACATATGAATATTTTATTGGAAATTTTGCTTCTAGCGAAGGAAACAGAGGAGGAGAATTCTTCACACCTTCATCAATTGTAAAACTTCTTGTTGCAATGATGGAACCAATTGAAGGAACAGTGTTTGACCCGGCTTGTGGTTCTGGAGGAATGTTTATTCAGTCAGAAGCCTACTCAGACAGAGGAAATGCGCTGTCATTTTATGGTCAAGAAAATGTTGAAACAACTTTACGATTAGGAAAAATGAATGTTTTATTACATGGAATGAACGCTGAGATTCGACTAAGTGATTCTTTATTAAATGACCAGTATCCTGACTTAAAGGCTGATTACGTTATTGCTAATCCACCATTTAACGTTGATACATGGGGAGCAGAAAGAATTTCAAAGGACGACCCTCGTTTAATTGGTCCAGTTACTAATGCCAATGCTAACTATATGTGGATGCAGCACTTCCTATATCACTTAAAGGAAGGTGGAACTGCAGGTTATGTTATGGCAAATGGAGCCATGACTACTAATACAACTGGTGAAAAAGAAGTCCGTCAAAAGTTAGTTGACGACCATCATATTGATTGTATAGTTCAATTACCTGAAAAACTATTCTTCACGACAGGAATACCATGTTGCTTGTTTTTCTTAAGTAAGAATAGGGACGGGGCTAATGGATATAGGAAACGTTTAAATGAAATTCTTTTTATTGATGCTAGAAAAATGGGCTCACTGGTTAGTAGGAAGCAAAAAGCGCTATCACAAGAAGAAATTGGAGAAATTGCGGCCGCTTACCACCAATATCGTAATTTAGATGGTGAATTTATAGAGGAAACAGGATTCGCCAAAGTAGCGAATATTGAAGTTATCAAAGAAAATAATTATAAATTAACTCCGGGTATTTATGTTGGTACTGTTCAAGAAGAGGAAGATAATGTTCCATTCGAAGAAAAATTGGAGGGATTGAAAAATTCCCTTCGCGAACAATTTGCTGAAAGTAATCAACTCCAAGAAAAAATCTTGAAAGATTTGGAGGAGTTAGTTTGATTTTTCAAAAAGTTAAATTAGGTGACGTAATAACGTTTAAGAACGGTAAAGGGATTAATGATGAAAAAAGAGATAAAGACGGGAAATATTTGATATATGGTTCAAATGGGGTTATTGGAAAAACCAACGAGGTCTTAGTTGAAGGGAAAAATATTATAATAGGCAGGGTTGGAGCGTACTGTGGATCTCTTAGATATATAGATCAACCGTCTTGGATAACGGATAACGCTATTTATGGGATTTCTAGTGAAGAGGTTGACGATAGATACATGTATTTGCTTTTAACTACCTTAGATTTAAGGAACTATGCTGGGGGAAGTGCGCAGCCATTACTAAATCAAACTGTCTTAAAAAATATTTCAGTCGATATTCCCAATAAAACAATTCAAACCAAAATTGCCGATATATTATTTAACTTATTGGATTTTATTAAACTTAATAATAGTATAAATGAGACTTTAGAGACATTAGCATTAACGCTTTACAATAACTGGTTTATAGATTTTGGACCGTTCCAAGACGATGAATTTGTTGAATCTGAATTAGGTATAATTTCTAATGGGTGGGAAGTAAAGAAATTAAAGGATATCTCAAACATCCTAATGGGACAGTCACCAAAATCGGAATTCTATAACCAAATAGGTGAAGGATTACCATTTCATCAAGGTGTTACGAATTTCGGTAATAGATTTCCAACAAATACAACGTATTCTTCAAAACTTTTAAGAGTCGCTCAGGAAGGGGACTTTCTTATTAGTGTAAGAGCACCTGTAGGAAGAATAAACATTGCTCATACCAAAATGGTTATAGGTAGAGGTTTAAGTGCAATCTCATCAAAAACAAATACACCTTCATATTTATTATATACACTCAAAGTAATATTTAATGAAGAGGATAGGTATGGTTCTGGAACTATATTTAATTCAATAAATAAAGGGGAGTTAGAAAACCTAAAGGTTATTGTGCCAGATCAAAAAATAATGAACGAATATGAAGATAAAGTATCCAAAATTGATCAGTTGATTAAAATGAACCATGAACAAACGATAATAGTAACTAACACAACGGACTACCTTCTTCCACGTTTAATATCGGGGGAGATAGATATTTCAGAAGCAGCAGAAATAGTAAAGGAGGTTATTTTAAATGAGCAACCGGAGCCGTCTGTATGAGTCTGATTTTGAGGAAACAACGATAGAGAGGCTAAAAAATTTAGGTTATGACTACATTCCTGCCTATGAGTGGGGTTCACGCCCGTCATTAGCAGATGTTGTTATGGAGGATAGGTTGGAAAAGTATCTTTTTGATACTTTTCCGTCCTTTCCAAAAGAACATATGCCAGCATTAATATCTCAGATTACTAATGTAGACGGAGTTACAGTTGAACAACGAAATGAACGCTTTCATGAACTGTTAACAAAAGGTTTAGATTTCAAAATTGAGCAAGAAAATGACGAAGATCTGTTTTATCATATTTCACCTATAAATTGGGATAAACCGTTAGATAATGACTTTGTGGTAATGAATCAATTGGCCATAGAAGGAAGAATGTCACGACGCCCTGATATCATTGTTTATATTAATGGATTGCCACTAATCCTTTTTGAACTTAAGAGCCCTTATATAGAAAACACCACTGTTCAGGACGCCTACACACAAGTAAGAAATTACACCTACGATATAGCCCAACTATTCAATTACAATGCATTTTCTATTATCTCAGATGGAACGACAACTTTACATGGAATGCCCTTTGCTCCAATTGAATTCTTTGCTGCATGGAAATCAATTGATGGAGTAAGCATTGATAATAATATAGCGAATACAATGAAAACCCTTATAGAAGGTTTATTTCAAAAAGACCGTCTACTAAACTATATTCGTAATTTTATCGTTTTTATGGACAATGGTAAAATAAAGGCAAAAATTGGAGCCAAGTATCATCAATTTTTTGGTGTGAACTTTGCTGTCCAAGAATCCATTCGAGCAACAAGACCGAATGGAGATAGAAAAATTGGAGTTATTTGGCATACTCAGGGATCAGGTAAATCAATATCTATGTTATTCTTTGCCGGTATCTTAATTCGCCATAGTGAAATGAAAAATCCAACTGTTGTGATTCAAGTAGATCGAGCCGACTTAGACAATCAATTACATGACACTTTTGTTGAGGGAAAAACCCTCGTAGGTCATGTCAAACAGGCTGAATCTGCCAGTGATTTAAGAGAACTCTTAAAAAATGAATCTGGTCAAATAATATTTACCACTATTGAAAAGTTCCGTTTGAAAGAGGCTGAAGGTGTTCATCCAGTTCTTTCTGAACGAGAGAATATTATCGTGATAGCAGATGAAGCGCATAGAACACAGTATAATGATGCTGGATATGCAGGCCATATAAAAACGGCTCTACCCAATGCCAGCCATATCGGTTTTACAGGTACTCCGGTTGATTTTGCAGGAAGAAGTACGAATGAAATATTCGGTCATACGATTCATACCTATGATATGCTTCAGGCAGTTGAGGACAATGCAACAGTTCCAATTTATTACGAATCGCGCCTGATTAGATTAGGGGTAACTAACGACGAAATAGACAGTCAAATTGACGAGTTAGGAACTGGTGAAGGTAATGACGAACTTGAGAAACATCGCAGAGCATGGGCGGCTCTCGCAAAGTTGGCTGGAACTAAGGAACGTGTCGAGGAACTAGCCAAAACAATTATTGATCACTTTGATGAAAAACAATCGGTAACACCTGAAGCAAAAGGCATGATTGTATGTATGAGTCGTGAAAACTGTGTTGCTCTTTATAATGAAATGCGAAAACTACCAAATTGTCCACCAGTTGAAATTATTATGACTGGTGATGTATCAAAGGACCCAGAAGAGTGGCGCCAAAAACAAGAGGGTAGTGATTACTCACATATAAAATCTAAAGAGGAGCAAGAGACCGTAAAAGCAAAGTTACGTGATTCAAAGGACCCGCTCAAACTTGTTATTGTTCGGGATATGTGGCTTACTGGCTTTGATGCAAAACCTTTAACTTATCTGTATATTGATAAGCCTATGAAGGGGCATAATCTTATGCAAGCAATTGCACGTGTAAACCGTGTATTCCCCGGTAAGCAAGGTGGGACAATTGTAGACTTTATTGGGATTGCAACCCAACTAAAAGAAGCAACCAAAAAGTATACGGACAGTGGTGGTAAAGGAGATCTAACCTTTGACATTGAGCAGGCAGAAGTTTTATTTTGGGGCTTTTTACACGAAGTAAGAGAACTTATCCCTCAAAAACTTTATCCAAATAACCTGTCCTTAAATGAGTGGAGAGCATTACCAAAAGTTGAACGGGAAGATTTTATTGCAGAAGTGGTTAATCACTTTTTAGATGGTAAAGAAAAGGTATTTTTAGAAGCGCATGTCAAACTTGCTAAATCCCATAAACTTGTTTCTCACCTTGCCTCTGTAACTGCAGTTTCAGGAGAAGTATTATTATATGACATTGTTAAAACACAACTCCGCAAAATATCACAACCAATTGGTGGAGACGGCCAGAAGGATAACAATTATGAAAAGAAATTAGGACAAATAGTAAATGAAAGTGTAAGTTCTTATGGGGCCTTGGATCTCTTTAAAATTGCAGGAATCGATAAGCCTAACATATCAGTACTAGATGATGCCTTTTTAACAGGGTTAGTTGAAAAACCCCATATTGATTTACGAATGAAATTGTTGAGGCAACTTTTGGAGGATGAAATTAAGGTTAAATTTAAAAAGAAGAACCCAAAAGGTAAACAGATGAGTGAAATGTTAAAGAAAACGATCGAAGAGTATCACAACAGAGTAATATCAGCAGCAGATGTTATTCGCTTTATGGTTGAGATGAGAAATAACTTAGACGAAGAGACAAAGCGACGAATGGATTTAGGGCTTACTGAAGAGGAAGTAGCGTTTTATGAAATTATCGCAAATATGGAAAACGCTACATTCGACAATCAGTTTATGGCAGGTTTAGTCCATCAAGTTGTGAAAAACATGAAAAAAGAATTTCAAATTGATTGGACCAACCCACACCGCCAAGATATCTTATCAAAAGTTAATCTCGCAGTAAAGGCAACATTAATGAAAAATAAGATAAAGCCAGAGCAGTTGAAGTTTTTGACCAATGCCTTTGTAGAGGAAGCAAAGGAACAGTTTAAAGATTGGCCAATTGATGCATAAATTACTAAAAAAAGGAGGGAAGATTTCATATGGAATTAGGACTACTTAGTAAATTTTCTATGTTTCTTTCCTCTTATTTTCTACTTTTTTTTGCTGTCGCAGTAAAATATGACTTTAATAATATTACTGTTGGAATGCTTGCCGTATCTTTATTTGGTGTTCTATACACATTAATTATTATTAAGACGACAAGGGTTAATAGGGACTCTAGAAAAGTAATTCAAGTTAATGCTGAAAATGAAAAGGTATTAAGTTATTTAGTAACGTACCTTCTGCCATTTCTAGGGTTTAATTTAGCAAATTTAAGTGACTCTATAGCACTAATTATCTTATTTATAGCAGTAGGATTACTATATATAAAAGCCGATTTAATTTTTATTAATCCAGTATTAATGGTATTTGGTTACAATATCTATTCCGTTACCTTCGAGAATAATCAGAAAAGGATATTGTTATCGAAGAGGACCATACAAGAAATAAGGAACACTCAAAAGACCACTTTTTATGAATTAAAGGATCGTTTTTTAATTGTTGAGATTACGGAAAGAAGGGGTTAACTTGAAAGATATCTCAAAACAAATTCTTTCACAGATATATAATGCAGATACAGTAAAAATATACTTTGTAAATCCTCAATATAACGAAGAGAACAGTTACAAAGTGGCAAAACTTAATATAAACGATAGTGTGATTGAGGCTGCAAAGGAAATTATTTCTTCATGTGTGCAAGGTTTTTCAGAAAAAGAAGAAATCGCCATAGAAAAGTTGGACAAGCAGGATGAAGATTATGTGGTTACAGTACCATTAAGTGAAGTCGATTTCCTTGAAGAATGTATTAACGATTTAAAAAATGAGAGATATGAATCTTTTCATGCACACGACTCTACTGATTTTTTGGAAAAGTTAAAATTCTATGTACTTGAACTCAGTCATAATGGAGAAAGCCACTACTTTATCAGACGTTATTCATGTAATAAACTGATGGCACCAAGACAGGTACTTCTAGTGAGAAAAGAAAATACTTTTGAGCATGTAAAGGACAATAAGGTATTTACACTTGAAACAGCGATTGACGCTTTTGTACAAGGAAATAAGGTATTCGTTTTACGGGATAAACAATTTTCTCAAATGACGGGCTATTATAAAAAGGAAAGAGAAAAGGCAGATAAAGTGCTAAATGATATTGGCAACCTTAACTTAGTTAATGGTTTTGATACATTAAAAGAACACTGTGAACAACGGATATCCTATGTAAAAAAGATAAGTAAAATAGACCAGTCATCTGTTAACAAGATTACCTTTAGTAAAGTTTTAGAATTGAAGCAATCTAGGGGTATTGATTTTGTAGTCGACGAGGGTAGTAAAACAATCTCATTCGAAAGCGATTCCCAATTAAAGAATGTTTTGGACCTTTTGCTTGATAATTTTTTAATATCTGAAGTTACTGGAGAGCCATATAGAGCCTTGAATAAAAGGAAAGATATCAAAACTGCCTAACCATTCTTAATAAGTAGTGGAGGGAATTATTTGAATTTAGAAGAATATAAAAATATCAATGATAGTTTCGCTGGTATTCGTGAGCAAATGCAACAGATTAACAGGTTAACTAGTGGAATAGATTTTAGCCCTATGTTAAAGGCACATAGAGAAATGCAAACAATTGGTTTTACAGCAAGTAGAATGGTTGAACAAATGAGAATGCCGCTAATTGAATTGCACAGAAATATGCAGATAAGTGGCGCGCTAGACGCAGTTAATCAATTAAAAAGAATTCAATTACCCATTATTAATATTCAAGATACAATTAGATTATCTGGGATAAGTGAATCTATTTCTTCTATCAACCGACTTTCAGGAATAGTTCATACGAGTTACTTTACAGATATCTCTAAATTGACAAAGGCAATGAGTCAAATACATTCCAACCTCGATCTTTCTAGTATAAGGCACTCTATCAGTACTATTAATAGTATAACTATGCCGGTTGTGGAATTAAGTAAGCAAATTCAAAGTATGAGTTTGGCTAATTATAACCTAAATACATTAATTCCGGATATAAGTCATGTATTAGAAAGTATTAGAGAAAAATCTATTAATATTTCATCAGTTGATATTTCATCAATAACTGAGAAGTTAAATGTTATATCATTCGAAGAAATAAGTGTCGAAGAGGATGGTACGATCAATTACCAAAATGAGTGGTTTACAAGAGAAGAAGTTCAGGAGATCGTTAACAAAGCAATAAATGATAGTTGTTTGCTTCTCCAGCAGGAAAGCAAGGATATAAACGTAGTAATTGCAGAAATACAAAAACATAAGCAGCCACTGTATCAACAGATTCTACTTAACCTTATATGTGGTGTAATTCTCTTTCTTGCTACTCCATTAATGCAAACAGTACAAGATTCTATTACAACTATAATGATTGAAAACAAAACGAAAATAATCAAATTAATCAAAGAAGAATACCAAAGTCTAAAGTTAGAAGTAAGTGAACAAAATCATATTAGACTAGTAAAGACTGAGAGTATGTTTGTACGAATAACCAATAAGAAAAATGCACAGCCAGTAGGAAAAGTTAATTTCGGAATGGTTGTTCAAGTGCTTTATAAAAATAAAAACTGGTCATTGATTGAGTACGAAAATGAAAATGAAGAAATTGTTACTGGTTGGGTTTATACTCGGTATTTAGAGAAATTAAATAAATAAAATTATGTCATTTCTGAAAAGGGTAGTTTCATACTACTCTTTTTCTTTTTTAAAAAGGTAATCTTGTATTGGTGCACAACTGTTTACATGGGAATTTTTCATCATTAAGATAATGGAGGAGATACTCATGAAAAAAGAGCACTTTAAAGTTGAAGGAATGGACACAGAATTTGTTGAATTTCGACACAAAGAGCATAATATTTTGTTCACAAGATTCGAACGTATTAGGTTTAAAGGAGAAAAAGTTAGAGAAGAGGCCAAATATTTATACCTTATTTATATTTTTCGTAAAAAGCATAAGGTAGTAAAAAATAATGATGAAAAGGCAATGGGCCCCTTTAACATAATTTGTTTTAATCAGGTCTATCATACCTTCGATTCAACAATATGTAGATGCACTACGTATGCCATACAAAAATAAAAGAGAAAAACTTGCTACGATAGAAGAAGAGAGACTACTAGTTCGTTCAATTTATGTTCGATTTGAAGATGTAATTAATGCAATTACAAGTATCTCAAATGAAGAAGAAAGTGAGGAAAGAGATTACGTTAAAAAAATCGTTACAGAGACATACGGTGATATATTTAGGAAGATACGTTGGATTTTAGATGAGGAAAATGATGTCGATGAGTTATGGAATTTTGTCTCGCCATTTCATAGATCTATTAATAAAAGGTGGGATGAGTTAGAAATTGTAATTCATGATAAAGGAATTCAGGCCGTAATTAGGGGAGAAAGTGTTACTCATCTCTGGATTAATATATTGCGTTGGATTGAGGAGCATAAACTCCCATTATGATATTGCGTTGCAACCGGTGCATATTAACCGTAGAAAATTCACAACAAGCCGAGAGTATCAATCTTTGTTAACAGGAGAAACGTATTATATTGAGGCAAAGATTAACACAGAGCGTGCTATGCTTACTATTATAAAGATGCTAGATAAACTAGGAGTAAAAGCATATACGCCACTATTAAATAGTAAAAGTTAAATAACAAACTAATTTCTAATTAAATGAATCAGATTTTAAACGCATTGATGGAATGAAAAAATCATATTCCCCAATTGACAAAACCCCAAAACTTTCATAACATTGTGAAATACATATAACTTCATATCTTATCCAGAGTGACTGAGGGACAGGCCCGATGACGTCCGGCAACCATCATGTGTGACATGAAAGGTGCTACTTCCTGCAGAATGATTTCATTCTGAGAGATAAGTTTTTTATTGAAACGCCTCTTTCTGATGAAAGGGGCGTTTTTTGATTGTTTATTCAACTATGCATCTACATAAAAGGGGAGAGTTTACATGATGAAAAGACATGCTCGTTTGACTCAATCGGTTGTTGCGGTTCTTGGTTTGGCGGTTCTAGCAGGTGGGTGTTCTGTTGGAAATACCACAACAAATGAACAGGTCATCTTAGTTGGTACGCAGAATGATTACCCACCTTTCGCGTTTGCGGATGAGAGCAATGAACTAACTGGTTATGATATTGAGGTGGTCCAGGAGATCGATAAGCGCTTGGATGGCTATGCGTTTGATTTTGTGGCGACGCCTTGGGATAGTATGTTCCTGGCGCTTGAATCCAATAAGATTCAGGTAGTGGCGGATCAGGTGGCGAAAACGCCTGAGCGTGAGGAGAAGTATTTGTTCTCAGAGGAGTCGTACTTTGCTGCGGAGACGGTGATTGTGGTGAAGTCGGGTGAAGAGGATATTGAGATGATTGAGGATCTAGAGGGGAAAAAGGTCGGGGCGCTCGCTGGGGATTCGTATACGCTGTTGCTTGAGGAATACAACAAGGATGCGGAGAACCCAATTCAACTGGAGTACAGTGAGAGTGGTACACCTGCTGAGATCCTGCAGGACGTTCAGAACGGGCGCGTGGATGCGTATGTAAATGATCCAATTATGATTGATACGGTGCTCGATAAATATGACTTAGATGTTGAGATTGTGGGTCAGTCGTTAGTGAATGACAATATGGGCATTGTGTTCGCACAGTCGGAAGAGGGCGAGGAGCTACAGAAGCTAATTGATCCGATCTTAAAGGAACTGAAAGAAGACGGGACGCTTGCCGAGCTTTCAGTGAAGTGGACAGGTGGAGAGTATATTCCGGAATAGAGTGGAAGAGGGGAAGACATCATGGAGAACTTACTAGACCTTCAATTTCTAATTGAAAGCATTCCATATATTTTAGCGCGGCTGCCAATTACGCTTGGGATTGCGGTAGGATCGCTCACCTTAAGTTTAGTGATTGGGCTTGGGACTGCATTGATTAAAATTTACCGGGTTCCTGTATTGCGGGTGATAACATCAGTCTATGTTTCGTTTGTGAGGGGCACACCGCTTTTAGTGCAGCTGTATCTCGTCTTCTACGGGATTCCTAAGGTGATCTATTTTCTGCAGCGGGAACAAGGGTGGCTGCTTGGGCTCGATGTGAATCTGATTGCTCCAGAGGTGTACGCTCTCTTAGCCTTTTCCTTTAATCTAGGTGCGTATTTATCAGAGACGATTCGTTCGGCAATTGAGTCGGTGGATCGCGGGCAGTTTGAGGCGGCAAAGGCGATTGGGATGAAGCCGACGCAGATGATGCTGAAGATTATTTTCCCGCAGGCCTTAATTGTAGCGATCCCGAACCTTGGAAATATGTTCATTACTACGATTAAGGATACGTCACTTGTCTTTATTATTGGCGTGATCGATATTATGGGCCAGGCGAAGATTCTTGGCTCGCGTGGGTTAGCCTTTTTTGAAGTGTATATTGCGGTGTCGATTATTTATTGGATCGTGTGCCTGATGGTGGAGAGGGTGCTTGTGATCATTGAGAAACGGGCGCGCAGATATGAAAGAGGGATTGCATCATGATCAAGCTAGAGAATTTACATAAGTACTTTGGGAAACACCATGTGCTAAAGGGGATTGATCTTTCGGTGAACAAAGGAGAGGTTGTGGCGATCTTAGGTCCAAGTGGCTCAGGCAAATCAACACTCCTGCGTTGCATGAACTTTCTTGAGGAGCCAACAAGTGGCTTCGTTGAAGTGAGTGGGAAAAGAGTAAATGTGGAGTCGGCTAGTAAGAAAGAGATTCTGGCACTTAGGACGTCTACCGGCATGGTGTTCCAGCAGTATAACCTGTTCAAGAACTTAACGGTGCTCGATAATGTGATGATTGGTTTAACGAGTGTGAAGCAGCTGAAAAAGAATGAAGCGAAGCAAAAGAGCATTGATATTTTAGAGCGTGTGGGTCTGGGGAACCGGTTAAATCATTTTCCTGCGCAGCTATCAGGAGGACAGCAGCAACGGGTTGGCATTGCCCGTGCCCTTGCAATGAATCCTGAAGTCATGCTGTTTGATGAGCCGACGTCTTCTCTTGATCCGGAGCTTGTGGACGAGGTACTAGCAACGATCAAAGAGGTAGCAAATGAAGGCAACACGATGTTTATTGTGACGCATGAGCTTCAGTTTGCCAGAGAGATCTCGGATCGCGTCATTCTTATGGAGGACGGCAGGATTGTGGAGGTAGGGACGGCAGAACAGATCTTTACGAACCCAAGGGTAGAGCGAACAAGACAATTTTTAGGACGATTTATTGAAGAAGGAAGGAAGGTTGAACATGAATCCAATTGAACAGATTCTCACGGACTTTCCTTTAATGGTTTTGGACGGAGCACTGGCGACCGAGCTTGAACGCTATGGCTGCGACCTAAACGATCCGTTATGGTCAGCCAAGGTGTTACTGGAGAAGCCGAGAGTGATTAAGCGCGTTCATACCGATTACTTTGAAGCTGGGGCAGACTGTGCGATTACGGCGAGTTATCAGGCGACAGTGAAGGGTTACAAGAGAAGGGGTTTAAGCGAACTTGAAGCCGCTATGTTGATTAAGCAATCGGTTGAGCTTGCGGTGGAAGCGCGGGATACATTTTGGAGTGTTGAGGCGAATCAGTCTGGACGCCCCAAACCGCTTGTTGCTGCATCTGTTGGTCCGTACGGTGCCTATCTTGCTGATGGCTCTGAATTTCATGGAGACTATGGATTATGCGAAGAGGAGCTCGTTTTATTTCACCGAGATAGAATCCGACTCTTAGTTGAAGCGGGGGCAGATGTGCTGGCATGTGAAACCATTCCTTGTCTAGTAGAGGCAAAAGCCATTGCACGTGTGTTAAAGGACTTTCCTGATGTGTATGCGTGGGTCTCGTTTAGCGCAAAGGATGAGCTACATATTAATAGCGGAGAAAGAATCGCCGATTGTGCCGAGTGGCTTGATGGAGAAAAGCAAATCGCAGCGGTAGGTATTAACTGTACGGCTCCGCAGTTTGTGGAATCGTTAATTACTGAGGTAAAAGCGAACACGCAGAAACCGATTATTGTGTATCCCAATTTGGGAGAAACGTATGATCCAGAGAGTAAGCAGTGGAGTGATAAGGGTTCAGATGAGCCATTTGTGGTAAACACCAAACGATGGTTTGAAGCTGGGGCAACGGTGATTGGTGGCTGCTGTCGGACGACGCCTGAGGATATTCGCGGAATTCGGGAGTGGGCGCGGGGGTAGGGAGAGGGAATCGACTTATGGGTCGATTCCTTTTTTATTTTAAGCATCACCCCTCTGCCTCTACCACCCGATCCACCTTCCGAAATGCTAGCTTCGTAGAAAGTAACACCACCAGCCCCATCGCACTCACGCTAAAAAAGAGACCGATTCCTGAAACGAACGTAATCAGAAGATAAACTCCAAAAAATCCAAAGATCATCGTCAGGCTTGCGACCGGATTATAGATGGCAAGCAACACGGCATTTTTGAGATGCGTTTTGACAGGTGCCTGAAATTCAACATATAAGGAAAGAAAATAACAAAGAATCAATAGGAAGAAGCAGGCTATGATAATGGTTGCTACATACATGGCTTGAGAGATGCCTGTATTCATCGTCTGGAGAAATTGAATGTTACTAATAAGGACGATGGATAAAAGGATGACACACAGTCCTATTACGTTACTTTTTATCCATTCTTCTTTGTAGAATGTCCAAAAGGTTTTAAAGATTGATCCTTCATTTTGGTTAAGGAGCTGCCTGATAGTTGCAAGCAGCGCCACAGTTGCAGGAAAGAATCCAAAGAGTCCAAGTCCCAGAATCGTGAAGAGGATCCAGAGTACATTAATGAAGGCTAAGCGATAGAACCAAACACAGAACGTATAGATTGGACCGGAGATGGCGTTAAGATACATAGAGCTTCCTCCTTTTTGTTATAGACTATATCATGCTTCCGGTGTATTTTTGAGGGAACGGAAAGGGATGTAAAAATAATCTCTAGAACGTAAAAAAGGTTCACCCTAAGTGGACAGGCTATTCCCACGAAATATGGGGATTTCGTTGATGGATCTACTTGTCTGTTCTTTGTAAGTATTGGTTTAATAACGTTTTTTGAGTGTGGAGCTCTGTGTGCCTCCAACTTATGCGAAATACTAAGAAAGTAAAATTTGTGCGCAGAACAGTCAAGATCGTTCATTTATGTAAGCGCTTTAAAAGGGTAAGATGAGCTTAACCCAGCTAGAGAGGTGAAATGAAAGCGCAACCAAAAAAGTTCTTTCGTAAAAAAACTCAAAAGAATAAAAGTCCATTAAACAGTTGGCGTGATGCAGTTGCAGGTTGGGTCTTTATTGGTCCAATGTTCATTGGGACATCCATCTTAGTTATCTTTCCGATTCTGTCTTCATTAACGTTAAGTTTTACGAACTGGAATATCGTTGCAGGCTATGAGAATGCGGAGTTTATAGGACTTGATAATTTCGTTGCTTTGTTTAATGACCCGCTCTTCATAAAGTCGTTAGGTAATAATTTTATTCTTCTATTAGCGATACCGATTACCTTATTTATCTCATTAACGTTGGCTACGATTATCAACAAATATATCTACTTCAAGGACTTCTTTAAGGTCATCTTCTTTATGCCTTTTATTTCAAGTATTGTGGCGGTTGCTGTAGTCTTCAGGGTGCTATTTCATCCAACTCAAGGTCCAATTAACCAATTGTTAATGACACTTGGAATTGATAACCCACCAGGATGGATTGCGGATATCTCGTTTGCCTTACCGTCCGTTATGATCATTATGATTTGGACGGGGATAGGCTTTAACTTAATTATTTATTTGGCAGGTTTGCAAAGCATTCCTAAGGAGCTGTACGAGGCTGCACAAATTGATGGTGCTTCTGCTTGGTACCAGTTTAAGAGTATAACGATTCCACTTGTTTCACCAACAACCTTTCTGTTATTTGTAACAGGAATCATTTCTAGCTTTAAGATCTTTGATTTAATTATTGTTTTAACAAATGGTGGACCAGCGAACTCGACTAAGGTTCCAGTTGTCTACTTATATGAAAAAGCCTTTCTAGACTTACGAGCAGGCTATGCCTCGTCGATCTCATTAGTTATTTTCGTCATTATTTTAATCATCACATACCTGCAATTTAAGGGGCAGAAAAAATGGGTGAATTATTAAGGGGGTGAGCGTATGAAGAAACCGATTAATGGTAAAAAGATCTTAGTTACAGTGTTGATGTTCATATTGGGGATCTGCTTCATGACCCCATTCTTATGGATGATCTCGGCTTCTCTTAAGGTTGAGGAGGAGGTTTTGACCTATCCAATCCAGTGGATCCCGACAACGTGGAATGCGATTGAAAATTATCGTGAGGTATGGACGGGGACGATGCCATTCTTCTTATTATATTGGAACTCAATTAAGGTTTCGGTCCTCACAACTCTTACGTCTGTCGCGGTTTCAGCGCTTGCTGCATATGGATTCTCAAAAGTTGAGTTTAAAGGTAGAAATCTAGTTTTTATGCTGGTATTAGCGACATTTATGATCCCGCCACAAACCTTACTCGTCACGCAATTTATCCTGTACCGCACGCTTGGCTTATACGACACGCATACAGGGTTAATTCTATTAAATAGCTTCAGTGTTTTTGGAACCTTTATGCTTAGACAATTCTTTTTAGGGGTTGGGAATGAAATCATTGAATCAGCTAGGATGGATGGTGCCGGGCACTTCCGGATTTTCACATCTATTGCCTTTCCACTAGTGAAGCCGGCAATTGCAACCTATGCGATCCTGCGATTCATCTGGACATGGAACGATTTCCAGTATCCCCTTATTTTCTTACGTAGCAAGGAGCTGTTTACGATTCAGCTAGGAGTGCAGAGCTTTGCTGATGAGCATGGAAGCATCTATTCGCTTATGATGGCGGCTTCTGTTTCAGCTATTATTCCGCTCTTGATTGTCTTTATTATCGGACAGAAGCAGGTTATTGAGGGCATTCAGCTTGGGGGCGTCAAGGGATAAACAAGGCAACAACCATTTAGTGGTTCACTATAAAAACTCACAAAAAAAGGGGAGTAGTATGATGAATAGAAAATGGTTTGTATTTGGAATGGCATCTGTTCTAGCGTTAGGCGTAGCCGCTTGTTCTGGGGAAGAAAGTACCACAGGAGGCGGTTCTGATGGTGATGATGAAGTAACGATCAAATTTGTGCATTGGTTTAATGAAGAGAATGGCAACTGGGAGCCTCTCATAGAGAAGTATGAAGCGGAGAATCCGGGTGTGAAGGTTGAATCAATGCCACTCGTTGAAAACATGAACTCTCAGGATTATTACAAACAGCTTGATCTTATGGCAGCAGCAGGAGAAGATTTAGACGTGGTCATGTTTAGTAACCCAAATGACTATGTTTCTCGTATAAATGCTGGTTTACTAGAGCCACTTAACTCCTTCTTAGATGATGAGGGAATTGATATTAATGAAGAATATACAAATAGCTTTCAAGCGATTGATGGAGATTATTATGGCGTTCCGATGAAACAGGTAAACCAGATGATTTTAATGAATAAGGATCATTTAGATGAAGCCGGGCTCGAGATTCCGACCGAGTGGACGTGGGAGGAGTACCGTGAGTATGCAAAAGAGCTTACAACGGATGATCACTATGGCTCTTACTTGCATACCTGGCATAACCTCCACTCGGCATTAAAGTTAAACAGTAAGCCTAATGGGGATAATGGATTACTTACAGAATCGGGGGACTCCAATATTAGTGACCCCTTGGTGAAAGAATCACTAGAGCTACGCTATGCATTAGAGAATGAAGATGAGAGCTCCGTTCCTTTTTCTTCAATTCTCTCTCAACAAATGGACTATCGTCAGCAATTCTTTACACAGGAAGCGAGTATGGTACCAATTGGGACATTTATGCTTTCAGAATGGGGACAATTCACACCAGACTTTGAAATGGCATGGGCACCATGGCCACAAAACGAGCTTACAGGGGTCAATTACTCAGGTGTTGGTGGAGATGCATTATCCGTTGCAAAATCATCTAATCACAAGCAAGAAGCCTATGACTTTATTCGTTGGTTAACAACGGAAGGGATTGTTGAACAAGGCATTTGGGTACCTTCTTGGAACGGAGCTAATCTTGATGAAGTCGTTGAGAATATTGCTGCGGGCACGAGTAACCCAGAAGCTCTGCATCTCGAATCAATTATCCATTCTTTAGATGTTGAACCTCTTGAAACCTATATGCCTGCACCATATATCACGGAAGTACACACGGCTTATGGAGCCGAAGTAGAAAGATATCTACTTGGGGATCAAGGCATTGATGCAACCATTGAGAATTTAGAGACCCAAATTCAGAATATTGCGGACTCTAATAAGTGAGCCTATAATTAGTGTAATGAGAGAGCTTACTCTCTCGTTACACTCCTTGTATTGATCGTGGTGGTGATGAGATGACCTGGTTAAAGCGGCTGCATCAGTTATCTTTTCGTAGTCGGTTAATGATTGCTGCCATTCTATGTATCTTATTTCCTTGGGTACTTACGTATTTTGTTTCGAACTATTTAACTGAGGATGCACTGGAAGAGCTTGCTGTAAATCAATCAAAGCAATCGTTAAATCTTCTTGGAATGAGTATCCAACAAATTTTGGATGATGTGATGTACACCGCAAACTATGTGAAGTTTGATTCAAGTTTTAATCAAGTCATGAGGGAGCATCAACTGATTGACCCTGATGCACCAAATGCAAGTCAGGAGATTGCATTAAGCCTGATTGAGGTGGCGAGTCATCTGTTTCCTATTACGAATACGGTGTCACCAGAGTATGTCACGCTTCTGTTTAGCAACGATTTATTCTATATGAATTACCCTTTAAGTGAATTTCACCCTCTTGATTTTAAAGAGGAGCCTTGGTTTGATGAGCTTGATACGTTAAGTTATTATGACTTGCTGTGGATTGGAGCTCACCCTACGTATATCAAATCAGATCAGAGCGAGAACCGTTTTTTAATTAGTTTCGGAAGCTACCTACGTTCGGTAAATGGTCGGAATGCCTATCTGATTATCAGCATTCGAGAACAACAAATTAGCTCCTTGCTTGAGAATTACCAGGCGGATGATGGGTCTGAGTATTATTTAACAGATGGAGAAGGTACGGTGTACTCAAGTGTCGACCAAAGGATGATTACTCGGACACTACCCTTCGATGTGAATTCGAATGAACAGCAGATTGTGGAGAGGAATGGGGAGACGTACTTTTTAGTGACCCGTCCTATTGCGTATTCAGATTGGAGGTTAGTGAATTTCGTACCATATAACGAAACGATAGGGAATATTAATCGAATGAACAAACTAACGATAACAACACAAGGCGTGCTGTTGTTCATTTTCTTAATTGGTCTCATTTTTCTCGTTCGGGAACTGACTAAACCGCTCATGGAGCTGAAATCTGTGACGAAGTCTGTTGAGCAAGGAGACTTAAGTCAGCGAGCCAAGATGTATGGAAATAATGACATCACTCAGCTAAGCTCATCATTTAATGAGATGCTCGACACGGTGGAGGAAATGATTGACCAAGTACGAATTCAGGAGCACGCGAAACGAAATGCAGAACTTGAAATGCTCCAGGCTCAAATTAATCCACACTTTTTGTTTAATGTGTTAAACGCCATTCGGATGCAAACCATGTTAAATGGAGATAAACAGAGTGCAGACTTAATTCATTCCTTATCTTCTTTGCTTCGAATGACAGTGAACCGAAATAATTCGTTTATTGCTTTAGAGGAAGAGCTTGAGATCAATCAGCATTATATCAAGCTGATGAACTTCAGACATCAACATGAGATTGAATTCATTCTTGAGCTTAAAGACAACGCATCACAGGTTCTTATCCCGCGATTTTTCCTGCAACCTATTATTGAAAACGCTATCATACGTGGGCAAACCGATGGCCAATTGACGATTAGGATTACAGCAGACGTAAATAAGCGTGACCAGCTTTCACTTGAACTATCAGACAACGGGATGGGCATGTCTCTGGAGATGCTAAACAGAGTAAAGGATAAGCTTCACCAATCAACACAAGCTCAATCAATAAGCAGTCATCATTCCTTTAACGGCATTGGTATTCAAAACGTGTACCAGCGAATGAAGCTCATCTATGGTGACCACTTTGAAATGGATATTCGTAGTACGGAGTCTGTCGGGACATCCTATCTGTTTTGTATTCCGATTAAAAAGGAGTAGATTCCCAATGTATCAGATCGTTTTAGTAGATGATGATCGACTTGTTACAACGTTTCTGCAGAAGATGATCCCTTGGGAGGAGTACGGATTTGAAGTGAATGCGGCGTTTTCGGATAGTATGGAAGCGTATGAGTATTTACGATCAAATTCGTATGATGTGTTAATGACAGACATTGGGATGCCAAGAATGAATGGCATTGAACTTATTACGAAAATTAAAGAAGAGAATGCGTCCTCCTGCAACATCATCATCTCGTGTCATGGCGAATTTGAGTATGCACAGCAGGCTTTGAAGTTAAAAACCTTTGATTACATTTTAAAGGAAACCATGAATGAAGAAGACATCACCGACATGCTTCAAAAACTTAGAAGTCATTTGGATCATCAGAAACAAGAGCTGTTTAACAAAAATAAGATTCGTAAGTATCTGTCGGAAAATCATTCCGTGTTAAAGTCTACATTTTTTAAGAGAGTCATTAGAGAGTCAACGAATCAATTCACTGACTGGCGGGTAGAAGCGGAGGAACAGCTAGGCCTGAGCTTTCCTTTTGATCATTACGCAGTGATTCATTGTTCTATTGATCAACATCAGATAGTAGCAGATCGATTTCAGGATGAAGTACTACTTAAGTCTTGTATCGCAAATATTATGGAAGAAGCTTTAGCAGAGAGGCAAGAGGGGGTTCACCTCATTTACTGGAATCAAAGCTTCTTTATTCTTTACCCTCTCATTGAACGAACAAGCATGGCCACCATCAAACACGCGCTTAAAGAGATGCAAGCCAAACTTCAAATGTGTCTTAAAACGACCATGACGTGTGCAATTCATCCCGTTTTAGAGCCACGGGGTGAGCTTGAGAGAATGAAAGAGCTGATCCATCATCAGGATCAACGGTTTTATTATCGTTACGGTTCTATTGAGGAATTTCAAGTAAAAACGTTCGAGAAGGGCTCTGTTTTTAAGAGCTATACCGCGGATGTTGAACAGGTGAAAACGGCCATTTTAACTAAAGACCCAGATAAATTGAACGGTTGGTTTTCTAAACAGTTTCATACTGAAAGGATTCATCGTCATTCACCCGAGGCGCTCAAGGACTGGGCAACCATGCTCGCATTAGACCTAAAGGTTAGCTTGAATGCCCTTCATCATTTTGACCGTTCAAGCTCATTCTCTGTAAAAAGTGATCGGATCCAGGATGCGGAGACTGTTCAAGACCTTGAAGCGCTCATGAAGGACATCTTTCATGCCTATATGGAGCAGGTTCACCATATCGACTCAGCCTCTCAAAATGAGGATATTACAAAAGCCAAACGATACATCTACTCGAATCTTGATAAGAAGATTTCATTAAAAGACATAGCAGCACATCTCCATTTGAATAGCAGTTACTTCAGCAGACTTTTTAAACAGGAAACAGGGCAGACATTTATCGAATATGTCACCACATTAAAGATGGAAAAGGCAATGGGTCTGCTAGATAACAGTACAAAAACCGTGGAGCAGATCTCCTATGATTTAGCCTTTGATAGCAAAAGCTACTTCATTCGAATCTTTAAAAAATATGTTGGTGTGTCACCAAAAGCCTATAAGTACAAAAAAGAAGATGTGTGTAGTTAGTTTTGATAGCGCTTACTTAAATGAAGGAGGATTCATATGAAAAAAGTGAGACTAGGCATTATTGGATTAGGTGTGCAGGGAAGCACGTATGCGGGGTTTATCTTGTCGGGCAAAGTTCCGAATATGGAGATTGGTGCCATTTGTGATACGGATACGAGTAAGAAGGCAACAGTCAGTGAGATGGAAGGCGAGATTCCTTTTTATGAAAACTACATTGATATGTTGGAAAGTGGACACGTGGATGCTGTTGTCACAACGGTTCCTCATTATTTACATCCAACCATGGCGATAGAAGCGTTAAAGAGAGATATTCACCCATTGGTAGAGAAGCCAGCTGGTGTGTATACAAAGCAAGTTAAGGAACTAAACGAGTTCGCAGCAACAAAGCCGGAGCTGACATTCGCCATCTTTTTTAACCAACGAACCAATGAACTTTACCAGAAAGTGAAAAAGCTCATTGATCAAGGGGACATTGGCGCCATCCGCCGAACGAACTGGCTCATCACTACATGGTGGAGACCTCAAGGGTACTATGATCAAAGTGCGTGGCGCGCCACGTGGGAGGGAGAAGGTGGCGGAGTGCTTGTGAATCAGGCCCCACACCAGCTCGATCTCATGCAATGGATTTGCGGGATGCCAAAGAAGGTGTATTCAAAGGTTCAGTATGGCTTTCAAAGAGAGATTGTGGTAGAGGATGAAGTGACTGCACTCTTAGAATATGAAAACGGGGCTACCGGGATGTTTATCACGTGCACTCATGACGTGCTGGGTACCGATCGCTTTGAAATTCTTGGAGATAAAGGAAAGATTGTCGTTGATAACAGTAGCAAAGTGACGATTAAGCGATTAAAACAACCAGAGCCTGAGATGAGCACCAACATGAGCATGCAGGATGTGATGGAAATGATGAGAGACCAGGGGCCAAGTGGGATGTATGACGAGGAAGTGATGGATTTCTCAAGTGAGTGGGGAGAGCAGCACATCGCCGTATTACAGAACTTTGCGGCAAATATTCTAGATGACACACCACTTATCGCTCCTGGTAGTGACGGAATTCACGGGGTGCACCTAGCCAATGCGATTCATCTATCAAGCTGGTTAGGGCAAGAAGTAGAGCTACCGATTGATGAGGAGCAGTACCTGGCTGAGTTAACGAAAAAGGTGGAAGAAGAAAAGCAGCATTCATAGAAAGGGGGGTTCCTGATGCTACAAGTAGCTGTAATCGGACTTGGTGATATTTCGGCTCTGCATCTCGCAGCCATTCAAGGAAGTGAGCTGGTAAATCTAGTGGCAGTCTGTGATCATGATCCTTCTTTAGAAGATAAGGTACCTGGCGTCCCTTTTTATACAGGTTATATGGAGCTTCTCACAACTGAGAATCCGGATTGTGTACACATTTGTCTCCCGCATCATCTGCACGATGAAGTCACAAGGGCTTGCGTTGAAAAAGGTGTACATGTCTTTTTAGAAAAACCAATTACAACAACCACAGAAAGCAGCTTGAGTTTAATAGAGCTAGTGGAAAATCAGCAAGAATCTAAAGTCTGTATCTGCCTGCAAAATCGCTTAAACACAACGGTTCAAGAGCTCAAAAACATCATAACAAGCGGTGAGCTTGGTCAGATCATTGGAATCAAGGGACTGGTTACGTGGCATCGTCCAACAGCGTACTATGACATAAAACCGTGGCGAGGGACGATGAAGGAAGCAGGCGGAGGAGTGATGATCAATCAAGCGATCCATACTTTAGATTTGATGCAGTTACTTGGAGGAGACGTTTTTTCCATTCGAGGATCAATCGATTGCTTGGTAGAGAATGAATATGAAGTGGAAGACACGGCGATTGCACACCTTACCTTTAAGAGTGGGGCTACAGGTCTATTTTTCGCAACCAATGCCAATGCAACCAATGACTCTGTTGAGGTTCAGGTTTCATTTGAAAAAGGTGAATGCACCATTAAGGACAGCATGTTAACGAAAAAATGGGCTGATGGAAAGAAGGTATTTGTTGTAGAGGACGAAAAGGTAGCTGGTACAAAATTCTACTACGGCGCTAGTCATGCCAAGCTCATTCACCAGTTTTATCAATGTATAGCAACCGATTCAGATGAATACATTCATGTGCGTGAAGCGCAAAGCTCAATGGAACTCATTCAAGCGATTCGAGATTCATCTGAACAACATAAACGAATCAACCTGAAGGGATCGATTACAATATGACACAACCTAAAATCGGCGTACAAATGATGATGCTAAAGCAAAAAGCTGAGGAAATTGGTGTATACGAAACGCTTAAGGAATTAATGAATCTAGGATACCGCTCCGTGGAGGTTTCGCAAATTCCGATGACAACAGAAAACGTGGCTGAGCTTAAAAGGGGCAGCACCGACTTTTCGATTAACATAGCTGCACTTTCTGCTCCTGTGGAACCTATGGCTCCCGGTGTCCAAATGGAGAACCTTACAGATAATTTTGATAAAATTATAGGCGATTGCCAGGAGCTCAACTGCAGCTATCTCCGAATTGGTATGCTCCCAGTTCACATCATGGGTGATAAAGAGAAGATCATGGCATTTATTCACCGGGCTGAGGCGTTAGCGGAGCGGCTAGCCGCTCGTGGCATTCAGCTTTATTATCATACGCATCATATCGAGTTCCAAAAGTATAACGGCGAGTATCTACTCGATCTCATGAAAAACAATACAAAGACATTGGGATTTGAACTTGATGTTCACTGGATTCAACGAGCGGGCGAGGATCCGATTAAGATGATTCAACAATACAGGGGAAGGGTCTCTCTTCTTCATTTAAAGGATTACCGTATCGGTCAGGTAGATGCAAGCGAAGAGGCGTTAAAGGATATGAGAGCATTCTTTGATGGCTTTACAAACCTCATTGAATTTGCTGAGCTTGGCGAAGGAAATTTAGATTTGAAGGCCATTATTGAAGCTGGTCTTGAAGCGGGTGTCGAGCATTTCTTTATTGAACAGGATGACACGTATGGAAGAAATCCGTTTGAATGCTTGAAATTTCTGGAGATCACCTGAAGACGTTAGGGTATAGTCATATGTTTTAAACGATTAAGAAGAGAGGTTGCTTACACGCAATCTCTCTTCTTTTTATTCATTCATACCTATATATTTCACCGAATGCATATGCGTTTTCGTTAGCTCAATGATTTCATGAATCAACGTCTCTTGATCCTCTTGAAAGTCTTCTAGAATCCAGTATTTCAGCAGTCCATAAAATCCGTAAGCTGTATACTTTTTAAAATAATCCATATTAACAGGAGCATGATCAATCGTCTCAAACTCAAATTGTTCCTGGTAGATCTTTAGGAATGTTTTTGGAAATCGCGTGTGTAGCCCAGGTAATGTATCCTCATATTTTATCAATGAAAAGAAGTCCCGATTGACGTAGATGTAGGAAACAATGTGTATAGAGGATTGCTTTAAATGGGTTGTGTAGACTTTCTGCCCTGGTACAAACGGTTTTCCAACAGATTGCTCTAATCCCTCAAGCATTGTGCTAAGTAAATCATTCGCTAGATCAATTTTATCTTTGTAATGAATATAAAACGTACTGCGATTATAGGCCGCTCGATCAACAATGTGTTTAACCGTTACATGCTGATAGCCTATTTCTTTGATTAATTCAATTAAAGCCTGTCTGAAATGTGTTTTTGTTCGATTTTGCCGTTGACTTGCATGTTCAAGCTCCATCATAAAAAAATCTCCTTCAATCTAGACACTTCTCAATTATATGTCTACCTACTAGACATTTCGAGAAAAGCTACTGATTGTCTAATGTGAACAAAGTAGTACAATTTAGTTACATAAGTTAGACATTTGTAATAGATACTATGTATTATACATGTCTAGTTTATGTAGATAAAGATTTGGCCTAGGGGGGCATTACGATGGGAAAATTACAAGATAAAGTAGCAGTGATTACCGGCGGTGCATCTGGAATCGGCGCAGCGACGGCGAAATTATTTGTTTCAGAAGGAGCCAAAGTGGTTCTGGTTGATTTAAATGAAGAAAAGGGTAAAGCATTTGAAGAAGAATTAAAAGCAGCAAGTGCGGAAGCTCTATTTATAAAAGCAAACATCACAAGCGAAGAAGATGTAGCAAATGTCTTTAAACAAACGGTTGATACGTTTGGTCAAGTTGACGTTGTGTTCAATAACGCTGGAATTGGTCGCGTACATCCTTCACATGATCTTGAATACTCAGAATGGCGTAACACCGTTAACGTTGATTTAGATGGAGTGTTCCTAGTAGCTCGTGAATCTCTTCGTGAGATGCTAAAACAAGGTGGCGGTACAATCGTTAACACAGCGTCTATGTATGGTTGGGTTGGATCTCCTGGATCAGCCGCTTACAACGCTGCTAAAGGTGGAGTAGTGAACCTCACTCGTTCTCTTGCTCTTGAGTATGCAGACAAAAATATCCGTGTAAACTCATTATGCCCAGGATTCATTGATACACCAATCATTCCTGAGGATGACAAACAAACCCTTTCACAAATGACACCAATGAAGCGTCTTGGCCAAGCGGAAGAAATGGCAAAAGCTGTTCTATTCCTAGCGTCTGACGATTCATCATACATGACAGGGAATAGTCTAATTGTTGATGGTGGATACACAGCACAATAATAAAGTTCTTTAATTAAAAATGTAGACAAACAATGGGTAAGATCATTAATGATCTTACCCATTGTTTTTTAGATACAGTAACCAAAAGATTGGTTTTAATTAAACGATTAATAAATAGCGACTTTCCCGTAAGGCCCCTGAATAATGTCGATCTGCGTTTCAAAAATATCTGTTAAGAGCGCTGGTTGCATAATGTCATCCACTGATCCAAACGCAGCGATTTGTCCTTTTTTCATGGCACAGATCCGGTCAGAGTATTTGGCAGCAAAGTTAATATCGTGCATGACGGTAACAATGGTTCGTCCGAGATCGTTGGCAGCTTCTCTTAGATGTCCCATCATCTGCACAGAGCGAGCGACATCGAGATTATTTAATGGCTCGTCCAGGAGTACGTATTCTGTTTCTTGGCATAATACCATAGCGACATACGACCTTTGTCTTTGACCACCGGAAAGCTCATCTAAATATCTGTTTTCCAGTTCGGTCAGGTCGAGAAAATCAATGTATCTGGAGATAATGTTCTCGTCTTCTTTCGTTAGCTTTCCTTTTGAATATGGAAAGCGTCCAAATCCAACCAACTGTCTAACGGTGAGTCTTGTGACAAAGTGATTTTCTTGTCGGAGGATGGTTAAAATCTTTGCGAGATCCTTTGATTTTGAATGAGAAACATCCATATTAGCTACCTGAATATGGCCTGCATCGATATCAAGAAGTCTTCCAATCATTAGTAGTGTGGTCGATTTTCCCGCGCCATTCGGTCCGATTAAAGAGGTCAGACCAGCTTTAGGAATTTCGATGTTTAAAGGACCAATTGTTTCCTCGCTATTGTAAGACTTACTCACGTTACTTATCTGTATCATAAAGACCTCTTCCTTAAAATGACGTACAAGAATATCAATCCGCCTACCAACTCAATAATAATGGACACGACTCCTTGTGCACTAAACACATGATACATTAAGAAGTATGCACCTGTTAATATCAAGAATCCGATTGCAAGTGCCATGGGAAAGATATATCTGTGGTCATAGGTTGGTGCGGCTTGATAACTAAGAGTAGCCACTAAGAATCCATAGAATGTCATGGGTCCAATTAATGCCGTGGATATGGACATTAGAATGGCAACTAAGACGAGAATATAGATGGTGCTGGAGCGGTGATTCACACCAAATGTTGTAGCCACTTCTTTACCGAGTGACAAGGCGTTTAAACGTTTTGAATAAGCGAATATAAGCAGCATCACAACGATGACTATAGGAATAGCAATTGGAAAATAATCCGAGTTTGCGTTATTAACAGAACCAAACATTCTTGCTTGTAAAATATCAAATTCAGAAGGTGAAAGGACTCTTCGCATAAATGAAGAGACGGAGCCAAGGCCACCTCCAATAATAATACCAACCAGTAGCAGAATTTGTAAGTTGCCGTATTTTCCGGAAAGTAACCAACCGTATAGGATTAAGCTCATCATGACCATGGCAGCAACTTGGATCAGGAAGGGTCCAG
This sequence comes from Alkalihalobacillus sp. NPDC127517, assembly GCF_050276055.1. Classification (NCBI taxonomy): domain Bacteria; kingdom Bacillati; phylum Bacillota; class Bacilli; order Caryophanales; family Bacillaceae; genus Alkalihalobacillus; species Alkalihalobacillus sp. NPDC127517. Next base: position 239,948 of record NZ_JBNNQX010000003.1, on the reverse strand, counting down.
TTCCATTAAAATTTATTAGTGCTGCTGCCCCAAAGAAAAAGATCGTGCTCGTATTGATGACGGAATATAGTGATTCAAATCCTAGCAGGGACGGTGTAATGATCCGATTATTTGTTATAGATTGAAAAGCTACAGTGGCCAAACTCTGACAGACTGCCGCTGTAATCATCGCGATTAGAGCTACCATTCTTCTTTTAGTTACTGGGACAAATGACGGCGAGTCAATTGGAACTGGATTCTTGTAGACTAGTAACCCATAAGAAGCAAGTAAACCTAAAGCAATTAAGGTAATGAGTATAATCCAATATCGTTTTTCTTCATGTTTGTAACGAAATGCCCTCGCTGATCTTACGCCCTGACGCGGACGTGTATTGATCATCTTTTTATCTTCATTTTTTTGTAGCATCAATGGATTCACCTAGCCCTCCGTGGTCTTCTCTGTCTGAGTAAAATCGTGATAAACACCACGGCTCCTACTGTTCCAAGGATGAGGGAGACAGGTACTTCAAAAGGCTTAATAATTGTTCGTGAGATAATATCACAGGCCGTGATGGTTCCCATTCCGATAACGGCAACCCATGGTAAATTACTCCTCAGGTCATCCCCTCGAAACATAGAAACAATGTTCGGTACGATTAGACCTAAGAATGGCAAGTACCCTATGACCGCCGCTATAATGCCAACTGCAATCGCAATAAGGGCTGTTCCAATCAGAACGATCCTATTGTAATTAACCCCAAGACTTGTAGCCACATCTTCTCCAAGCCCTGCTAGCGTTAATCGATCAGCACAGATGAATATAAGAATACTTATAATGACAATGATCCATAGATATTCATATCGTCCAATTTGGACCGGGGCAAAGGAGCCGATAAACCAGCTTTCAATATTTTGAGTCATTTGAAATAAAAGTCCTACAAACGTGGAGAATGCGGAGACAACCGCTCCAAGCATAAGGCCAATGATTGGCACGATAAGTGAAGAGCGAAGCCTCACTCTTCGTAAGAATAAAAAGAAAATCATTGTTCCTATAAAAGAAAAAACAATTGCGCCAATCATCCTCACAACTAGAGTAGGGGAAGGGACTACTAAGTAAACAAGCAAAAGACCTAAACCTGCCCATTCAATTGTGCCAGTTGTAGTAGGTTCCACAAATCGATTTTGTGTAATAAGCTGCATAACGAGTCCGGCCATAGCCATAGCTGCGCCAGTGAGCAGCAAAGCAGCCGTTCGTGGGACTCGAGTAGTGAAGAACATTCTGAGTCCATCTTCTTGCCCATAGATGTCATAGACACCGGTCAAGAGAGAAACGATGCTCAAGATGACTATGATGATAATGGCGATTATAAAAGGTTTTGTCCATACGATCTGTCGATTATAAGATCGGGGCTGAGAAGTAGTCTTCTCAGCCCCGGATACTACGTGTTTAGGCACAATCTTAGACTCCTTTACACTACTTAATTTAACGTGTTGGCAAGATCTTCAAACATTTCAATGTACGTTTGAATGGATTCTGTTGTATACGTATCATCTGGTGCATAGAAGACATGGTCTTCGGAAATAGCTGTTGTGTTTTGAAGCGCTGGTGAACCCTCAATCACATCTGTTGCTGGAGATGAATCTGAACTAGATACGGCGGCGTCACGATCCAGGACAAGAAGCCAGTCGGGGTTGCTTTGAGCAATGGCTTCAACCGATACATCGTCCCCTTGATGATCAGAAGAGGTGTTTTCAATTTCAAGTGCGGGTTTAAAATCAAAGATATCATACATTGGTCCCCACACACGTCCGTTATGTGGTGCTGCATAATTAATGTCTCCACCTGAAACGATTAGACTCATGACGGTATCTGTCCCGTTATAGGCAGCTTTCACATCATCAATCGCTTGATTAAAGTCAGCCTCTAATGCTTCAGCTTCAGATGTTTTATCAAAAATTTGTCCTAACGCGAGCGTGTAATCAACAAGTCCATTTACAAAATTCTCACCGGGAGCATCTGCATCCTCAGAGACATCAATATTAAGATCGATCACAGTAGCTTCTGGAACAAGTTCCTTAATGTCTTCATAGTAACCGGAGAAGCGTTGGCCAACAATCACTAGCTCTGGATCTGCTGCAGCTATAACTTCTAGGTTTGGTTCGCGGTGATCTCCGATGTTCTCTACAGAATCATCATTTATATAAGGAGAATCAGCGTGCATAACATTTTTAGGTGCAGCCGTTAATGGAATACCCCAATCTGATAATGTTTCGAATGTTCGGTTGTCCAAAGCCACAACATTTTGCGGGTTAACAGGAACAGACACTGTACCATGTGCATCTGTAATCTCAACCGTTTCAGCTGATTCTGTTGTTTCGTCAGAAGATATTTGTTCGTCTGTCTTCGTTTCATTCGTAGAATCTGAACAAGCTACCAGCAAAGATGTAAAAACAGTTGCAATAATAGGGAATTTGTAATAACTCATTTTTTTCAATTTGAATACCTCTTTCTATTTTTTGATATGTATAGATTCGTTCGTATCATGCTTGCTACACAAAGGTGTACAACACTATGGAAGATGATGAAGGTACTCATTTAGTTGGCCATGCTAAATGGTATTGATAATCATTTTCAATTTCTTTACTAACTGAAGTATAGTTTTTAATTCTGTGAAAATCCTGTGAGAAAATAGATTTATTAGATGAATTTGAGTCTATGGATTAGATTTCAATGAACAATTGTAAGTATGATTCGAGCACATACAAAAGCCTGGATAAAACGTAGCAAACGATCTTCTGCAGCTGAATCCCACCGCTCTTATTGTTTAAACATAAGAAGGGCGAATGATTCAATTGCTGAATCATTCGCCCTTTTCAATTGGGGATTAGTTTTGTCCCAGCCCCAAAAAATTATTCTATTCTACCATTGAATAGCCTCGTCCATGTATGGTTTGAATGTACCGATCTTCCTTTTTACAGGATAGCTTTTTTCTTAGGTATCCAACATACAAATCCACCACATTTGAATTGACCGCTACATTAAATCCCCACACTTTATTCAGGAGAATTTCCCGACTCAGAATTCTATTTTTATGACTAATCAAATAATGAATCAAGTCATATTCTCGCTGCGAAAGAGAAATAGGTTCGCCATCCTTTGTGACGATCTTACGTTGGATATCGATAGTAAGATCTCTAAAAAGTAAGAGGCTCGTGCTGTTTGAATTGAAGCCATCTACTCTTCTTAAGACTGCTTTTACTCTCTCGACAAGTTCCTCTTTGGCAAAAGGTTTTCTAATATAATCATCTGCCCCTGAACGCAGGCTCTCTATGCTTGCCTTACTGGTTAAAAGATTAGAAACGATAATAATAGGTGTCGTATGAACCGCTCGAATTTGTTTGCAGATTTCTGGTCCAGTCATACTTAAAGAATCCCAGTCTATCAAAATAAGGTCCCAATCCTGTTCAAATGCTATTTGAAGACCTTGGTTCTCATTATGAAGTGTTAAGGTAAAGCCAGATTCTTGATTCAGAACACTTACTATCTTTTTAACTAAAGACCATTTGTTTTTTATAACTAGGACCTTCTTCAATCCTTCTCACCTGCTCAACAGTATAAATTTTTGTTACATAGAATTAAATTTGTACGTCATGAAGAAGAGTACCATGATTATGCGATGGATCTTAAATTATTTATCTAGACCATTGATCAATTGAAGTACATTTTATCAAAATCTGGTGATCATGCGCAATATGTATATATGGCTACAAATCTCATAATAATCATACTTTATACCTAAAACAATACTCACGGTTTACCGATATAAAAGAAGGAAGTTTTTTCATGGTCGTAAATAGGAAGGGAGTTTCTAATGCCAAACGTTTCATCGATTTTGATTCAGTTTATGAAAGAAAAAGGATGCACCAAGGTATTTGGTATTCCCGGAAAGCCAATCTCTCCACTTATTCTTGCTGCAGAAGACGAGGGCATGGATTTTGTACTGGCACGTCATGAAGGTGGTGCTGGCTATATGGCTACAGGGTACGCTATGCAGAATCAGTCCCTAGGTGTAGCCATTGGTACGAGTGGGCCGGGCGGGACAAACATGATTACAGCTGCTGCTCAGGCTGCTGCCTTCCACGCGCCTGTCTTGTTCATTACAGGACATCCGCCACTTGCATCGTCAGGGAAGGCGCTTGGTCAGGATTCCAGCATGTTTGGAACAGATCTTGTTGAATTGTTTAAGCCGGTCACAAAGCTTAGTGCAAAGGTTGAGAACAAGGATATGCTGAGACAGCTCTTACAGCATGCGGAGGAGCAGCTTCTTACAGGTTCAAAAGGCCCAGTACATCTATCAATCCCGCTTGATATTTTAACGAGTGAATTAGAGGCATTTGAGTTTGCGGTACCAGCAAGCGATTCCATTATCTCGGGGAATATTGAACGTGCGATTGATGTATTAAATGCTGCAGAGCGACCGTTAATGTTACTTGGTAAGGGAGCTCATCTTTCAGGAAGCTATGAGGAAATCCAACAGCTTGCTGAACGTTGGCAGATTCCTGTGATGACAACACCTGGAGGAAAAGGAGCGTTTGTTGAGACGCACCCACTTTCACTTGGGGCCCTTGGATTAGGTGGAACAAAGGCTGCTGCTGAGTACGTGAAGGACCGGAAGAGTGACCTTTTAGTTGTTGTTGGTTCAAAGTTAAGTGATATGTCAACCGTGGGACTAACAGCCGGCGGTGAGCCACAAAAGGTTATTCATTTTGACTGGCATGCGGATTTTGTCGGAAAAACGCTTGAAAGTGATACAATCTTAGTGCAGGGTGATGCGAAAACAAACCTAGCACACGTTTTAAAACAAGCGAATCATGTGGACGTTCCATCTCTTGATCTGACTGAGTACAAGAAAAAAGATGTGGAAGCACCGGTAGAAGAAGAGCCTGGCCGGATGTCTGCTGTACGTACTGTTCAAGTGCTTCGCGATTTACTGCCACCGGAAACGGTTGTTTACGGGGATGATGGAAGCCATTCCTTCTATACGATTAAGCACTTCACCACACAGGTTGCGGGAACATTCCGTTTTGATGATGTCTTTGGTGCAATGGGAAATGGAATTGGTCTCGCTATCGGCGCAAAAATTGCCAGACCGAATGAACCGATTGTTTGCTTCACTGGAGACGGATGTCTCTTTATGCATGGGACAGAGATCGGAACGGCTGTTGATGCAGGAGCGAATATACTGTTCGTTGTGTTTAATAATGAGATGCTCGACATGGTTGACAAGGGGATGAAAAATAACCTTGGCTTCTCAGCGGGATCTCGTTATACAAAAGGAATGAACGTCAGTATGTTTGCCGAATCCATGTGTGCAACTGGGTATCGTTGCCGTACGGAAGAGGATATTGTCCAAGCTTATGAGGCCTCTAAAGAGGTAGAGGGTCCAGTTGTCATTGAAGTCATCGTCAATAAAGAAGAATGGCCGCCAACCATTGGCAGGTAAGAAGGAGGAGGCGATCAGATGAGCGAGAAAGCAGCGGCTGGTTGGAAGATGATTGAACAGTTAGGTGGAGACCGTGGTCTTCAGGCAATGAAAGGTGTAGATGATTTCTCTCCAAGGCTTGCCAAGCTAGCAGTAGAGTTCGGTTATGGGGATGTCTATCTGGACGATGCGCTTGATTTAAAGCAACGCGCCTTAATCACATTATCTTCTCTCATCACCCAAGGCGATGCAGGAAGAGGCTTAACGTACCATTTTAATGCGGCCCTACGTGTTGGTGTAACAAAGGAAGAAATTCTTGAGTTAATTAACCACTGTAGTGCGTATGCAGGCTTTCCAAAAGCGATTCACGCGGTTCACATTTTTAAAGACTTCTTAGAGAATGTAGAAAAACAAACATCAGGGGGAATAAACAATGGCAAAGTACGAATACAAAGTTGAAGGTGACGTGTTTTATTTTAAATATCTAGAAATGGCAAGTACAGCAGAGGAAGCGCAGAAACAAGCTGACTTTGTTCGCAGTCAAATTGACAAACCAGGCATTAAGAAATTCTTGAACGATAACCGAAATGTAACATCTGTAGCTAATCCCGAGGTAAGTGCTGTTTGGGGCGAATTAATGGGCTGGCTTTCAACTAAAATTGAAAAGAACGCAACGATCACACCAAGTGCTTCTCTAAAAATGCAATTAAACCGTCTATCAAAAACAGCTGGAACGTACGACACCGTTCGCGCGTTCACAGACATGAACCAAGCACTTGAATTTGTAGGAATCTCTGACGCAAAGATTAGCTAGGAGGGTTACGTATAATGAATACTAACGTATATAAGAAGCTACAAGTGACGATGATTGGCGCCGTTAGTGGCCTCCTCGTTGTTTCACTCCTTACCGTCTTACTTGGCGGTGGGTTAGAAGGAAATGTCATCTTATGGTCTGGACTTGCTCTTACATGGATTCTCGTACTGGCAACTGCATTTATTTTTAACAAGCAGCTTGTCCAACCCATACGCGAGGCAGAAGAAAATGTTGTTGCTGGGGAAGCGGTGTTTGTAGAGAACCAGAAAACGGCGCTTGCTCCATTCTTAAACAAGCTATACTCGAAATCGAATGGGGCGCAGGTCGAGATGTTTGCTGAAATGGCGGCAACGGTTGAAGCACCTGAACGTCCAGAGATTACAGATGAGTCCGTTCAAGACGCAGAGTGGAAGGTTCAATCGGCAGAGGCTGCGAATCTTCTTCAAGTATCAGCAAGCGAAACAAGTGCAGGTGTAGAAGATATTGCGAAGATGATGCAGGAGCTCGCAACAAACAATAATGATCAGGTGGATGCAATTAAGACGATTGATGAAACCATTTCATTTATTTTCTTTAACTTAAAAGAAATTAGCGAAAGTACTCAATTCGTAGCCGAAGCCTCAAGCACAACATATACCAATGCGAAGCAAGGAAACACAGCGATCCAGCAAACCATTAGTCAAATGGATCAAATCGGTAAAGACGTTTCGTCTTCGAAGGAAAGCATTGAAGCATTAGGTCTAAAAACGGCTGAAATTGAGAAGATCCTCTCCTTAATTACAGGCATTTCCGATCAAACAAACCTCCTTGCACTAAACGCAGCAATTGAAGCAGCGCGTGCAGGTGAGCACGGTCGAGGCTTCTCGATTGTAGCGGACGAGGTTCGGAAGCTATCAGAACAAACAAACGAAGCAACCAAAAACGTTCAAAAGCTAATCGTTGAAATGAGAGAAGGAAGCCACGATGCCATTAAGGCGATCCAACAAGGAGCAAGCTCCGTTCAAGTTGGTATTAACTTAAACAAAGAAATTGGCACCGTCTTTCAAACGATTAATGAGAACGCTCAAGAAGTCGATGAATTCATCCAGGATCTATCTGACTCCATCGGTGAGCTGACAGAAAGCATGGAAAACGTATCAAACACCATGAAGGATGTCTCCTCCGTAGCCGTTCAATCAAACGGAGCTGTCCAAAACGCAGCAGCCGTAACCGAAGAATTAAGTGCATCCATGGAAGAAATCTCAGCCAATGCCGAGACACTGGCGGGTGTAACAAGCAAGTTTGCACAATAAGGAAAAACGCTTGGACGAGGGTCCAGGCGTTTTTTTATAATTCATTAAATCATTAAATTATGTTTAAAAGGTACATTTTGTGTAATAGATAAAAATCTAGAAATATCACAAAAAAATTAGAAGAATTGTATGAGTTTTTCATGTCATTAAATCATTGATATTGAAATTTGGGAGGTAGTTATGGAATTTTATTTCAAGGTTCCCTTATTAGTTTTTAGCACTAAAGAAATTTCAGTAAATAATAGAAAGGGTGAAAAAATCTGTGGATTATCCAGGTGGCATAAGAACTTCTCTTTGACTAAGAGGTATAATTTTAAAGTGAGTGATAAAACAGGGAATACAATTGTTTCATCAGAAATGCGTGATGATCATTTTAAGAATCCATCATGGGATGTGCAATTTGGTGACGCTTTACAATATAACTTAGATATGTGGTGTGAAACTAAATCACCTACTCATCCAAGATATTATTTTGTATATAAAGGAATGAAGCATATGATCAAGAGAAATATCGGTAACAGTACAACTTATGTTTATAATAATGACAATGAAGAAATAGCTCAATACTCATATAAATATAATGGATTAAATTTACTTAGACCATTGTATAAAATTAGAAAAACAAATGAAACTGATCTGCCGATTGAATTAATAGTCTGCTTGTTAAGGTGTTATGAGACTGCCTCAAAGAGTGCGTGAAGGTTTTGAACAATTAAATCCTTTTGTTGACTAACAACACGCGAGACTTCTTCACATCTCCAACGCCTCTTCAATCAAGTCCTCCACAAACGCTACTTCTTTCTTGTAGATTTGAAACATGAAGTAAAAAAGGGTGAGGAGAGGAAGGAAGACAGCTTGCTCCTTCCCACAAATAAAGGTTATTTCTGCCCCTTTTCGTACTTGAAATGGCTTTAACTTAGCGATTTTTTCTTTTTCAACCTTTAACTCTAAACCGCCGTCCCAATCTTCCTCTATGTAAATTGTCTTACCATCTACTATTCCTGAAACAGCGTAATAGATAAGTGATTTTCCTTTATGGTCCTGAAGAGAATAGGAGTGATTTCCAATGCGATAGTCATATTGAGCAAACAACAGGCGTCCTTTTTTAATTCCTATATGAATGGACTCGTCATTTGAGTGTTGTGTGTAGATGAATGCATGTCCTTTTTCGTACGCATCTGCTTTTAAAACGCGAACATCAGCTAATTCAATTCCGTCTGAATCGTGTACTAGAAATTCATGCCCTTTGCGAAGCAATGAATAGGTATCCATGTAAGAACCGCCCCTTTGCCAAACTCTTATACCTACTATACGAAGAAAGTGGGGCTTGGTTTCTTTTATTTTAACCCCTCTATTAATCTTTCCGCAGGCTTAGAAAGCGTATGCCCCTTCAGCCAAATTAGAGCAATTGGTGATGCAAACGGCTCGTCATCTTCAATTTTACATGCCTTCAATCGTGCGTTTTGAGTCTGTTTCACAAAGGCCTCTGGCACAATGGCATTTGTCATGTGGTTTGCAATCATTTGACTTAAAAGCTGGATGTCGGAGCATTCACCAACTGGCTGGTGTACGCCCCTTTTAGCTAAACGTTCACGTATGAGCGAATAGACTCCTAGTCCCTCTGTGCTTGGCAACATAAATGGGTAATCTGCGATCTGCTTCCAGGTGATCGTTTCACCAAGTGGCGAGTCACTTGATGTCACAAAGTAAAACGGCTCATCTTTGATATGTAAGACTTCAAACTCACTTAAATTGAGTGGCAGACGTATCAACGCAAGCTCTAGTTTTCGGTCCTTTACAAGCTGACATAAGTGTCCAGATTCGTTTTGCTGGATCTTTAAATGAACCTTTGGATAGAGCGAATGAAAGTGCTGAAGCTGTTCTAGTAATTCATTGGATGAGAAGGTATTAACCCCCACGCTTAAGGTACCTTTTAGCCCTGCTCCCACATCCCGCGTATGCTGCTTCGCTTCTTCTGTAAGCTGCAAAATTTCTTCAGTGTATTGGTAGAGTGAGCAACCTGCCTCTGTTAGTTCAAGCTTTCGACCATTGCGGTCAAATAGCAACGTGCCTAGCTCCTGCTCTAGAGCTCGCAGCTGCTGGCTGAGTGGAGGCTGGGACATGTATAGCTTCTCTGCTGCAGCGGAAATATTCCCTTGCTCAACAATCTCTTTAAAGTAACGTAATTGCTTAAGGTCCACTTAAAATCACCCTTGCCGTTTCATATATGCTAAACCTTACTTTACTCCATTTTATTCATATAATGAAATCTCTTACACGTGTGCTAGGATTTATATAAAGAGTTGTAAGGGGGACACGCAAAATATGTCTACACATTGGATTGGCCCAGTCACGCTTGAAACAGGTTTCATTTATGAAGATCAAGAGGTAGTTGGTACGAAGACTAAACCTTATTACGTAAAAATTGAATCAGGCTCCATCGTCGCAATACAAAAGGAACCTCCAATTGAGGATCTGCCTCTTTTTGATGCAAAAGGCTTCTTGCTCTTACCTTCATTTAGAGATATGCATATTCATCTCGACAAAACGTTTTACGGAGGACCTTGGAAGGCACCAACGCGAGCGAAAAAAGGGATTCTCACGCGGTTAGAGGAGGAAAAAGTCTTACTCCCTGAGCTTCGTCCTGTAGCTCAGGAACGCGCGGAGGGACTGATTGATTTGCTCGTACGCCAGGGCACAACAAAAATCCGTACGCATTGTAATGTCGGACAGGTTGAAGGACTGCATCAGCTTGAGGCGACACTTGCAGCAAAGGAAACCTATCAAATGATGGCTGACATTGAGATCGTTGCCTTTCCGCAGCAAGGCTTACTTCGAGACGCGGCAGCAGGACTTGTGCGAGAGGCGTTAAAAAATGGAGCCGCTTATGTGGGCGGAGTGGATCCAGCAAGCATTGATGGCGATATTGAACGTTCGCTTCAAACGATGGTCGAGCTTGCTGTCAGTGCAGATGCGGGAATTGATCTACATCTTCACGACAGTGGTCATCTAGGATTATTTACGATGAAGCGACTAGCTGCTCTAACTGAAGAAGCAAAGCTGCAAGGACGTGTGACGATTAGTCATGGATTGGCGCTTGCCGACTTGCACACGGCAGAAGTGGTAGAAGCGGCTCACATGCTGCGCGCTCAACATATTGATATCACCTCAACGGTTTCACCCGGAAAAACCATCCCGATTCCTCTTTTACATAAAGAGGGTGTGTCCGTTTCATTTGGAGCCGATAGTATCACCGATCACTGGTCCCCGTTTGGAACAGGAGATAGCTTAGATAAGGCCGCAGTGTTCGCTGAGCGGTTTGGACACAAGGAAGAAGAGTCACTTCATCAGGCACTCACTTTTATAACAGGTGGAATGACGCCGCTTGATCAAGAAGGGAACCGAGTATGGCCGAATGTTGGCTCTCCTGCTGACTTTGTTTTAGTAGATGCGAGCTGCACCGCAGAAGCCGTAGCAAGACGAGCGAAGCGAAAGGCTGTTTGGTTTAAAGGCAACATGACTGTGAACGCAATGAATGAATAAGGAGGAGAATCGAATGTGGTTGAAGGATGTAAGAATTGAGACAGGCTTTCATGTAGAGGACAAGCATTATGCGGGAACAAACACAAAGGCAGTCCATGTGAAGATTGCAGACGGACTGGTGGAGAAAGTTATATCCGCCGATCAAAAACTGGATGATGCAGCTTCGGTCATAGAGGGCAGTGGACAACTTTTATTACCCTCACTGATTGAAAAGCATTGCCATCTCGATAAAACATTACTCGGAGAAAGATGGCGTCCGGTGAAGAAAGTACATTCTATTTTTGAACGATTTGAAATGGAGAAAACCATCCTGCCACACCTTGAGACCACTACACAGGAGCGAGCAGAGCGACTGCTTGAAACGTATGTACAGGGTAGTGTCACACATGTTCGTACACATGTGGATATCTATCCGGAGGTCGGACTTCAAAATCTGTTGGAAGTTATGGCAGCAATCGAAACGTTTAAGGATAAATTAGACATTGAGATCGTAGCATTTCCCCAGCATGGACTTTTAGTAGATGAAACGATTGAACTTCTAAAAAAAGCACTCAGCTACGATCTGGTGAAATATATAGGCGGAGTGGATCCAGCAAGTGTAGATGGAGACATCGAAAAATCTCTGCAAACAATGGTCACACTCGCAAAGGATTATGCAGTAGGAATCGACCTGCACCTTCATGATGCGGATTACCTTGGAACCTTTACAATGAAAAGACTGGCGCAGCTCGTATTAGAAGCAGAGCTTCAGCAAGACGTATTCATTAGTCATGCCTTTGGACTCGCAGACCTCCCGACAACCCAACTAAAAGATACTACGGACTGGTTAAAGAAAGCAGGTATCACCATCGTCACAAGTGTCCCAATTGGCCGCCCCTATCCACCTGTTGCCTTTTTAGAAGAACAAGGCGTCAAGGTAGCAGTTGGATGTGACAACATCTTTGACCTCTGGTCCCCATTTGGAAACGGTGATCTAATTGAGAGAGTCAGCCGACTTGCCGAATCCTCAAAATGGACGGACGAATGGGAGCTCGCTCAAAGCTTAAACTACATTACAGATCGACGAGCAGCCATCGAGAAAAAAGACGGACGTAGTGCATGGCTAAAACGAGGAGCAGAGGCGAATTTGATCCTCGTACCAGCCGAATCAACAGCCGAAATGGTGGCAAGACGTGTGAAACCGAAGATGACGTTGTTTCAGGGAAAAGTGACGTTTGAAGGAGCAGAATAAGGTATGCAAACTAGAAATCATTAGGTGATTTCTAGTTTTTTTGTGGAGTAGATGGGTGTTAGTAAGAAGAAAGCTGTGAATACCAAGCTAAACGCAGATTTAAGCAAGAAAAAAGAAGCGTTAGCAAGAAGGAAGGGAGAAGAACCAAGCCCGGAGCGGGGGTCAACCAAGAAACAGATGCTGATAACAAGGAGAAAGCGGAGGATACCAAGAAGAGGACCCGTTTAGCAAGAACATTGAGGTGAGTAGTAAGAAAAATGGCCCGTTGACCAAGAGCTTATGCCTCCTCACCAAGAATCCCCCTCTCAGTGAAGAATATGAGCTATCACTAGTTCTTTCTGAAAGAGGCAGATCAAAAAGATCCAAACATCAAGAAGAAAGCTGTGAATCCCAAGCTAAACGCAGATTTAAGCAAGAAAAAAGAAGCGTTAGCAAGAAGAAAGGGAGAAGAACCAAGCCCGGAGCGGGGGTCAACCAAGAAACAGATGCTGATAACAAGGAGAAAGCGGAGGATACCAAGAAGAGGACCCGTTTAGCAAGAACATTGAGGTAAGCAGTAAGAAGAAAAGCACGCCAAACAAGAACATCTCCACCTTTACCAAGAAGCCCCGACTCAATAAGGAGTATTAGACATTTATCAAAGGTACTTCCAAACATATAATGTAAAAACCTAAAACTCTATTTAAGTTAAAATGTTGGAACTAAATCCCACATACCATTACAATTAAATTATGATTGAATTTAGATAAAGTTGGTCATATTCCTTTTTTCGACAAAAACTATATATTTTCGTGGGGTGATGAAATGAAGGTTGGTGTCATTTATGGAAGTACGCGTACAAATGGGAACACAGAGCGGTTGGCCGAGGAGGTTGTTAAAGAGCTTCCGGATGTAACGAGAATCAATCTAGTAGACTATCAATTCAAAGACATTACCGATCAAAGGCACGATGCGAAAGGTTTTTCGCCAGTAGAGGATGAGTACAACAAAATCATTGATCAAATGCTCGAGTGTGACGTCTTACTGTTTGCAACGCCGATTTATTGGTACGGGATGACCAGTGTGATGAAGCGATTTGTTGATCGTTGGTCTCAAACGGTACGTGACGAGCGCTACCCACATTTTAAAGAGAAAATGAGCAAAAAGGATGCGTATATCATCGCTGTAGGCGGAGATCACCCTCGAGAAAAAGGCATGCCACTCGTGCAACAATTCATATACACCTGCGGATTCATTGGGTTAAACTACAAGGGATTTCTCTTAGGTGAAGGCTCAAAACCGAATGATATTTTAATGGATCAAAAGGCGTTAGAAGAAGCGCGTGAGCTTGGGGAAGTACTAAAGAAAAGAATGGAGAATGAGTTATAGACAGAGAACGCGTTTTACTTGGAGCTCGCAATCAGTTTATTGAACTAGCTATCCCGCCACTAACAGAGGAGGAAGAGGTTGAGTGTGTGGTCGCGGTCCAAAGTGGTCATTACAGTGTACAACATGCACAGATATACATACCCTCTATGGATATTCAACAATGGTATCAAGGACTGAAGCAAATGCATCGTGAATTAAAGGGAACGGTTGCCTTAACAAATCGGGATGACTCGTTGTTCCTTAAAGTGACCTTCCTCACACTTGGACAGTTGCACGTAGAGGGGACAATTCAAGAGCTGCCAAGTGTAGACAATCAGCTTACCTTTGAGTTTCAGCTTGATCAAAGTTACCTACCGAGATTGATTGAAGGGTTGAAGAAAGTAATCGAGTAAATAACATGATACTGGAGGAGACGATATGACCATAAATCATGAAGGTTTCATAGCAAGCTGGCATGAAGGGGAATACGAAAAGATATATCATACAACCTCAGAAGAGTTTAAACGGTTAGTTACTTTAGAGCAATTTTGTCATTTAGGAACAGACTTTAATAAAGGAGTAGAAGGGTACAAGCTACTTAACAAATGTTTAAATCCTGATCATGTGACTCAATACGTTTGGTTAGATAACCAGGAGAATAAAGCAGTTAATGTTTATTTTGACTCTAGCCAACAAATCGTCGGTTTCTTATTATCACCGTATAATATATATCCTAAATATGATCGTATTTATACAAAAAATGAGTATATCATGCCCGTTGATAGTGAGTGGTTTGTCTTCTGGGGTGGCAGCAATGTGTTCATTAATTATCATTACGAGTTAACGAGTCAAAGATATGCTTATGATTTAGTACAGTTAAAGGATCATTCTACATATAAGTACGACGGCCTTACAAATTCAGATTATTACGCTTTTAATAGTCCTATCGTTTCTCCAGCCGAGGGCACGGTTTTAACTGTTCAAAATTACATGATTGATAATGAACCGGGACAAGTAGACAAAGAGAATGTACCGGGTAATTTTATTGTCATTGAACATGAACATCAGGAATACAGTTTGATCGCTCACTTTAAAAAGGAGTCCATTAGTGTAAAAGAGGGTGATCAAGTGAAAAAAGGACAGTACCTTGGAAGATGTGGAAATTCCGGAAACTCAACTGAACCTCATATTCATTTTCAAGTAATGAACTCCTTCGATATTAATAAGGCTGAATCAATTCGTATTACATTTGCGAATGACGAACCGATTAAAGGAGACTTTGTTTGTTAACATCCTTCACAACGCTTCTGGTAAAAACCTCCTATACATATCCAATGCATTGGTATGCTCTCTTAAGACAGCCAATGTGTTTGGGTGTGGCTTGGAATAGATCATTGGATAGTCCTTTTCGTCCAATGCTTCATCCACATGAAAGGCTAATTTCTCATGCTCAATCTGAAATTGCGCATTAATTCCTTCTTTATTTCCTCTGGCATCTAGTCTTATCCATCGATTTAGTGACTTTATATAAACCACATTAAGCGCATGTATACAATAGCCACCAGCTAGAGTATCAAACAGCATCAAGCGTTGATAACAAAAGCCTGTCGGAATACCTTGCGAGCGAAGTAACGCTGCGAACAGGTTTGATTTTGCGTAGCAGATTCCTTCTTTATAAAGAAGGACCTCCGATGCCTCACACGTCACGCGTTCGCTTTGAATGTCCCATGAATGAGCAACTTCATCACGCACAAAAGTGAATGCACGCTCTATTTTTTCCAGATCCGTTTGCGCACGATTAAAGAGCTCGGTGCTTTTTTCTTGAATAAGAGGATGGCTGAAGTTCACTTCAGGTAATTCACAACAGTATTGATCCAGGTCCGTTGTCTCACATTTCAACTGCATCATCTCCCTTCCTGTTCCTATATGATAACGAACTTTACATTTTAAGTAAAAAAAATGTTTTGCTACCTTGCATTGTATAGTAGTGTACCATATACTGTAAATGAAGATAAAATCATATTGGTGGTATGGAATGAACGCACAGTTTAAAAAAGGTGTTCTGGAATTGTTGGTGCTCTTAATCATCAACCAGAACGATGAATATGGCTACTCGCTTATTAAAAAGATTTCAAATCAAATGAGCATATCAGAAGGCACGGTGTATCCAATTTTAAAGCGACTGGTTCAGGATGAGTACGTCTCAACGTATCAAAAACCTTCGGCAGAGGGGCCAATTCGGAAGTATTATCACATAACGGATGCAGGTAAGGAAAAGCTGATTCAGCTAAAGAGCGATTGGCATGAGTTTGCTGCGATTATCGACTTTTTTATTAAGGAGAGTGGAGAGATTTGAAGCAAAGTGAGTTCTTAAGGACATTGCGGATGCACTTAACGTATATGTCGGAGCAAGAGAAGAATGAGATCATCCGAGAGTATGCGATGCACTTTAAAGAAGGAGAACAGGACAGTGTGAATGCTGAACAAGTCTCGCGGCAGCTGGGTAATCCTAAGGAGCTTGCCAAGGAATTAAATGCAGTGCATGCCGTTCAAAGGGTGGAAGAGAAGAAAAGCCTGTCTCACTTATTTCACGCGGTTTTATCCATTGGTGGGTTAAGCATGTGGAACTTATTTGTGATGTTCTTATGCTTTGGACTCTTACTGCTCGTATCTCCCGTTGTTTTTGCGTTTGTCATTGCTGTACCACTTATGATTGCATCTCCTGTCATCTTACTTGTGATGGGCTTTATATACGGCTTCGATATGATTACGTTAAAGGAAATCACAGAGGTGACAAGAGCTGTAGTCATTGGCTCAGCACTTGCGGTCGTCGGTTATCTCATCGCAAAAGCACTGGTATCCTTATTTATTCGTCATCTTAAATGGAATGCATCCTTACTAAAAAGGGAGAGAGTGATATGAAAAAATGGTGGGTTAGTCTGGTTGTAGGGTTAGCCATTCTGACAGGATGTAATCAAGAAACCATTGAAGATACTGCGGATGAAGATACTGAAATGATTGATTTAGAGGATGTTGAGATTCCAGATACCGTGTTTGAGTCGGATAAAGTAGACGAAGTGATCCCAGAGGATGAGATGAAGGATAGCTTAACAATGTATTTAAATACGTTTGGAGAATTATCGAACATTCAGTTTCAGTTAATGGAAAGAATGTTTGAGGATTCAGGTAAGGATGAACAAGATCTCATGAAGCAAGTGAATCGACAGTTAAAGAGGAACGACGACAATTTCTCTGACTACATCGATGAGAATACCTTACCGGATGGATACGAGGTTGATACGCTAAGAATCTATTCTTATGTATCAAGTACTAATGCGTTTGTGATGGAAGAAATGGAAGATTGGACGTCTGTTTTCAATATCCCGGACAATGTTACTGGAAGAGAACAAGCGAAAATCGAAGCATTCCTTGAGGAAAAAGGCATTGAAACCACGGCATTTAAACCATAATCAAAAGGCTGCTCTCATCAACGAGAGCAGCCTTTTCTTCTGTTCGCATGTTCCATTTATCTAGGAGCATACTAACCGAGAGACAAGCGAGTAGAGGTGAGCAAAATGGAACATAAGTGGTTTAACATGGAGATTGACGAGATCGAGCGTCAACTCGGAACTAAAGTTCAATCTGGGTTAACGAGCGATGAAGCCAATAAGCGGTTAGAGACTGACGGTCGAAACGAGCTTCCTGAAAAGAAAAAGGAATCCAGTTTGAAGAAATTTTTAGGCCAATTTAATGATGTGTTAATTTATGTGTTGCTTGCAGCGGCTGTCATTACAGCGATCTTAGGACACTTTATTGATACAACGGTGATCGTGCTTGTAACGATCATTAATGCGTTCATCGGATTTTTTCAAGAAAATCAGGCGGAGAAGGCGTTAAATGGAATTAAAGCGCTTCTTAGTTCCACGGCGAATGTAAAACGTAACGGTAAGCGTCAAGAAGTCGACGGGGTAGAGTTAGCAGTGGGTGACATTGTAATCCTTAGTGCTGGAGACAAGGTTCCAGCTGATCTAAGACTTGTTGAGGTGCATAATCTTCGTGTAGAGGAATCTGCCTTAACGGGTGAATCAACAGCTGTAGATAAGCAGATCATGTTGCTAGAACCAGACACAGTATTAAATGACCGCGTCAATATGGCGTTTTCCGGCACATCCATTGCGGCAGGTAGTGGAGTTGGTATCGTTACGGCTACGGGTTCGAAAACGGAGCTTGGAAAAATTAATGAGGCTATGTCTGAGGTAGAGGATCTACAAACACCTTTGCTTCGCCAAATTAGCGGGTTTGGCCGGACGATTGCCCTTTTTGTTGTTGGTGTAGCCGTACTTATGTTTGTATTTGGTTACTTTGTCCGGTCGTTTCCGGCAGGAGAGCTGTTGTTATCGGTTATTACGCTAGCTGTTGCGGCGATACCAGAAGGGCTACCGGCTGTCTTATCCATTATTCTTGCAATTGGTGTGCGTCGGATGGCTAAGAGACACGCCATAATACGAAGCCTTCCATCAGTTGAGACGCTTGGTTCGGTTTCTGTGATCTGTTCTGATAAAACAGGCACACTCACTAAAAATGAAATGACCGTAACCAATGTTGAAACCACCTCAGCGACTTATGAGGTTTCAGGGACTGGCTATGCGCCAACGGGTGAGATTAAGCTGAAGGATAATAAACGGACGGAAGATGCAGATCAAATCCTACAGCATTTTCTCACTTGTGTGCAGGTATGTAATGATGCAAACCTGCGGCAGGACGAAACAGATCATTGGACCATTGATGGAGACCCAACAGATGGATGCTTTCTAACGCTTGGTCGAAAGTCAGATATGGAGCTACCTAGCTACACAATCATTTCTAAAATTCCATTTGATTCGGATTATAAGTACATGGCTGTGCTTGCAGAGATCAACGCAGAACGATACATTTTTGTAAAAGGTGCGCCTGACCGAGTGTTTGAGATGGTGGCTAAACATAACCAGGCTGACTTTGACCGTGCGTATTGGGAGGAGCGGATGTCTCTGCGGGCACGTGTTGGGGAACGTGTCATTGGAGCGGCATATAAAAAGGTGTACTCCAAGACAGAGAAGCTTGGGCATCATGATTTAGATAACGGGCTCTATTTTCTCGGTATTGCAGGAATCATTGATCCTCCGCGTGCGGAAGCGATGCAAGCCGTAGATACCTGTCTTAAAGCAGGCATTCAAGTAAAAATGATTACAGGAGACCATGCTGATACTGCAAAAGCCATTGGAAAGCAATTAGGCATTGGTGATGGTCAAACCGCTTTAACAGGTCGTGACTTAGATAAAATGACTGATGAAGAACTGGAACATGCAGCAGAAACAACGCATGTATTTGCCAGAACAAGTCCAGAAAATAAGCTACGACTTGTAAAAGCCTTGCAGAAGCTTGGACATATTTGTGCAATGACTGGTGATGGCGTGAATGACGCGGCTGCCTTAAAGCGTGCTGACATTGGCGTAGCGATGGGGATTAAGGGGACCGAGGTAACGAAGGACGCTGCGAAAATGGTGCTCGCGGACGACAACTTCCAGACCATTGTCCATGCAGTTGAAGAAGGACGACGCGTGTACGATAACATTAAGAAAACGATCCTGTTTATCCTACCGACAAATGGAGCAGGGGGCATACTCATCATTGCAAGTATCTTTCTCGGAATGACCATGCCGCTCACACCTGTCCAAATTCTCTGGGTGAACATGGTGGTATCGGTGACGGTCTCCCTTGGGCTTGCCTTTGAAAAAGTAGAGGAAGGTGCAATGAACCGGCCACCAAGGGATCCAAAGGCTAGGCTATTGTCTCCTTACTACGCTTTTCGAATCGCCTTTGTTTCCATCTTAATTGGAATTGGAACCCTTTGGATGAACACCTTTTTGCAAAACCAAGGCTATCACAATGGGGCCCATCAAACGATTATCCTGCAAATGTTTGTCATGGCTCAATTGTTCCATCTATTTAACTGCCGGAGTGAGCTTGGTTTTGCCTTTAACAAAGACTTCTTCACAAACAAGATGGCTTTTCTAGTGGCAGGTATGTTAATTGTGTTGCAGGTAGCTATTACGTATCTGCCTTTCATGAACACCATTTTCCAAACCACACCGCTAACCTTAACCGAGTGGGGCATTCCAATCTTGATGGGACTCGCTGTGTTTGTGATTGTCGAGATTGAGAAGCGTATTACGAAGAGTGTGGTGGAGAGAAGGAAAAAAAGCTAGGAGTGAAAAAATCACTTCTAGCTTTTTTTGTACAGAAATGTAAATAGATGAGTGGTTTAAATCATTTAGCCACTTCACTCGACTAACGATTCTAACAATAGTAATATACTTAGTATTAGAAAAATAATAGAAAAGAGTGATATTTTTGGAAAGAACAGAACAATGGTTTGGAACAAAATCAGTTCATTCAAAATCTACTATTTTCTCCGTTTTGAAGAACTTCGTTACATTACAATCCATTAAATTTTGGGTTCTAGCATACGTATTTTCTATGATTGTCGATTTGTTTTTTGGAAGTAATTCAATACTCATTGATTCAGTAAATCTTGTCCTATTCCCGTTTGCTGTCATACTTATTGGTACAGTTGCAAACCAATTCATAATGTCCGCTCGTTTTGTTTATATTCTACTATACCCAACGTATAAGAATCTAACAAATAGTCAAAGTATCATGTTTATTCTTGTTGTGAATGTACTAAAATTCATATTCTTTATCATTGTATGGAAATATACCTTTGTTTTAGGTGTTATTGGATTAATTTTGTCAATTTATAATGCCCAAAAAATGTCTAGGTAGGTGGATTTACATGAAAAACATATGGAAGATAAAGCAAGGTTCAAAAAGAGGGTTAGAGCAAGTTTTGCAGTTATGTAATAAAGGGGATATTATCTTTTTATCTCCTGGCGAATATCATTTCCCACAGGGATTCACCTTTTATGAAATAGCAAATCTTGATATTAGAGGTGTAGGAAAAGAACCAAGTGAGACTGTGATTAAAGGCTCCTTTGTCATTGATGGGTCTGAAAGAATACGTCTATCAAATCTTACGTTAAATGCTTCTACTGATAGAAATGCATTAGCTATACATAATGGGGCAACTGTAGAACTTCACAAGGTCATATTAAATAGTGAGATGACTCGAACTTATTTTTCCATGTACTGTAATGACTCTAAAGTAAGGATAGTTGCATGCGAGATAAATCTTACAGACGATAAGAATTATGCGCTAGGTATATATGGACAATCAAATGTAGAGGTACGTTCATCCATTGTTAGCTCTATGTTGATTGAACAGTCGAGTGTTCAATCTTTTAATAATCAATTACAAAGAGAAATAAGGTTGGAGAAGGATTCAAACCTAACGGCTAAGGGGATTACCTATTTTGCGCGCAATAAGAGTGCAAATGTCATTGAAAGTATAGAGATCGATTCTGGTTCAAGTGCTGAATTTGAACTCATTCATTCTGATAGTGGAGAGATGCTGTTTTATTCTAAGCGAGCCACATTAACAATTAAGGAAATAAGGGGTTCAGATAACCCAAGCTATAGGATTGATTTTGACAAGCAGTCTACTATTGATGTAACCGAAAAATTGTATGAGGGCGAAGAAGAGAAACAACCATCTGAACCTTTACGAGCTCGCTTTCATGGACCTTCAAGCGAACCTTCTGAAATGGCTGAGCATAAGGAGGCTGCAGCTACCCTTGAGAAAGAAACCACACATGATCATAAAAGAGAGGCAGAATCGTCTCGTGGATTAGAAGAGTTGAATAACCTTTATGGGCTTAACAATTTGAAAGACCAAATTAATCAGTTTGTTAATACGGTGAAGTTTAATCAGCGTAGAAAGGAAGAAGGGAGAAATACAGTTCCAGTTACACTTCATTCATTATTTTTAGGGAATCCTGGAACTGGAAAAACAACTGT
The DNA here is from genome assembly GCF_050276055.1 of Alkalihalobacillus sp. NPDC127517. Taxonomy (NCBI): domain Bacteria; kingdom Bacillati; phylum Bacillota; class Bacilli; order Caryophanales; family Bacillaceae; genus Alkalihalobacillus; species Alkalihalobacillus sp. NPDC127517. The sequence continues at coordinate 218,306 of NZ_JBNNQX010000003.1, read as the reverse complement.
TGCACGAATTCTGGGTAGAACCTTTTATGAACTAGGAGTTATACCTTCGAATACGTTTATTGAAGTGACAAGGAAGGATTTGGTTGGTCAACATATTGGTGAAACAGCTCTTATCACACAAGAGGTTCTTAATAAGAGTAAGGGCGGGGTTTTATTTATTGATGAAGCCTATTCTCTTTATAGTGAATCAGTTACAGATTTTGGGAAGGAAGCTGTTGATACCATCATCACGTTCATGGAGGAAAATCGTGATAACTTGATGATCATCTTTGCTGGTTATACAGATGAAATGTCCCAATTTTTAAAGTTGAACAGTGGATTAAAATCTAGAATTCCAAATGAGTTCCATTTCGAAGATTATACTGCCATGGAGATTGTAGAAATTGGTTATAAAGATCTAATAAGACAAGATTATAATGTAGACGAGAATAAATACAAAGATATCGTCCAGTGGTCATATAACCAAAGTATGGACAAGAGCAATGCGAGGTGGGTTAGAAATGTTAATGAGAAAATACTAATTGCTCTCGCTAACCGTGTAGTTAAGAGTAATAATCAGGATACACAAACGATACTTGAAGAGGATTTAGCTGTGTTAAAAGGTAAGCAAAAGCACAACAAGGAAGAAAAAATAACCGAACTTCTTCACCAATTAGATGACTTGATTGGATTGGACGATGTTAAACAATTTGTGCATCGCTTAACGAAGGAAGTGAAAGTGGATCAGATGTTAATGGATGGTGGAACTTTCTCAAGCAAACCATCGTATCATATGATCTTTTCAGGGAACCCAGGTACAGGTAAAACAACGGTGGCAAAGATCATTGCACAACTTTTTTATTATTTGGATATCATGCCAACTTCAAATGTTAAAGTGGTAGAGCGATCAGACCTTGTAGGTTCTTATATCGGTCATACAGAAAAGCAAACAAAGGATATTCTAGAACAATCAATGGGTGGAGTTCTGTTTATTGATGAAGCCTATCAACTGGCAAATAAATACGAAAATGATTTCGGTAAGCAGGCAATTGAGACTTTATTAACCTATCTAGAAAATCACCGTGATAAGTTCATTGTCATTCTAGCTGGGTATACAAATGAAATGGAAGAATTCCTAAAAATTAACCCTGGGTTGCGCTCTCGCATCCCAAAAAATATCATTTTTCCTGACTACAGTGCAGATGACATTGCAACGATTGTAGAAAAAATAATTACCGATCAGTGGGAAGTAAATGTTCCTCTCCTAAGATCAAAGGTAATTGAAACCTATTCAAGCCTAGAAAACCATGAGAAAGCAAATGCTAGGTGGGCACGAAACTATGCAGAACAGTTGGTCCAGAACCATAAGGTATGGTTAGTTGATCAGGATTTGGCGATTGATCAATTTAAGAAAATAGATGACGATGTGGTCCGTGGACAATTTTAATCCTTAATAGAAAAGCCTAATGGTATTGTTTACAATACCATTAGGCTTTTACGTATTTGGATAATATAACAACTGTTTTATTAGGTAAGAAAGAAAGCGATTTTTACTCACCCTTCCCCAATCTCTCTAAAATCACCTCACGCTCCGCCTCATACCCGGGCTTCCCGAGCAGGGCAAACATGTTTTGCTTGTAGGCTTCCACTCCTGGTTGGTTAAATGGATTGACTCCCAATAGGTGGCCACTAATGCCGCATGCTTTTTCAAAGAAGTAGATCAGTTCTCCGAATGTGAAGGCGTTTAGCTCGTCGAGTTCGATCACTAGATTTGGAACGTCTCCATCGATGTGAGCGAGCAAGGTTCCTTCAAAGGCTGACTGGTTTACTTCGGCTAATGTTTTGCCTGATAGATAGTTGAGACCATCGTTTGAGTCTTCTTCTTTGATGTGAAGATCTTTGTTCTCCTGCTTGATTTGAAGAACGGTTTCTATGAGATTCCGGCGTCCTTCCTGGACGTATTGGCCCATCGAATGTAAGTCTGTTGAGAAGTCAACGGCCGCTGGGAACATCCCTTTTTGGTCTTTGCCTTCACTTTCCCCAAAGAGCTGCTTCCACCATTCAGCTAGATAATGCAGTCGAGGGTCGTAATTGACTAGAAGCTCAATGGCTTTTCCTTTGTTATAAAAGGCTTGGCGAACAACCGCATATTGGTAGCATTCATTCTCTAAGACGTTGGGATTGTTGTATTTCTCTGCTGAAGCAGCCGCTCCAAGAAGCATTTGATCAATATCAATGCCAGCCGCAGCGATGGGTAGTAAGCCTACAGCTGTAAGAATGGAATATCTGCCCCCGACATCATCCGGGATAACAAAGGTTTCGTAGCCTTCTGTATCGGCTACTTCCTTAAGCGCCCCTTGCTTCTGGTCAGTCGTGACGTAGATACGTTCCTTACTTCCTTCTTTGCCGTACTTGTTCTCCATGTATTCTCTGAAGAGCCTGAACGCAAGAGCGGGTTCGGTTGTTGTCCCAGACTTAGAGATCACATTAATCGAGATGTCTTTGCCTTCAAGCATCTCAAGGAGATCAAGAATGTAGGTTGTGCTGATATTATGTCCAGCATAATAGATTTCCGTATGTTCACCCATCTGATTATGGAAGCTGTGTCCTAAGGCATCGATGGCGGCTCTAGCTCCAAGGTAGGAGCCGCCAATTCCAATGACAATCAGGGCATCTGATTGTTTTTGGATACGCTTGGCTGCTTGCTTAATTTGTTGGACCTCTTCTTTATCATACGTAGTGGGTAGGTCCACCCAGCCAAGATAATCGGAGCCGGCACCGAATGCTTCATGAAGCTTTTGATGAGCAACGTTTACTTGCTCTTGGCTTAATGCGATCTCAGATTCACTCATAAAAGGTAAGGCATGTTTGTATTGAAATGATAGTGTCATGTAAATCTCTCCTTTAGTTTGATTTTTCTACAGCATGTCCGCCAAACCCGTTACGTAAGGCAGCAACCACTTTTCCAGTGAATGTATCTTGTTCAAGTGACCGGTATCTCATAAGTAAGGACATCGCGATTATAGGTGTAGCTGCTTGTAGATCTAGTGCGGTTTCCACTGTCCACTTGCCTTCACCAGAGGAATGCATGACTCCTTGAATACCATCAAGGTTTGCGTCTGTTGAAAAAGCGTTCTCTGTTAGTTCCATTAACCAGGAGCGGATCACAGAGCCATGATTCCAAACTTTTGCTACATCTTCGTAGGAATAATCAAATTCACTTTTCTCTAAGACTTCAAATCCTTCTCCGATTGCAGCCATCATGCCGTACTCAATGCCGTTATGCACCATTTTCAGAAAGTGCCCGCTTCCGACTTTGCCAGCATAGAGATAGCCATGTTCAACGGAGGTGTCTTTAAATAACGGTTCAACAATTGCCCATGCTTCTGGGTCGCCGCCAATCATATAGCAAGCACCGAAACGGGCTCCGTGCGTTCCACCAGATGTACCAACATCCATAAAGTGAATGCCATCCTCCTTTAGAAGCTCATATCGGCGAATCGATTCTTTATAATGTGAATTACCCGCTTCAATGACAATGTCACCTGCTTGAAGCAAAGGCTGAATGTCCGCCAACACAGAATCTACGACGCCATGAGGAACCATAAGCCAGATCACGCGAGGGTGTGGCAAGGATTCAACTACTTCTTGCATGCTTGCAGCACCCGTTGCTCCGTATTCTTTAAGTTTCTCCACAGCCTCTGGATTCACATCAAATGCAGTCACCTGATGTGTATGATCCATAACGTTTTTTCCTAAATTCATGCCCATTTTTCCTAAACCAATTAATCCAATATGCATCGTTAAAAACTCCTTTTCCTATGTGTTTACCACCATTTATAGCCATGCTTGCTAAGCAGCGAATCTGCTGCCACTGGCCCGTTTGTACCAGCCTGATAGTGATGAAGCGGAATCGTGTTTGATTCAAATTGTTCAAGGACCGGTTGAATCCATTGCCAGGCGAGCTCAACCTCATCCCAATGTGTAAAAAATGTCGGGTCGCCTTTAATCGCGTCAGCTAACAAAAATTCATATGCCTCGGGCGTTTCTCTATGACTAGCCGAAAATTCAACCTTAATTGGTTCGAGTTTACCTGTTAGCGGGTGCTTACTATTCAGTTGAAGCGTCACCCCGTCATTTGGATTAATATGAATAACGAGTAAATTAGGCTCCGCATCACTCGCATTTTGATTAAGATTTAATGAATCCTTGAATTCAACAACAATCTTCGTTTCCTTACTACTAAGGCGTTTCCCGGTGCGAATAAAGAATGGGACGCCCTGCCATGTTGGTGTGTTGATCTGGAGACGAGCGGCAACAAAGGTATCTGTTGTCGAATCATTCCTTACACCAGGCTCATCCGTATATCCACTTACGAGTGTCTCGTCTTTCGAGGCAAGTCGCGTGTATTGAGCACGAACAATGTCTTCAGGAGAAGTTGGCTCTATTGAACTCATCAGTTTGATCTTTTCATTTCGCAACTCAGATACGCTTTGCCTCTCGGACGTACGCACGGCTGTCATCATGACCAGCTGCAGCATGTGATTTTGAACCATATCGCGAATCGCACCTGAATGCTCATAATACGAGGCACGTGAGCCCACACCTACTGTCTCATTTGCCGTAATTTGAACGTTCGCAATCAGTTGGTTGCTCCAAATTGATTGGAGCACTGGATTGGCCGAGATCAGTGTCTCCAGATTCTGTACCATCGGTTTTCCTAAGTAATGGTCAATTCGGTAAATTTCATCCTCATTAAAGGCACGTAGGACGGTGCTATTTAATGCGCGAGCTGAGTTGAGATCATGTCCAAATGGTTTCTCAATAATGACTCGTTTCCAGCCGCTCGTGTCACCCAACCCACTTTTATTAATATTTGTCGTGATCACATCAAATAAGGCTGGCGTAACGGAAAGATAAAATATGCGATTAGTTCCAAGTCCTGCTTCTTTCTCCTGACCCTCAACAAAGGCTTTCAGCTCATTGAAGCTTTCTTCTTGTGTGACGTCCACGCTGACATATGAGAGCTTCTGAACAAACGCAAGCTTCTTTGCTTTGTCATCCGTTGAATGTCTTGAAAATTCATAAAGAGAATCAATAACGGTTGATTGAAATTCTTTTGTATCGAGTGTTTCCCGACCAACTCCTATAACAGAAAAGGCGTCGGGAAGCTTGTTGTCCATATACAAATTAAAGAGCGCGGGATAGATTTTTCGTTTTGCTAAATCTCCCGTTGCACCAAATAAAATAAAAGACATGGAATCCATGTTCATCATCCTTTTCGTGAAAAATGGTTTTGGCTTGCCTGTGCTCACACAGTATAAAACGTTCATTTCAATTGCGTAAGTACGCACTTTTTTTGCAAGAAGTGTGGAAAAGTATACTAAATGAATTTAAAGAAACGATAAAAAAACCACGCTCGCTTTGACCAAAGTCAAAACGAACGTGGCTCTCTTCTTATTCTTTGTCTAACACATTTTCAATATAATCCTTACCCCATTCGTACATGGCATCAAGAATTGGCATGAGGTTTCTTCCGTGCTCTGTTAGGGAATATTCAACCTTGGGTGGAACAACCGGGTACACTTCTCGGTGGAGAATCTCGTGATCCTCGAGCTCGCGTAATTGGTTAACAAGCATTCGCTGTGTGATACCAGGCATAAGAGCTTTAAGCTCACCGAAGCGTTTTGTTCCTTCTTTTCCTAAATGCCATAGAATGAGCATCTTCCACTTTCCACCTATGACAGACAATGTTAGTTCCTTCTCACAGTTAAATGTCCGTTCACCTAAGTTCGGCATACTTTCACATCCTTCGTCACCCATAGTATACTTTTCCGCACTATATGTGTTAAATGTGCGTACTTTTCATTTGGTGACGTACTTAGTATAGTGTGTTTTAGACAGATTAGTAAATAGTGAATTGAGAGATACTATACAGGCTGTCAAATCCAAAGAAAAAAAGGAGTTTTTTCATCATGAAATTACAATTAGCATTAGACTTAGTAAATATTCCAGAAGCCATTGAGCTTGTAGCAGAAGTTCAAGATTCAATCGATATCGTTGAAATTGGTACTCCAATCATCAACAGCCTTGGTCACGAAGCTGTTCGTGCAGTTAAAGAAGCATACCCGAACCTTACCGTTCTTGCTGATATTAAAATCATGGATGCTGCTGGCTACGAAGTACAACAAGCTTCTGCTGCTGGTGCAGACATCATCACAATCCTAGGTGCAGCTGAAGATAGCTCAATCCGTGGTGCGGTTGAAGCAGCGAAAAAAGAAGGAAAAGAAATCCTTGTTGATATGATTGCTGTAAAAGATATCGAAACACGTGCAAAAGAATTAGATCAGCTTGGTGCAGACTACATCTGCGTTCACACTGGTTATGACCTTCAAGCAGAAGGAAAAGATTCTTTCGCAGATCTACGTAAGATCAAATCTGTTGTTAAAAATGCAAAAACAGCAATCGCTGGTGGGATCAAGCTTGAAACTCTTCCAGAAGTAATCGAAGCTCAGCCAGACCTAGTTATCGTTGGTGGCGGAATCACGTCTAAAGACGACAAGAAAACGGCTGCACAAGAAATCAAAGCACTAATCAACAAAGGGTAATCAATGAATACTACCGAGTATCTTGAGACGATTATTCAAGAGCTTAGAGGTACAGTTCAGTCAATCTCCGAGACAGAGGCGGACAAGCTAGTTGAAGCGATTCTTCAAGCGAAGAAAGTCTTTGTTGTGGGAGCTGGACGTTCTGGCTTTATGGGTAAGTCCTTTGTGATGCGCATGATGCATATGGGCATCGATGCCTACGCAGTAGGTGAAACCGTTACGGCGAACCTTGAAAAAGGGGATCTGTTAATCGTTGGTACAGGATCAGGGGAAACAAAAAGTTTAATTCCAATTGTAGAAAAGGCAAAAGTTCTTGGTGGCACAGTTGCTGCTGTCACGCTTTCTCCTGATTCTACAATCGGTAAGCTTGCCGATCTCACTGTCATCTTACCTGGAGCACCGAAAGACCGTGCAGAAGGTAGTGAATATGAGACCATTCAACCAATGGGCTCCCTATTTGAACAGACGTCCCTTCTTTTCTATGATGCAGTGATTCTGCGTTTTATGGAAAAGAAAGAACTGAATTCAAAACAAATGTACGGCAAACATGCCAACCTTGAGTAGGTAATGAGGCACCTTTGATTTCTGTATCATATAGGAATCAAAGGTGTTTTTTCATCGCATCCTATAGGGGACATTACTTCACTTTAGGACAAGAACTCAGTAAAATGAGTAGGAATAGGAATACAGAAAAGAGGGATTTCCATGGCACAAACGATAAAAGGCAAGACAGCGTTAATCACTGGAGCGGGTAAAGGAATTGGGAAAGCAACTGCAATCGCACTAGCTAACGAAGGCGTAAACGTGGGTCTTGTTGCTCGTACAGAAGCAGACTTAACCGGTCTTGCAGAACAGCTTAAAGAAACAGGTGTGAAGGTAGCAATTGCAACAGCCGATATCTCATCACTTGAGCAAGTAAACAAAGCAGTGGACTCACTCACAAGCGAGCTTGGCACATTTGATATCCTGATTAACAATGCAGGAATCGGTAAGTTCGGTGGCTTTATGGACTTAGATCCAGAAGAGTGGAAAAATATCGTAGACGTGAACCTAACAGGAACATACTACGTAACAAGAGCGGTGCTTCCGCAGCTGATCGAAAAACAAGGCGGAGACATCATCAATATCTCTTCAACAGCTGGACAAAAAGGTGCACCAGCAACAAGTGCATACAGTGCTTCTAAATTTGGCCTACTTGGTCTTACAGAATCCCTTGCACTTGAAGTACGTAAGCATAATGTACGCGTAACAGCACTTACACCAAGTACGGTTGCAACAGACCTTGCAGTTAGAGAGAATCTGACGGACGGCAATCCTGAAAAAGTGATGCAGCCAGAAGATCTAGCAGAAATCATCGTGTCACAATTAAAATTACACCCACGTATCTTTATCAAATCAGCAGGTATGTGGTCAACAAACCCGTAAGTGGAATTGAAAGGAGCCAGAGACTAAGTCTCTGGCTTTTTTGTGATAGCTAAATCAAAACAAATCAACAAACCTTAAGATAAGATCAATGAGTGCTAAGGTTAAAATAAGACCTAATAAAATCGAGGATGAGATCAATCCAGACTTGGAGAATAAGTGAGTAGGGTACCTTCTTGCAATGAACACAGCTACTAATAAAAGAAGAACGGCAATGACCATTTCATGCACGTTGAGACCTACTAGCTTAAGCAAGTATTCACCGACACTGTAGCCTTTATCGCTCGCAAACAAAAGAACAGAGCTACATAAAAAAAGAACCAAAGAAAAACTTCCTAAGCCAAGTTTTTTGGTATGTTCCATCTCATTACCTCCATTTTATTTACAATGATATGTTATTACAATGATAACATGCCAACTACCAGAATATTGAAAAAATCTATAGATGAAGCTTTAAGAAAATTAAACCAATCTCATTCAAACCGTAAAAAAGACTGCCTCGTAAGCGAGACAGCCTTTCTCTTATTTATCCATCACAAATCCTGTTTTCGACGTTTGTTCGTCACTTAACCAACCAGATTCACTCAATCCGTCTAACCAGCTTTCTTCTATTTGATCTGCTTGCTCCTTTTCCGCAACCTTCGTTGAGATTTCGGCGATTGTATCTCCTTTGTATGTCCAGATTTCAAGGTCCGCGTCCTCTCCTAGATATTTGCCTTCAAAGGTTTCGGCAAGTGCAGGGCCATATGGAATGGTCTGGCTAAGTGTGTCCTGATACCAGTCTTCCTGATCCCATGTGCGATATTTCTTTGGAGCTTCTTCTTTAAAGAGCTTCACGGCATAATCTACGTCAATTGAATCAAATGTTAGCTTTTTGTTTTGTTTAAAGGTTTCTTTTCGACTAATAGAGAATGTATCGGTACCTTCTTTACGGTCATTCTCAAATTTATAATTGGACATGTCGTTATGGAACCCTTTTGCTGTTGCTTCTGCGATTGCGTCTTCTACAGTCACTCCAGGAAAGACTTTCTTATAAGTGATATTTGTCTTCTTATCACTCGCGTAGATTCGGAGGCGGTGTATGTAGCCCTGATCTCGGAATTGTTGGTCTGGAGTATCAAAGTAATAGACTTTAACATCTTCGTCATGTGTAGCATTAAACGTTTGAACAATATCCTCTTGATTTGAGAATGAGTCGAGATCTAGGTTGAATTTCACTTCATACCCTGGTTCAATGGGGCTCTCTGCTTGCGCGGGAAGGGCGAAGCTTGTAAAGAATGCAATGGTTAATGCGCCTACGAAACTCACTTTTTTCATAAAATGATTCCTCCATTTGTCTGGTGTTTTAAGATGATTTCCAAATCCTGCTCCTTACTATGAAAAAATGTGACGTGACTTGCTTTCATATAAGAAAGAATCCTTGAAAGGTCATCTCGATCTGGATGCGACTTATAAAAGGGAGAAGATGGATCGAGATAGATGCCCGTCTGAATCTTAGTCATTTCAAAAGGTGATTGCTTCGTTAAATAGATTCCAGGCTGCTTTGCTTCTGATGCGAGCTGCAATCGATCGCTCTGAAGCATATGCTTAAATTCGTGAGTTCGCTCTTCACGCATCTGATCAGGGTACTGCAGATAGGCGTGCAGGTGATCGTTTAGCCCTTGATCAATGAAGAAGGTTCGATCAGGTAGTGCGTGATAGAGTGAAAACAAAAGGTCACAGGCTTTGCCAGAGAGATTAACCGGAACATGGTACGGCTCGAGTGGGTCTGAAAGAGCGTCCATGATATTTCGAATACTTTTCTGATAAGGCATCGTATAGGCAGCATGACCGCTATCAATTAATGCGTGATCATAGAAACGAAGAGTTGGTTGATCTGTAACTAACAAAGGTGCATCAAGTGCCATATCGCCGGAGAAAAAGAATGTCTCCTCATTCACTCGAAAGCTATACCAGACGCTGCCTAGCATATGTCCGCTGTAGCCCCAGGTCACGTGTAGACTCTTCGTTAAGGAAACCTCCTTGCCCCGTGTTTGTTTAGGAAATGCACGGAAATGAAGGTTGGCAAGGGACACATCCGGGTTCTTTTGCTGCCACAGAGAAATGATAGGGGGAAGCTGAGCAAGGCTTGCTTCTGACATCCACACCTCTCCGTGGAATCCTTTTTTCGCAAGTAAGGGTAGTGCTCCGATATGGTCGTTATGAACATGTGAGATGAAAACGGCTTGAAGCGACTGAGCGGTCTCCTCGGTAATCTCAGGGTACACTTCGGGTGAGCCGTTTCTGACGCCGCAGTCTAGCATGATACGTGTGTTGGTTGTGTGGTCGGTTAGGAGAAAGCAATTTCGACCGTATTCTTTTACGCCTCCAAAGGTGGTGAGATTCATCATGATTTTGTTCGCATGGCCTTTCGTTGCAGCGACTCTACCACAAAGATACAAAGGATGGTCAATAGAACCGTTACAACAGCCATGGCCATTCCTTTAGAGACATCTCCTTGTTCAAATTGGCTATAAATGAATGTTGCACTCGTTTCTACAGAAGGCGGAAGAATAAGTAAGGAACCAACCAGTTCACGCATCGATATAATAAAGGTCATCACCCAGCCTGCAAGAATCCCTTGCCCAAGTAGAGGCAACCAGACTCGAATGAGGACAAGCCACTCGTTGTGAGCAAAAACCGCATTTGATTGATGGATAGATGAATGAAGCTGTGATAAGGCAGACTTCGTATATTGCACGGAATAAGGCAGAAAGAGCACAATGTACGTGACAATCGGCATCCAGGTTGTGTTGTAGATGGTTGATGGAAACCACGGGGTATTCCAAAATAAAATGAGACCCACCACAAAGACAATACCAGGAACGATATTTGACAGGATGCTTGTAAAATCTAGCACCTGCTGTGATTTTTTTTGACCCTCGCGGATGATAAGTGCGGCACAGAAGCCAATAACGGCTGCAACTGTAGCAGCGATAAAGGCAAAGTTTATACTGTTCATTAATGCTTTAAAGCTCGAGGAGCCAATGGTAAAGAGGTCTGCATAATGAGTGAACGTCAGATTGCTTAAGCTGAGACCCTCTCCACGAATATTTAATAGTGAGGTCACGATGATAGAAAAGTAAGGAATTCCAATGGAAAGGCCGAGAATAACTAGAACATAGCCACTTGAGATCACTCGAACAAGAGCGGTGTCTTTTGGTTTGGTGCTACTGCCAGATTTTCCTGAATGAATGCCAAACGAATACTTTCGACTGATCACATTCTGGAGATACCAAATGACCATACACACACTTAATAGAATGAGTGATAGGCTGGTAGCCGCTGAGATGTTAATCGGCCAACGAGACAGGTAGGCATGAATGTCTGTTGTAAGCACGTCATACCCAATCCGTTTACCGAATGTAGCAGGAGTCCCAAACTCTCCTAACGTCTTAATGAAAACAAGGAGACTAGCCATCACGTAGCTTGAAATGAGTAATGGCAAAACAACACGAATCCAATTCCAGACTGGGTTCCGACCATAGATTAAGGTTGCATCTAGGAAGGATCCGCTCATTCTGAGGAGAGCATTTTTTAACATCAGGTACAAGAATGGATAGAGGTGCATACTCATCACAAAGACCATTCCTGCGATATTAAAGAAGGTAAAAGGAAACTTGCCGCCAAATAATTGCTCATAGTAGCCATTGTTCTGCATGAATAAAATCCATCCCATAGACCCGATATATGGTGGGGTCATAAACGGAATCACAAATACTAGATCAAGCCAGTTGTGGCGTGCGAGAGACGTTTTTGTTCGAATAATGGCAAGTGGTAGGGCAATGAACGTTGTTGCTGCAATTACGTACACTCCAAGCAACAAGGAATTCTGCATCGTTTGCAGAATACGATTAGACGCAAGCACATACTGCATGGATTCAAATGATAGAGAACCCTCATCTACAAATGTGTAGATGAGGACGGAAAACAAAGGTGCTACTGCTAGCAAGCTAACAATAATTAATAGGATCGTATAAGGCGCGTGTTTCTGTATAATCACGTGGATACCTCCAATGTGCGTCGTAGCGAATTACTCCATAGATAAGAAGGTATTCAGCGTTTCAACTTGCTTGTCTTCGATGCCTTCAAAATCAAATGGAAGAGTAGGAATATCAGTTAAAGGTGCGCGGTTGCTTAACTCAATGTCCGCATTTCCTGGTAGGATGTATGCATCTGCAACTAGCTCTTGAGCCGCGTCAGATAATAAGAAGTCCATGTAGGCTTTTGCACCTTCTAGATTTTTAGAATCAGCTACGATTCCAGCTGCACGTGGGCTGATCACTGTACCACTTTCCGGATAATAAATATCAACCGGCTCACCGCTATCCTTCGCTTTGTACGTCATATAATCTACAGCTGCAACTACAACGTCTTTATCTCCTGTAATCACTGCATCAAGAGACTCCTTATTTGCTCCAGCAACAAGAAGACCATTATCCTTCCAGCTTTGAATGATCTCCCAGCCTTTTTCATCGCTATCTGTTAATCCGTACAAAAAGTCTACGGCAGATCCAGATGAAGTCGGATCAGGCATCGTTACGCGGCCTTCCCACTCAGCCTCCCCAAATGCTTCCCAATCTGCATCAAGAGAGTCAACCTGGTTTGTATTATAGGCAACACCTAGAGCAGAGGCACTGTAGCCATAGTAGTAATGATCTGAATCATTCCATTCCGGATTCATACTGTCTGCATTTTCAGGCTCGTACGGTTGAAGCTTCTCCTCAGATTTCAGGCCTTCCATCGAAGGAATTGATGCAAGAACAACAACATCGGCAATCGGATTATTGGACTCTGCTTCAAGACGAGAAAGAATTTTACCAGTTGTGCTTTGGAACATTTCAACCGTTAAGCCTGTTTCTTCTTCAAATGCAGCCTGGATGTTCTCAGCTAATCCTTCAGGTCCCGCAGAGTAAACGGTTAATGTATCACTTGTAGAATCTGTTTGGGCTTCAGCTGTTTCTGTGTTTGTGTTCTCTGTTTTTTCTGTGGCTTCGGCATTATCCCCACAAGCTCCAAGTAGAAAAAGTGATGCTGATACCCCTGCAATAGTTAATAGATTACGTTTTTTCATCAAATTATGCCTCCCGTTTCATTAGTGAATGGATAGAGTGTTCGTCAATATAAAGCGTGATCGCTGAACCTTCTTCATGCGGTTTATGGTCATAGACCTTCCAAAGCTGTTCATGTGTATTTACAAAAATGACATAGCGGTCGCCCTCGTACATGCTTTTTGCCACAACACCCGATCTAAGAATGGTGTGTTTTCGAGGGCTTAGAGAGATATTTTCTGGGCGAATCATCTGATTTTCTCCTTCTAACCAGTTGGTCTTTCCAATAAAATTTGCCACATAGGAATTAGCTGGCGTGTGATAGATCTCTTCTGGAGACCCGGTTTGAACAACAGAACCGGCATCCATCACGATCATCGAATCGGACATCGCCATTGCTTCTGATTGATCATGAGTAACAAAAATTCCTTGGGATCCGATGGACTGAAGGATCGTCAATATTTCCTCGCGCATTTCATCACGTAGGACCGCATCAAGTGCGCTTAATGCTTCATCAAACAAGATCAATTTTGGCTGGATGGCAATCGCCCGTGCGAGAGCTACACGTTGTTGCTGACCACCAGACAAATCACCGGGCAACATGTTCGCTTTTGCTTCAAGTTTCACCCGACTCAGTGCCTCACGTGCCAGAGTCAGCCGCTCTCGTTTCGAGACTTTGCCACGAAGACCAAATGCGATGTTATTAAGCACATTCATGTGTGGCCACAACCCAAAGTCCTGAAAGACCATTGCGATCTCCCGCTTATTTGGCTTCACGTTGATCTTCTTTGTTTCAGAGAAAATCGTACGCTCATCAAATGTTAACTCGCCCGCGGTGGGTTCAGTTAGACCTGCCAGCATTTTTAATAAGGTGGTCTTTCCACAGCCTGATTGACCGAGGATGGTGACAAAGCTGTCTTTAATCGTGAGATCAATCGGTTTGACTGCTTGTACGGAGCCAAATCGTTTCTCGATCCCATTCAAGCGAATGATCATGTTACCCTCTCCTCATTTTTCTCTTCGTCTTTAGTTTAGGGACAAAGTATTTAGAAAGGATTAATAGATTGTTAACAATACGTTAAAACGATTCTGATAAACTTGACACATCGTTAGAATCTATCTAAATTACTGTAGGAGGATCCAGTGAATATTCAAAAGCTAAACGTCTTTCTCTCATTAGTTGAAACGAAAAAAATGACTCAAACCGCAAGACTTTTAGGGCTATCTACTCCAACTGTCTCGTTCCACATCAAATCATTAGAAGAGGAATACGGAGTGAAGTTATTTCGAACGAATGCCGGCGGCTACAAACTAACGGATGTTGGTGAAATGCTGTACCATTACGCAAAGCAGCTGAACCAGGTGAATCAGGCGATGGAGAAAAGTGTGGAGGATTATAAGCAAGGGGGACACGGCTCAATTACGCTTGGAGCAAGCGGTGTGCCGGCACAAATCTATATGCCTAAGCTGATTCATCAGCTGGCAGAACGCTATCCGAAAATTAAGGTATCACTCGACGTACAGACGGCCCCTGAAATTGAAAAAAAGCTCCTATTACAGGAGCTTGATTGTGGTTTAGTCATGGAAACAGGCAAAAAAGAACCGGAGCTACACTATGAATCCATTGCAAGTGACAAGATTGTACTCGCATTCAGCACATTACATCCTTTCTCAACCATGCCGAATGTTGAGAAGGTTAATATGAGGGGTCAGATCTTACTTGTACATAGACTTTCAAGTTCAACGGGTCATTTCTCGGAAACATGGCTAAGAGAACAGAATTTGGAGATGGAAATGATTCAGCTTGATTCTGTTTCAACGATTAGTCGAATGCTTTCTTACGGGAAGTCGGTTGCGCTGATTTCTAAGAAGTTAATTGAAAAGGAAGACCATCTGGCTTATATCGAGTTTGATAATCGGGAGCTCGAACGGCACATTTATTTTGTGTACCACCGAGAGTTGTGGATGGGAGCTCCGTTTAAACATTTTCAGGAGCTGGTAGGAGAAATAAGAGAATTGGATGACTCACTTATGATGAGTTAGATGACACATTGAACAAATACAATTGCAGAAAGCTTTCCTAGAAAAAGGGCGATAAGTAGTTTTTTATAAGAAGGCTTTTCTGGATGTTTAACCTGTTCATTTTCTTGTGGTCGCATGGATTTTCTCCTCCTTTTTACCATCTGATAACCTATTATATACCCATTCAAACCACCTTTTTACAGAAGGTGGCGGTTTCATAAAAAAGATTGATTCGGCAGCCGTAACATCTATGTAAAGTGGTTGAATGACGTCCGATAGATGTAGTAATACATGTTCGTCTCATGAGGACATGTGTAGATGAAACTTTAGGAATGGGGATCACACCATATGTCGAACACAAAAAGACGAGCACTAGCATCAAGATTACACACTTCATTAAAATCAAAACTAATCCTTTCTTTTTTATTGGTACTTATTATACCGAGCTTCTTAATTGCGATTATTTCCTTTCTCAGTGCAAGTCAGAACGTTGATAAGCAACTGAATGGTTCGGCTGAAGAGAGTTTATCGATCATAAATCATACAATTAGTAGTTTTATCTTAAATCAAAAGGAAAACATTGACTATCTGGCAAGTACAAGTGACACGGCATCATTTTTAGAGGAGGATACCCCAGAACAACGGAAGCTTTTAGATGATTTTCAAGCAGCACGTACAAATGTGGAGCTGACATTTGTGGGGACAGAGGAAGGGCATTTTATAAAATCACCAGCAAATCCGCCCTCTGCCCCAGACTATGATCCACGTGTACGTCCATGGTATCAGCAGGCATTTGAACAATCTGGAGAGATGATCGTTACTCCACCTTATGTATCAGCGTCATCAGGTTCTATTGTTACAACGGTAGCCAAAACAACAGAAGATGGACTAGGCGTAGCGGGTATTGATATTACGCTTGATGCATTAACGGATCTATTTTCAAGCATAAAAATTGGAGACCAAGGATATGTATTCTTGCTTGATAACGAGAATCGCTATTTGGCACATCCAACAGAAACGTTGGGAGAGCCTGCAAATGAGGCCTATCAAGATTTTCAAGAGTCTGATGCGGGTCAGATAGAGGCTGACCTAAATGGAGAAGCAACAACATTAAGCTTTCTAACGAATCCAGAAACAGGATGGAAGATTGTTGCGGTTTCCTTTGATAAGGAAGTAGGTCAGGCTACACAGCCAATCTTAATCACATCAGGAATTGTTACATTAGCCTCTATTGTTGTAGGAATGGCGCTTGTCTTACTATTGGTTCGATCCATTACTGGCCCTCTTCGCAAGTTAACAGACTCTGCTGAGCAGATGAGTGAAGGTGACTTGAGAGTAGTCTTTGATGTGACCTCAAATGAGAAAAATGAAATCAATCGACTGAGCCGGGCATTTGATACGATGAAGACTTCGCTTTCAAATATGATTTCACAGGTTCAGGATAAGTCTCAATATGTAGCTGCATCCGCTGAGGAGCTATCTGCAAGTGCAGAAGAAAATACAAAAGCAACAGAACAAATCTCAGCAGATGTACAGGAAATGGCACAGAAGGTGGATCGACAAAAAGATTTGATCCAACAAGGAAACGTGGCAACGAAGAAAATGACAGAGAGCGTCTCATCCGTAACGGACCGTGCGCATTCGGTGCTTCAACATACGGTACAGGCGACACAGGCTGTGGAAGACGGGCATGCGGCGATTTCGAGTAGCATTCAACAGATGCAGCAGGTAAAACAAACGGTTGAGGAGCTTTCAGTAAGTGTTACAGGTCTTGGCAGCAAAGCAACAGAGGTTACGAGAGTAATTGATGAGATTACTGGAATTGCAGAACAAACCAACCTTCTTGCTTTAAATGCAGCGATTGAAGCAGCACGTGCAGGCGAGCAAGGAAAAGGCTTTGCTGTTGTGGCTGAACAAGTCCGCAAGCTTGCAGAACAATCAGCGAACTCTGCCAAAGTAATCAAAACAACGCTTGAATCTGTTCAAAAAGAAACAAGTCGAACCACTGTAAAAATGAATGAAAGTACAGAACAAGTACAAAAAGGCATAGAAGTGGTGAACCAAGCGGGTACAACCTTTAACGTGGTAAAACATTTTATGGAGGGTGTCTCAGATAACGTTCAAAACGTTAACAAAGAAACCAAGCACCTCGATGCAGGGACCAAACAATTTATAGAAACGTTCAGAGAAATTGCTACGATTGCAGAGACGACTGCAGCAAATTCTGAAAACGTGACAGCATCCACAGAAGAGCAGCTTGCATCCATGCAGGAAATCGCAGCTTCTGTTACCAGCCTATCGCAAGTGGCGGAAGAGTTGCAGGACTTAGCGTTACGGTTTGAGTTAGAGAAAGAATAATGAAAGAGAAACCACACTCTGGATGACCAGAGTGTGGTTTTTCCTCTTACTTAATCGTCTGTCATACTGCGCTTAAAGAATACAACTACGAAAATAATGGAGGCAAGTACCCATAACGAGATGATACCAACAGGGAGCCATGAATTCGTATCATGAAGCTCGATTGCTTGAACAATCGGGAAAAATTCGATGATGGATGAGGCGATCTCATTTTTAACAAAGAAATCAAGCATTAATAGCAAGGGTGTAAATCCAAATAGGAACATGATCGGCATTGAATAGACGTACGTTGAAGCAATACTTTTTGCGAAGAGGCCAACGCCAATACCTATCATGAGAAAGAATATGAACAATAAAAAGATAGCAATGATGACACGTAGCTCTAATAAAGGCTCAAACCCAATAATAAATAAGGAGATAAAAAGAGCGACAACTGTGAGAAGGGCAGTGAGTAAACTCTTGCCGATGATAATATCCGCAAACGTTGCAGGCGATTGAATCAGGCCACGTAGCGTCTTTTTTTCGTTTTCTTCAGCCATCATTGTTAACATTGAATTAGTGGTAACAACAGAGAACGTGACGCCGATAATGGTGTAAATGAAGTAAATTAGTGCTTCATCTCCTCCGTCACTCATCTGGCTATACATTAATGCCATTACAATAGGAAGAACTGCCGTTACAAGTAAAGTCGTATTCTTCAAAAAATCCTTATAATCCTTTTCAAAAATGGCAGCTATGCGTTGAGTATTCATTAGACAAGCTCCTTTCCTGTAACTTTTAAGAAGATTTGGCCAAGCGTTGGATGGTCTGAATGCATGGACTTAATTTGATTGGTTGCGATTAGTTCTTGGATTTGGTTTGCATTTTCTGGTTTGTTCATGATCACCATCTGATGACCATCATGAGTCTCAACGTGAAATGCACCTGTAGAGTACTTATGTCTAAGCGCAGCTGGACTATCGACTTCTTGCAGCTCACCATCATGAAGGAACGCAACGCGATCACATAACTCTGTCGCCTCTTCCATATTATGGGTTGTTAAGAAGATGGTTGTTCCGGCTTCGTTTAGTCGTTGCAATCCACGATGAATATGCGTCATGTTTCCGGGATCGAGTGCAGATGTTGGTTCATCTAGAAAAACAAGCTCTGGTTTATGAATCAATGCTTTAGCGAGAAGAACGCGTTGCTTCATTCCTTTTGATAATTTTGAAACGATACGAGAACCGTCATCCTGTAAATTAACTTCTTTTAAAAGAACATCAATCTGTGAAACGGGCACCCCGTATAATTTACAAAAAAGTTTTAAGTTGTCATACACTGTTAGTCGTTCGTATAAAGAGCTGTTATCAGATAAGATACCAATCTTTGATTTAAATGAAGCAGATCCAAATTTAGATGATTCCATTCCTAGAACATTCACCTCTCCAGACGTTGGTGATAACTCTCCTGTGAGGATTTTATTTGTTGTTGTTTTACCAGATCCACTTGGTCCAAGTAAGCCGAAAATTTCTCCCTTTTTAACATGTAGGGTTACATTTTTAATGGCTGTGTGTGAGCCAAATGTCTTCTTTAATCCGTTTACTTCAATTACGTTTTCCATATTGTTGCCCTCCCTTGTTTATCTGCTTCTATCATAGACCGCACAAGGGATTGCTGCATTCGAATGAGTATGAAATGTACCTAAAAGAAGACGAATGGTACCCATTTTGCTCTTGAAAGGTGTCTAATTCTAGTTACTTTTATGGATTATTTTTATGAACGGTACCTAACGCAAGCTGAATCTTTCTTGAATCTCCTGGATCTTTGTCCGCGATAACGGAATGGTCGATTGAACACTATTATCAATTCGAAGTGAATACGCATTTTTGGACCATGTGATAATTTCACGTACTTTTTGCAGATTTACAATATAAGATCGGTGGCATCGATAAAATCCGTATACATTTAACTTCTTTTCAATCTCTGAAAGTGTGAGATCCATCAGGTAAGATTGATCATTAATCACAATCTTACCTTTTCCATCCTGACTTTCTATGTAATCAATCTCTAATGGGTCAAATAGGATGATCTTGTCATCAACTTTCGCTGGGATTTTAAACAAATGATCAAATGAGGTTTTGGGTATGGCCCCTGCTTCCTCGTCATTTTGCTCCTCATCAATCTCTATTTTCTTTAAGCCGCTTTGTTGCAGCTTATAAGGGATGTCCCCTAAAAGGAGTGCATGCTCCATATTCGAAACAAAGATTAAAGTCGGGATCGCGTCTTGTTTCATTCGTTCAAGCATTGAGATAAATGTTTGGGTCGTTAGAACGTCTACTCCATGAATGGGTTCAACAAAGACCATGGAGCTAGGCGCACTAAGTAAATACTTAATATAATGAACTCTGCGAACCTCAGAAACAGAACATCTATGTAACGGTTTTTTCGCTATGGAAGCTAATTCAAATTGAACAAGAATGTCGTGCAACGTTAGTTTACATCCAAACCATTTATGATAAAAAGAAACATTCTCTTGTACTGTGAGTCGAGTATACAAACCGTCCTTTTGATCAAAGATGGGAGTGGTTATTTGAGTTTGTAATTTCTTAATAATCTCTGTTTGCAAATCCATATTGCTATAGACTGTAGTCACTTCTTTATCACTTGTAGTTAGAGAAAATGCTGGAATAGATTCAGATGAAATCATATCTTGATCAATGCTGAAAGTAGTCATGACGTTACCCCTTTGTACAATCATTCTTGTAGTCTTCTTTTAAGCGTACAATATTGGAGACTATTGTCAATTTAAAAATTTGTATTATTTCCTCGAAAATAATTTGTCGCTCGTTCTATCTGTTATACTATGAATATAACAGATAGAACGAAAGGGGGGCAGAAAGTGATCATTACGCTCGATTTTGAATCAAAGGATGCGATTTATACTCAAATTACTCAGCAAGTCATGATTGGGATAGCAAAGGGCGAGCTCCAACCAAACGATGCCTTACCATCAGTTCGTTCATTAGCTTCTGATATAGGAATCAATTTGCATACAGTGAATAAAGCGTACCAGCAGTTAAAACAGGATGGATACATATTAATTCATCGACAAAAAGGTGTTGTGGTTCACCCTGAGGGAGTAAAAAAGGCTGATGCTGCTTACATTGAGAGTCTCAAACATACGCTTAAGCCGATTATGGCCGAAGCACTATGTAAAGAGTTAAAGGAAGATGAACTAATTAGTCTATATAAAGAAGTATTATCTGAGTTTCGTAAAGGAGGCGAGTGAGAATGACTACAAGTACACTGGTTGCCATGTTATTATTAATATTCTTACCAATTGCCTTGATTCGTGCGAGGACACCTTATTTAACTCGTAGGACTGAGAGCTTAGGCGTGACGATTCCAGAAAGCGTGGCTACTACTTGGTAGTGTGCTGGCTACAGCAATTGGAATACCTATTTTAAATATGGTATAGAGGATTAAAATTCATTCAAATGAACGATAGCCAAACTACTCTCATATTGTATACTAGGTATTAGTTTATCTTAAACGATGGGGTGCAAGTATAATGAACCTTGAAACAATTTTTCAAGAATTAAGAACAACTATAAAACCTGAAAATGTCAGACTCCAAGAGCCTCTTAAAGGCCATGTCTATACAAGGCTTGGTGGGAATGCAGACTTGTTTGTTACTCCAGAGAGTGTTGATGAATTGAGAGTTGCATTAGATATCCGCAAAGCACATGATATTCCGCTAACAATCCTTGGCAGCGGTTCTAACGTGATTATTAAAGACGGTGGCATTCGTGGGATGACGATTGGCATGGGTAAATTAACGAATCTCTTTATAGAAGGAGACAAGATGATTGCTCAAGCTGGAGGAACCATCATCGGTGCATCGAGAAAAGCGCTGGACCACAACTTGTCAGGACTTGAGTTTGCTTGTGGAATTCCAGGAAGTGTTGGCGGCGCATTGTATATGAATGCCGGCGCCTATGGTGGGGAGATCTCCGAGGTATTAGAACGAGCAACCGTGATAACCAAGGAAGGCGAGATTCTCACAATCGAAAAAGAAGACTTAGCCCTAGGTTACCGGAAAAGTACGTTCCAAAGCCATGACTACATTATTCTTGAAGGTGAGTTTAAGCTGACAGCTGGAGATCCAGTCGTCATCAAGGCAAAAATGGATGCACTGACCGAAGCGAGGGAATCCAAACAGCCACTTGAGTATCCTTCATGTGGTAGTGTCTTTAAGCGTCCGCCTGGTCACTTTGCAGGAAAGCTCATTCAAGACAGTAATCTACAAGGAACAAGAATTGGTGGAGCGGAAGTATCCAAAAAGCACGCAGGCTTTATTGTGAATATTGATGGAGCCACCTCAAAAGATTATCTAGATCTAATTAAGCTTGTCCAACAAACAGTAAAAACCAATTTTCAGGTTGAACTGGACACTGAGGTCATTGTACTTGGTGAAGACCTTGAATAACGAAGGAGAAGTGTAGAATTCACTCTACGCTTCTTTTTTATAGTAAAATAAGGAAGATTCATACATACATTCATTTAATCGGGGGTCACTAGATGAAAAAGGTAGAAAAGATGGATAAGCACTTAGAGCAGATCGAGTCACCTCTTCAAACATCTGATATTCAAAAGGTCGTACAAGCTTCATATGAAATGGAGCTAAGTGACAAAATCGTGCAGGACCAAACCTTCAGCGAATTTTTAAAAGAAAACCACTCCGGACAAGAGATTCGCCAATTTATTAATGAAACCTACGGAATCAATCTCGATGCCATCTCTGCTCTAGATGGATCATGCATTTCCCTTTACTCCAAAAATCAGTGGATCGTTCAGGATGATCAAGATTTATTTGTTGTAAGGACAGGCATTGGTGATGTTGACGTAAAAGTTTACCCAACGAAACGATTTAAAAACAAAACCAACTCATCTTCACTACCGAGCGTATTAAAAAATGCGTTACAATCGCTTGGCTATCATCCAGATGAACAGAGCGGAGGCTACTACTACATCAATCCAACTGGACAAGCTGTGCCAGATTCCTTTAAAGGACAGACGATGGGAGCGATTATGCAGGCGGTGCGGGGGATGGAAGAGCGTTAGTAAGAAGAATACATGAATGAGTAAGGAGGAAGCAGATTTTATCAGGAATCTCTTCCTCTTACCAAGCGAAACGCAATTTTTAGTAAGCTCACAGGGGGGACAATTAAGAAATGACCCTCAATACTAAGAAGGTTCTATGTTTTACCCACAACAGGGTTCCGTTACCAAGGTCAGTAATTCCGTTAGCAAGGAAGACCAGGTGCTTACTAAGAGATTTGAGGTGATAAGCAAGACCATCACCTTAAATGAAGGATAGAACCGCCTTAGCAAGACTAATCCCCACTTCAGCAAGAACGCCCGCTCAATACAAAGAAAACTAGCATCCTAATAACCATGCATGACCCTACCCACAAAAAAAAGACTACCATCATACTCGGCAGTCTCACACTTCTCATATTTACTTTCCAAACGAAGACAAAAACTTCACTCGATCTCCCATTGGAGGGGTGTTCTGATCAATTAGGACAACTTCTAGTACAGCGGGTCCATTGCCGTTCGTTAAATGATCGATCGTTGCTTGGTTCAAATCATTCATGGAGTTCACACGGAAGCTTGGAACCCCCATTCCAGCTGCCATTGCGCTAATATCAATTTGTTGTTGTTCAAATGATGGATGGGTGCGCTTGAACTGCAATGCATGTCCATGATAAACCATCCCTAGTCGGGCGTTGTTCATAACAACAAAGAGGATAGGGAGATTGTATTCTTTTGCTGTTAAAATTTCCATGCCGTGCATAAAGAAGCAGCCATCACCTGTTACACAAACAACGGGACGATCTGGTTCTGCTAGCTTTGAACCGATTGCCGAACCAATGCCGGTTCCCATTGCGCCAAAGTGAACGTTTATGCCAAAGGTATCCGGTTCCTTAACGCTCATGTGGTTGATCACATATGCCATAAACTCTCCGATATCAATCGTATATCGTGTTGAAGTCGGAAGAAGCTGCTGTAGGCTCAGCAAGACATTTTTCGTATTGTAGTCTTCAAAATTTGTCTCTTCCTCGACAAGCTTATGCTCATAGCTAGTTTGAGT
The DNA here is from genome assembly GCF_050276055.1 of Alkalihalobacillus sp. NPDC127517. Lineage (NCBI taxonomy): Bacteria > Bacillati > Bacillota > Bacilli > Caryophanales > Bacillaceae > Alkalihalobacillus > Alkalihalobacillus sp. NPDC127517. Next base: position 194,691 of record NZ_JBNNQX010000003.1, on the reverse strand, counting down.
TAGTCCTCTGTTACGCAATTCTTCTATTAAAAATGCAAGACTTAGATTAATATCTCCGTGTACGGGCAAGTCGGTTGTGTACTTACGGTTAAAGACCGTTTCGTCAAAATCCAATTGGATCATAAAACGATTTTCAGTTAGCTTCACGTTATAGTTATTGGATGCTGTCTCTCCAAGGCTTGACCCGACAACAAGTAATACATTTGCATCTCCCTCGGCAATAAGGTTAGATGCTGCCGCGTGTCCAGCAAAGCCGTAGACTCCAATCAGAAGAGGGTGGGTATCAGGTATGTACCCTTTTGCTTGTGGTGTTGTAAGGATAGGCCAATCTAATAACTCTGCAAGTTCTACTAATTGTTCAACAGCGCCTCTGACCCCTTGGCCGACAAAAACGATTCCTTTTTCACGTGATACGAGCTCGTCCGCTACGTGTTTGATCGTTTGTAGGTCAGGAACAAGTTGTTCTCTTGATGGAAGGGTAGGAACGGTTAGATTGTCTACGCTTCCATGCTGCACATCAATTGGAAGGGCAACATGCACAGGACCAGGAACGCCAGAGATAGCGATTTCACAAGCTTTGGCAATCTCACTTAAAACATTTCCCGCTTCGTTGACGGTTACACTATACTTCGTTACGGGACGGAAGATGGGCTCGGCATCTAATTCCTGAGATGCATTTAAGCCAACGGTGTTAACGGGCACAGCGCCAGTGATAAATAAAACAGGTAAGTGCTCCCGCATTGCATTTGCGGCACCAGTTACTAGATTTGTTCCACCAGGACCACTGCAACCAACAGCAACACTCAGCTGACCTGAGTATTTAGCATAGGCTGCGGCCATGTAGGTCGCGGCGCCCTCATGCTTTGTCACAACAGGGGTTAACTCTTTCATGTCATACAGTTCATCAAATAGTGCGTTTACCGAACCAGCTGGAATACCAAAGATGTGTGTCACACCATTCTCTTTCAAATACTCTAAGACCAAGCGTGCAGCTTTCATTATGACAATCTCCTTGTCTCCTTTGGATTATATAACCAGATACTACTGGAAATATTTTATCATAATGTCGGTCGATTGTACTGGTTTACTGAAAAAATATCCCTGCATTCGCTCGCAATTTAATGAAAGTAAAAAGTCAGCGTGTTCCTTTGTTTCGACACCTTCTGCAATCACATTCAAATTAAGGTTATGAGCAAGAGTAATAATTGTTTTTGTAATCGCTGCATTATCCTTAAGCATGTCTTGAACAAAGGAACGATCAATTTTTAACGTAGAGATAGGCAAATTCTTTAAATAACCCAATGATGAATAACCTGTCCCAAAATCATCAATCTCAAGCTTAATGCCTAAGTCATTTAATTGTTTCATTGTGTGTACAATAGACTCTGTATTCTTTACGATTACATTTTCCGTTAATTCGAGATGAAGATATTCAGGTAAGACGCCTGTTTCCTCAAGGACATGTTGAACCGTTTCTACTAATTTATCGTGTTCAAACTGTTGAACGGATAGGTTTACAGCCATCGTAATGAGTGGTGCACCAGAATCATGCCATTCTTTTAGTTGTTTGCACGCTTGTTTTAGCACCCATTCACCAATGGGAACAATCAAACCGGTTTCTTCTGCAATCGGAATAAATGTATCAGGAGGGATCATGCCTTTAACGGGGTGATTCCACCTTAATAATGCTTCTACCCCTTTAATTGTATTGGAGCGATAATCAATTTGTGGTTGATAATACACCGATAATTCATTCTGCTCTAATACCTTATAAAGATCATTTTCCAGTTTAATGTGATCAACCGTTCGTTTATCCATTCGTTCACTGAAGAAGTGATAACTGTTTCCTGGGATCGCCTTTGACTTATACATCGCTGTATCGGCATGTTTAATAAGAACTTCTCCTGCAATTCCGTTAGCCGGGTATATGCTTACACCAATACTTGTTTTTACAAAAATCTCTGTCTCTTCAATTTGAAAGGGGGTACTAAACGCTTCCTGAATGCAGTTAATTTCTTTCCTTATATCATTTTCATTCTTAATAGTTGGTAGGAAAATAGTGAATTCATCTCCACCCTGTCTTGAAACCGTGGCCCCTTTTGGCACGCATTCGGTTAATCGTTTAGCTACATCTTTTAATAACTGATCACCATAGCTGTGACCGAATGTGTCATTAACAAGCTTAAACCGATCCAAATCAAGTGAAAGAATTGCAGCCTTCTCGTTGTTTATCTTTGCGTACTTTAATCCTTGTGATAGCCGATCTGAGAGCAACGCACGATTAGGCAGATTCGTTAAGCTGTCAAAATAAGCATGGAAACGCACCTCTGAAGTCCGTTCTTCAATGATCATTTCTTGCTTTTCCATATAGATCAGATTAGCTAATGTTGATGCGGTTGCATCCACAATGGATTGAGCGAGCTCGATCTCTGCCTCTGTATATAAAATGGATTCCTTCTTTAGGTTAACGATGGAAATCTGTCCTAAAATACGTCCCATTGAGATCAATGGAAACATCGCTAATCCCTTAATTCCAAAGTTGCGACACAAGTCGAGATTTGGTCTGCCATCTGTATAAACATCCGGAATAATAATTGGCTTTTTGGTTGCAAAAACTTCCTGCATAACAAGGTCATTACTTTGATCAAAATTCGTATTCTCATGCGTCTTCTTCCAGTTTTCCTCTGTCCAATCACTATCTTTACTTAGCTTGGCAGGTTTTACTTTCTTTTCAGCAATGGGATCTAATAAGTGAACACCAATATTAGGATTGTCCAAAACCTTTGCTAAATAAGAGAAGCACAAATCTATGCTTTCCTGTAGAGAGGAACACATGGATAGTTCGCGTGTCACATCAAGCAGCGTTTGTTTATCCAAGATAAGCTGCTCCTTGTGAGTAAGTGTGTTGGCATTTAGGATGGCAACACCTGCCATACTAACGTAGGCTTCAACGGTTTGAATCTCTTTCTCCGTTAAGTTCATAGCGATTCCGTAATCAAATAAAAAGACAAGGCCAAACAGTTCATCTTCAAAAGAGATCGGAAGCACTAACAACGATTTAATGGAGAACCCTTCCACTGCTCTTGGATCGGGACGCTGATCCTTAGACGTATCAGGAATGTAGATAGTCTTTCTTGTTTCAATGACTTCTTTCGCTAATAAATCGTATTCTGTATCAATGACATGCATGTCTAGTGTCCACCCATTAAGTGTTTCGGGTTTTCCAACGTAGCCCCTGAATGTTCCGTCTTTTTGAGGCAAGTAAATGCCAACAGAATCACAACGAACAATTTCTTCGGATATAGCCTGGATAACCTGTTCCAGCATGTCTCGTAATTCAAGCTTTGTATTAATTAACTTTGTAATATTAGCAAGTCGAGAATATCTCGTCTGTTCTTCGTTCACTCAAAGGCCTCCATTCAAATATCATAGATTTCACACGGTAATTCATTCATGGCACGGGTATTTTATAGTCTTTATTTCATATTACCTTAATCCTAGTAATTTTAGTGTGAAATTGTTGAAATTAGTCGAAAGTTTATAAAAAAAGCATAGCCACTAGACTATGCAAGATAAAAACAAAAAGTTAGATACTCGTAAATCCTCCATCTATCACAAAATCCGAGCCTGTTGTAAACGAACTTGCATCGCTTGCTAGATAAACAGCAATGGCTTGCAGTTCCTCCGGTTTTCCGATCCGGCCGAGTGGTGAGACGCTTTCCCATTCATTTATGAGTGGTTTTAAGTCGGGAGAGTTGAGTGTCAGTTCTGTTCCGATATAGCCCGGACTTATTGTGTTAACTCGCACGCCTTTTTTTGCCCATTCCACTGCAAGTGACTTACTTAATTGTATGACTCCTGCTTTAGAGGCGTTATACGAAGCTTGTGGCTGGGGTACATTCACGATATGAGCTGACATTGAGGCTGTATTAATGATCGTTCCTTTTCCTTGTTCAAGCATTATTTTACCAACAGCCTGAGAGGTTAGGAAGACACCCGTGAGGTTAATATCTATGACCTTTTTCCATTGCGTGAAGGTCATTTCCTCGGCAGGAGCATTGATACAAATACCTGCGTTGTTAAAGGCAATGTCAATTCGCCCGTACTCATTTATCATCTCAGCAATCATTCGTTCCACATCCTCAGGATTGGTTACGTCTGTTTTTATTGCAATTGGATGTGTACCTGTTGCTTGTTTGATTGAAGCGACTGTTTTTCTGGCTTCCTCCATATCAAGGTCTACAATCGCAACGTCTGCTCCAGCCTCCGCTAGGGCAGTGGCGATACTTTTTCCAATACCTCTTGCTCCTCCAGTTACATACGCTTTCTGACCTGTTAATTTAAATTTCTCAATGATGCTCACTCAATTCACTCCTTTTTTTGTAAGAATGATGTTCTAATGCTCTATAACCTTTTTTAGAAAAAAGTAAGCAAACTATAGTAAAAAGAAAATAAAGGAACTAGATACAATTTAAAGTTTAGCTTCTAGTAACTTGGTGAATAGGAGGGTAGAGAGAAGAAAAGGGGAGGAATGCTAGATGAAAAAGGCCATTGTACTTACGGTAACAGGCGCTGTCTTCTTAGCAGCGTGTGGTAGTGAGGAAGAAAGTCAGACCGCAGCAGCAAATGAAACAGAGGAAACCGGCACAGAAGAAGCGGTGAATGAAGAAACGGAGACGGATAAAGATTCGGAGGATACACCTTCAGCAGAGGAGATTGTGGAAGAAGCCATTGCTTTTTATGATGGAGTAACTAGTCTTTATATGATCTCAGAAGGAGAAGTTGGTGTAGATTTTGATGGAGAGCAGGAAAATGTACCTGAAGGTGATGTCTCAACAGCTATTACTGAAACGCACTGGAACTTCATTCAAGATGGAGAGCTGTATACACGCATGGAGTTAGATTTTTCAATTGATGGTGAAGAGGATGGCGAGGCTTTTTCTGATGACATGCCGACCACTTATCAATTTAGTGACCTTGATGATCCTGTTTTCACGATTACATACGATGAAGGAGACGAGGAAGCCATTCGCTATGAACAAGGTGTCGATCCCACGCAAGAAGATTTTTCAGACTGGGCCAGTTTATACGAGGGTCTTTTAGAGAATGCGGAGCTGACGTATGTTGGAGAAGAAGAGGTTAATGGTTTCTCGACCTATCATATCGAGGCAGATCGTGACGGACAGGTAACCGAATATTGGTTTGATCAAGAAACCTTCTATGAAATTAAAATGGAAAGTGAGATTGCGGTAGAGGACGCGGAGCATGCGGCTGGAGATACGAGTAGCTCGGGCGCAGTCATTGATTATGAAGTGAATCCTGACTTTGATGAATCTCTTTTCCAAGCGCCAGATAATGTAGAAGTCGTTGATGGAGAACTTGAAGACACGTTCGGTTCAAATATGGATAACTAAAGGTGGTCTATAATAGATGACAACGTATTCTGTAGACGAATTTTTAAACAAAACCAAGCAGCAGAAAACCTCCACGGATTCATTTGCTCTACAGTCTGAACGAATTTTAGAAATAGATCTCAGTGGAGAGATTTGGTCGAAAATGGGGTCAATGATTAGTTATCAAGGCGAGATTACATTTGAACGTGAAAGAATTCTAGAACACGGTTTAGGACGTGCATTTAAGAAGTCATTTACCACTGAAGGGCAGGAGCTCATGAAGGCTACTGGTGAAGGCAGACTATTCCTCGCCGATCAAGGTAAGAGGATTACCATACTTGAACTTGGTAACCAACAAATTACGGTAAACGGAAATGACTTGCTTGCATTTGAACCGACCGTTGAATGGGATATTGAAATGATGCGGAAGATGGCTGGATTAATGTCTGGTGGATTGTTTAATGTGACATTAAATGGCCACGGCAAGGTAGCGATCACCACTTATTTTGAACCACTTACATTAGAAGTAACACCAGAGCAGCCTGTATACACAGACCCGACCGCAACAGTCGCCTGGTCAGGAGATCTTAAACCAGAATTTCACACAGACATTAGTTACCGGACATTCCTTGGGAAAGGCAGTGGCGAGTCAATCCAAATGAAGTTTACTGGAAGTGGATTTGTTATTGTACAACCGGGATTTGAAGTGGAATAAAATTTTGAGAAACGGCTCCTATGTAGTCGTTTCTTTTTGGTAATGGTAAACGAAAACGAATGAATACAAATAAGGACAGTGACTCCCGCGAATTCGGTCATAGTATTCATTTGTGAAAACGATTACAATAATAAAAAGGAAAGAAGGAGTGGTTAAAATGGTACGCAAAGCAAGTGTCATGAAGGTGTATAAAGACCAATACGCAGAATACAAGAAACGCCATGATGAATTGTGGCCAGAGATGGAAATCATGCTTAAAGAACATGGAGTCAGTGAGTATTCAATCTTTTTATTAGAGGAAACCGGACAATTATTTGCCTACCTTCATGTTGAGGATGAGGCCATCTACGACCGTGTATCAGAAACAGACATCTGCAAGAAGTGGTGGTCTTATATGGAACCATTAATGGAAACGAATGAGGATCATAGTCCGGTAGCTAGAGAGTTGAACGAAGTGTTTTATTTAGCTTGATATCTTTTATATTCAATCTGTCTATCTAAATAGGCGGATTTTTTATTATAGTAAAGAAAAGAGAATGCGAAGGTGGGAGAATGAATTCAAGAGTTGAGTATTTTATTGGCTTTATAGAGCGTAGATGGGGGTTAACGAACTACACCTTGCACAAACATACCGTTTTGCAGGAAGTGAACGCGATATATGAAACAAAGTATGTGTTATGTACAGAATGGCTGCCAAAAAGTGTAGATGGTGTAACAGAAGACGACGTGTATCCTGAAGGGGCAGCGACGATTGAGCTGGATATTCATGAACAGACATTTACTCGAGTGAACTTCATAGGAGGTATTACCTTTTCGGATCACTCTTACTCCTTTTCAAATCAAACTGAGATTATTAAATGGGTTGAAGGAGAGACTGGACTGATTTATCAAAAGTCATTTATGCACGAACGAAAAGAAGAGCAAAGTTATACGTTTAAAAGCTGTATTGATGGGATTTCAACCTATCCAGGTGGATTGATTCAGGTAGAGTGGAATGAGCAGAATCAGTTGACCTTCTTTTCGAAGCAAGGTATTTTTGTCGATCAAGGAATGACTAAGAAAGGAATGGATCTTTTACAAGTAGAGGATGTTTATGATCTATTTGAACGGCAGGTGGATCGGTATGCCATTCCAGACTTTGATCAAGAAGTCATAAATGAGGTTTATATGATAGAGGAGTTGTTTGTACGACACGATTTAAAGAAAACATACCCTTATTCTCTCCTTGAACGTCCTTATATTCAATTGAACAAGCCGTTGATATGGATGAAGGCAGGAGAACGTAAGACGGTAAGAACAGAATTCTCAATGAGCCGTGAAGTATCGATTAAAACGGCACTTGAAAACGAAGAAAGCTTAGACGCTCAACCAATCACAAAGAGTAGTCAATTGAGAGTAATGGAAGTTGTTGCAGAGTATGTTTCTTCCTTTTACCCGAATGATAGTGGGAAATGGATGCTTTCATTCTTGTTTCGGGAATGGGGGCTTCTTCAAGCAGTTGTTCGTCCAGTTGAAAATGGGGCGAGGGGATTTCAAACCAAGCTTGTTTTTATGATTGATCCCAAAAGCTATGAAGTATTGAACATCTTGGATACGAGTGACTTTGCCACGATGTATAAATCGTTTAAGAAACCTGGTGATCTAAAGGTTCATAAAGAAGAAGCCGTCCATGAACTATGGGAGCACATGACTCTTGAATCTTACTATGTCTACGACGAGGAAGAAGATCACTTTGTACTCTGTGGTAAATTGGACTGCCAAAAAGCAGTTCTCGCCGATAGCGGAACCGTGTTAGACGAGAAAGAGATTTAGAGGAAGGGAACCCCCTTCCTCCTTATTATCACTTATCCTCAACCATCCGATATCTTAAAGCCAGTAGTAACGCTGGAATCGTTGAAACCACCATACCCAAAAAGGCATAACCTGGCTTGATTTCGTATAAATACCCACCAAATAAGGTAAAGACAGCAGTGCTCCAACTTAGTGCAAGCGCTGAGTACAGACCTTGTACCTTTGGAATTTGGTGCTGCGGGATGTAGCGAATCAAGTATTGCATAAATGCGTAGTGAGCCATGGCAAACGAGCATGCATGAAGAATTTGGGCAAAGGAAAAGACGATGACACTTGGAAAAGTAAAGACCAACACCCAACGAAGTGAGGATCCGAGTGCAGCCAGTGCAAGTAGAGATCCAATAGAGAACCGTTTAAATCCACGATCTGCCGTAGAGAAAAAAATGATCTCAGCCATGACAGCAATGTTGATAATCACACCAATCATATAATCTGGTGCACCGATATCCTGCAAATAGATGTACCCATAATTATAGTAAGATGCATGAGCAGCTTGCAGTAAAACAACAATGAGAAGCACTAGCCAAAAATGTTTCATATGAAACATTTTCATGAAACCACCTGTCATTGCTGGGTTTTTAACAGGTTTTTCGGATAAAATGGGTGGTGCTTTTTGAAAGGCTAACAATACTAGAACTGAAATCCCAAGTAGGAAAGCATAATAAATAACGTCCTCGCTGTAGGCTGTAATAAAAAGGGAAAGAACAATACCCACAGTGACAAAACCAATAGAACCCCACTGACGCGTTTTGCCGTAATGCTCCAATTGTTTATGCTGCACTAATCGACTTGCAGCTGTATCTAATATCGGCATGAGTGGTGGATAGAAAAAGTGAAAGAAAATCGTAACGAGAAGCAGACTAGTAAAGGTATAAGATGGAATATAGCAAAGAACCGAAACCAATGTTCCAATAGCTGCTCCCTTAAGAACAATCTTATTACTGAAGCGGCCTGACAAGTACGGAAAGGCAAAAAGCGTAGAAAGTCCACGTGCCACCAACCCCATACTCATAATTAAGCTTGCCTCTGTGATTGAGAGGTTTTTTGAATAGACCAACCATCCTGTCCAAAAAGGCAGGAAAATTCCCCAGGTAACAAAGAAACTAAAAAATTGCGTGCTCATCCAGCGATGTGTATTCATGATGCATCCTCCATTCTTATGCATGGTATCATGTTAAAGACGTTTAAAAATAGGAGGTTTCTCATATTTGAGGTGGAAGATGAATAAGGTACCCTTAGAAAAAATGAATCAATACTTTAAAAACCATCCCATTGCTCATCACTTTTCTTTTCAGGTCTTAGAATACATGACTGTTCATGAATTTCAACGAAACGAATGGATTGTTCGCGAGGGCGCAAAACCTGATGCACTATTTTATATGATAAAAGGAAAGGCAAAGATCTATACAACTCACCAAAACGGAAAGGTTTCACTCATTAACTTTGTGAATCCAGGCGATTACATCGGGGAGATGGAGCTTCTTCATGAGAATTATTACTCCAAAGGTATACAGGCTGCGGCAAAAACAGTTTGTTATTCAATTCCACTTAATACGTGTAGGACAAAACTATTAGAAGATGTAGTATTTCTTCGGGGGCTTGCAATCTTTTTAAGTAAGAAGGCAACGTTTATGTCGACGAAGTCTTCTCAAAGTCATGCCTTTCCCCTTGAAAATCGTCTTGCTCACTTTATTTTAGAACTGGCTGATCAAGGAATTTATCGAGAGAAGCACGTAACGGTGTGTGATTATCTTGGCGTTTCGTACAGACACTTATTGCATGTGCTGCATTTATTCTGTGAAAAGAGGTATTTGAGTAAAGAAGGCAAGGCATATCACATTCAGAATAAAGAGTCATTGCAAAAACTTGCTGATGGCCTGAGTTAAAACGACTAATAACAAAGGCATCTAAATTTAATTTATAAGATTAACAAGAGCGGACGAAAATACATATAGTAAGTAAAAAGTCTACGATATGTATGAGAAGCTATACCGATATACCTAGATTTCCCACAATATTTTATGTAAAAAAGCGTGTGATATTTTAAATTGGTCCTGAAGGTGATACAATAAGAAAAGTACAATTTCAACATTTTTCTTCGAATCTTAACGTATAAGGACTGAAAATATATGACGAACACACAAAGTACGGACGTTATATTGATTGGTGCTGGCATTATGAGCTCAACGTTGGGCGTTCTGTTAAAAGAATTAGCACCGAACTGGAAGATGACAGTTTTTGAAAAGCTATCAAACGCAGGAGAAGAAAGTTCAAATGAATGGAATAATGCGGGGACGGGGCATGCCGCCTTATGTGAATTAAATTACACAGCAGAAAAGCCTGATGGTACGATGGATATTAGCAAGGCAATTAACATTAATGAGCAGTTTCAAGTTTCTATGCAGTTTTGGTCTTATTTGGTTAGCCAAAGCAGAATCCAAGATCCGCAGGAATTCATTAAAACGTTACCTCATATGAGTATGGTACAAGGCCAGGCTAATATTGAATTTCTTAAAAAACGTTTTAAAGCGCTTTCAGAAAACCCTCTCTTTAAAGGGATGGAATTTACAGAAAATCCAGAGAAATTGATGGAATGGATCCCACTTATGATGGAAGGTCGTCTTCAAGAGGATCACATTGCAGCAACAAAAATTGATACGGGTACAGATGTAAACTTCGGCTCTTTAACACACAAAATGTTTGATCATCTAGAATCTTTAGGTGTCGATATGAATTACCAACATACTGTAACCAATTTATCACGCACAAATGATGGGTTATGGGAAGTAAAAGTACGTAATCTTGAAAGCGGTACAACGACTACACACACAGCTAAGTTTGTCTTTATTGGTGGTGGGGGAGGCAGTCTTCACCTCCTTCAAAAGACAGGTATTCCAGAAGGTAAACACATTGGTGGCTTTCCGGTAAGTGGAATCTTCATGGCCTGTAACAATCCTGAAGTAGTGAATCAGCATCATGCGAAGGTGTACGGCAAGGCGAAGGTTGGAGCACCACCTATGTCTGTACCGCATCTTGATACACGTTTTATTAATAACCAAAAGATGCTTTTGTTTGGACCATTTGCTGGATTCTCGCCGAAGTTCTTAAAGCATGGATCTGTGTTGGACCTCTTCACATCTGTGAAAGCGGATAACTTAGTGACAATGCTTGCAGCGGGTGCAAAGAACATGTCTTTAACAAAGTATTTAATTCAGCAGGTTATGCTTTCTAAAGAGCAGCGAATGAAGGACTTGCGTGATTTTATTCCGAATGCCAAGTCAGAGGATTGGGATCTTGTCATTGCCGGCCAACGTGTTCAGGTTATCAAGGATACAGAAGCAGGCGGAAAAGGGACACTTCAATTTGGAACAGAGGTGATTAGTGCAGAGGATGGTTCAATTGCTGCACTACTTGGGGCTTCCCCAGGCGCATCAACAGCTGTTCATGTCATGCTCGATGTGATTAAGCGCTGTTTCCCTGCTCATATGAAAGAGTGGGAAGGGAAGATCAAGGAAATGGTTCCATCCTATGGGCAATTGTTAATGAACAATCAAGAGCTTCTTGATCATGTGCATGCAACGACAGCTGAAGTACTGGAATTAAACGATCCGACTAAGACGAGTGGTACTCATTTTTTAAAGCAAGCGTAATTTTATAAAGCATGAGCTGATTGAGGAGGACTCAATCAGCTTTTTTTATTGGCTTTTCAGATATTGGATATATTTTATCAATTTTAGGATTACGACAATGCAGAAGCTACTATACGATAGAGCTAGCTACAAAAAGGAGGGGAATTTATGAAAGCGCTTAAATTAACAGTTCTAACTGCAGGAGCGGTGGCCATCATGGCTGGTTGTGGAAATTCTAGTTCAGGTTCTGGTGAAGGTGAGCTTGTCATTTATACCACACGAAGTGAAAACTTAAACGAAGCCGTGATCCCGAATTTTGAGAAAGAAACAGGGATAAAGGTTCAAACGATTTCAGCTGGAACAGGGGAAGTGGTTACACGGGTTGAGTCAGAACGAAATAATCCTCAGGGAGATATCCTTTGGGCAGCCGATGTGACTATGCTGCACGATAAAACAGATTTATTCGAGGAGTATGTGTCACCCGAAGATGAATTTATGATGGAAGGCTTTAAAAATACGACTGGCTTCTTTTCTCCTGCCTTCTCTGATCCAACTGTATTTATCGTTAATACAGATCTAGTGGGAGACATTCAAATTGATAGCTTTCAAGACTTATTAAACCCTGAATTAAAAGGTCGCATTGCCTTTGGTGACCCGGTGAATTCAAGCTCTGCGTTTCAATCACTTGTTGCCATGCTCTATGCAGCTGGTGACGGTGACCCCATGGCAGATGAAGCTTGGGATTTTGTAGAACAGTTCATGGCTAACCTCGATGGAAAGGTGCAGGGGAGCTCTGGGCAGGTGCATAAAGGCGTGGCAGATGGAGAGTATGTTGTAGGTCTGACTTGGGAAGATCCAGTTATTCATTATATGCAAAGTGGAGCAGCAGTGGATGTTGTCTTTCCATCAGAAGGTGTGGTTTATCCAGGGCAGTCCGTTCAAATTATTAAAGGGACTGACAATCTAGAGGGAGCCCAGAAATTCATTGATTACGTCTTATCAGAGGAAGTACAAAGCCGGACAGGGATGGAGCTTACGGTTCGTCCCCTGCGCGACAATATAGAAGTGGCAGACTATATGACTCCACAGGACGAAATCTCACTTTTTGAAGACTACGATGAGGATTACATTATTGAACACACAGATGAAATCACAGCACGTTATGTTGATGTTTTAGAACAATCAATGAATTGATTAGAGAGACATGTAGAGTCTACGAGCTCTGCATGTCTTAAACAGAGTTTGAAGGGAGAGAAGATTGATGAGCGTAGCGATACATGTTGATAAAGTCGTGAAAAAGTACGAGGATCACACGGTAATTAATGGTCTATCCTTAACGATTAAACCAGGAGAGCTATTTACCTTACTTGGCCCATCTGGATGTGGAAAAACGACGTTGCTTCGAATGATCATTGGCTTTAATTCCATTGAGGGTGGAACCATAAAGATCGACGAGCAAGTTGTTAACTCCATACCAGTGAATAAAAGAAAAATGGGGATGGTTTTTCAGAACTATGCAATCTTTCCTCATATGACGGTATCTGAGAATATTGCATTTGGATTAAAAGCACAAAATGGAAATAAAAAAGACATGCAAAGTCGTATTAATGAAATGATGAAGGTTGTACGAATTGAAGATCATCATGCAAAGAAACCTGAAAAGCTTTCTGGAGGTCAGCAGCAACGAGTTGCGCTAGCTAGAGCGCTTGTTATTAATCCTAACGTTTTGTTAATGGATGAACCATTATCAAATCTAGATGCAAAGCTACGAGTAGAGATGCGTAATGCGATAAAGGAAATTCAACAAAAGGTTGGAATTACAACGGTTTATGTAACTCATGATCAAGAAGAGGCGTTGGCGATTTCAGACCGAATTGCAGTCATGAATAAAGGTGTGATCCAACAGATTGGCAAACCAGAGGACATCTACCTTAGACCAAATAATCTCTTTGTCTCGCAATTTATTGGAACGTCCAATGTAATCAAAGGTGTCATCGAGAAGAATCAAGATGGTTGCTTTGTGGTATTTAATGACGGCTATCGTGAAAAAATGGAGAACCTGAGTGATACTGTAGTTGATGGACATCGTGTACTAGCATCCGTTCGACCACAGGAATTTATTGTGACCTCTGATACGAACGCACTTGCTGGGGTAGTGGATAAAACGATATTCTTGGGAATTAATACGCACTATTTTGTTACCTTAAAAACAGGAGAAACGGTTGAGGTTGTTCAAAATATCGAGGATCATGCTCTTATTCCCGAGGGAACACCTGTCAACATAAAGGTAAAACCGAAGCTGATCAATCTATTTGATGAAGTGAGCGAGATGACATTGATTAAGGCAGGTGAGTAACATGCTTCGTAAAAGCCTTAACGGATGGAGCCTCATTACACTTTTTATTATGCTATTCTTTGCACTTTTTATTTTATTCCCTGTCATTCTAGTATTGAATAAAAGTGTATACGATTCGGGTTCAGGGACATTTTCTCTTCAGCACTTCGCTCACTTTTTTGAGCGGAAATTTTATTGGGTCACTCTGTGGAACAGTATTAAGGTAACGGTTGTTAGTACGATACTTGCTGTCATAATTGGTTTACCGCTGGCCTATATTCTAAGACGAGTAAAAATATTTGGGAGTAAAACGATTCAAATCCTTGTTGTTGTTTCGTATATCTCACCGCCATTTATCGGAGCTTATGCCTGGATTCAATTGCTTGGTAGAGGTGGGGTCATAACAAAATTTCTAAATAACACGTTTGATATGAACTATGATGGAATTTATGGGTTTGCTGGAATTGTACTTGTTTTAACCTTACAATCATTCCCTTTAATTTTCATTTATATATCGGGAGCACTTAAAAATTTAGACAACTCTCTGATTGAAGCGGCAGAAAGTCTTGGTTACTCTGGTATCCAACGTGTGATGAGAATCGTTGTGCCACTAATTACACCTACCATCTTAGCTAGTTCATTACTTGTATTTATGAGAGTTATAGCAGATTTTGGTACACCTATGTTAATCGGAGAAGGGTATCGTACAATCCCCGTTTTAATATATACTCAATTTATGAGTGAGGTTGGTGGAGACGCAGGGTTTGCAGCAGCTATAGCAGCGATCTTTATTATCGTGACTATCGCGTTGTTTATGATTCAACGTATCATTGCTAGACAATACTCATATTCTATGTCAGCTCTTAAACCGATGGAGATAAAACGTAGTTATGGACTGAAGAATGTACTTAGTCACGGTGTTGTCTATGTCATTGCTCTCCTCTCCATACTTCCGCAGCTTGTTGTTGTCTACACATCGTTTCTAGAGACAACAGGTGGTCAAGTGTATACGGGTAAGTTCTCACTGCAAAACTATGAAACGATTTTATTTAATCGTGACCTCTCGATGATTTTGAACACGTATACATTAGGTTTTTTTGCGATCGTGATCATTGTAATTGTAGGTATTTTAATCGCCTATTTGACTGTACGAAAGCGAAACCTCATTACATCCATGTTAGACACGATCTCGATGCTGCCATTTGTTATCCCTGGTTCAGTGCTTGGGATTGCACTAGTCTTTGCCTTTAATGATGGTCCCTTTTTCTTAACGGGTACGGCGCTTATTATGATTGTAGCATTTGTCATTCGACGTATGCCTTATACCATTCGCTCAAGTACAGCAATTATTAGCCAAATTAGCCCTAGTATGGAGGAGGCGGCTGTAAGCTTAGGAGCATCTGAGAAAAGAACCTTCTTTAAAGTAATTGTACCGATGATGATGCCTGGAGTGTTGGCAGGTGCGATTATGAGTTGGATTACCATATTAGGTGAATTAAGTGCTTCCATTATTTTGTATTCAAGTAATACACAAACACTAGCTGTTTCAATCTATTCAGAGGTTATTAGAGGGAACTTTGGTAATGCATCCGCTTATTCGGCTATTCTTACCATTACCTCTATCTTGTCATTACTCTTATTCTTTAAGCTATCAGGTAAAAAAGAAATGAATCTATAAACCATAGGGCTACCTTTTAGCAAGGTGGCCCTATTTTTACACAAGCCGTTTAAGTGGAGTTGGCTTCTATGAAACGAAAAAAAATGAAAGATGAAATCATTCGTTCTTTTATTAAATACGCAATCATAATTGTTGCTATTATTCTTGTTATTTATCTATTATCGCTATACCTCATCTTTAAAGCGTCAATTGTGAAGCCAAATCAAGAAGTGAATCAGCAAATAGCTGCGGAAATTGAGTTTGGTTTTAATGAGTATCGAGAGGGTATCGCACAATTTGTTCAGGATGATACAATTAGAAGCTTTCTGACAAAGAAAACTGGGAGTAGCGATGCCAATCAAATTCTGTATGACTTTAGGAATAATCAGCAAATGTTTGCTAACTTCGTTTTACTAGATGCAGACAAAGAAATTGTTGCAACGAGCTACTATGAAGAGACTCATGAAGAGCTGAATCAGAGTGCCTTTCTAAAAGAGTTTGTGGACAAGGCACAGCAGGAAGGTATGATCGAGGAACGCTTAACAAAACAAATGAAGGATATAGATAATGATGCTGCCTATGTATTTGCAGGGGTTGTTGCGGATGAATTTTATCAACCAGCTGGCTACTTATTCTTCCTTCTCGGCAACCAGCTTCCGTCTACAAATAATCATCTTTTATTTATCACGGATCCATATGATAATGTCATCTTCCATAGTCACTCCTTCCCATTCACTGCTCTTGGAAAATTAGAGCTAGAGCAAGGACATTATATACAATCAGCTACAGATTATTTTTATAAAACGCGTTCAACCATTTCAGAAAATCAAATTCAGGTTGTCACACTGACTCCCATAAATGCATATCGGCTATTATTAATATATGGGTTGTTAACAATGATTGTATCAAGTTTAGTCATGATTTTAGTGATTTGGATTGTGACACCAAAAATTTTAACAAAGTCACTAAAGCCTTTTGATGCATTGGTCACAATCATCTCGAACAAGAATCACAATCCTCGTTTTCAGATTGAGCATATGTATGATGAAGTTCAGACGATCTATGAGGAATATATAAGCAGAGTGCATGAAATCAACTCATTGGTGGATCAGAATCAAAAGATTATGGAGAAAACAAAATTAAGTGAAATGAAACATCTTGAAGCAAAATTTAATCCACACTTTCTATTTAACGTACTAGAAATGATTAAGTATGAAATATTATCCGATCCAGAAAATGCGGCTAAGATGATCGTAAAAACCGCAAAGCTCATGCGATACAACATTAATTTTGGGGATACGATGGTTCCCTTAGAAAAAGATTTAACCTATCTTGAAGACTACTTTTCTTTGCAGAAAATGCGTTACGGGGGAAGGTTAACCTATCTGACAAAGGTTGATCCTTCTGTCTACCACGCCCAAATACCAAAGCTAATGATTCAACCACTCATTGAGAATGCAATTAAACATAATATTAATCTTACAAAGCATTTGCATGTTGAACTGATCACGAGTGTCCTAGATGGCGCACACTTACTTATTCAAGTGAGAGACAATGGTTGTGGTATTGAAGTAGATGATCTTTCAACTATTTACAAGATCCTTTCAGAAGAGGTTAAAGAAACGGAGCACACTGGACTAAAAAATACCCATCAACTCATTCAACTACTATACGGGAAAGAATATGGTCTAGAGATAGCTACAAAACGCAAAGAAGGAACCGTTATTACTTTAAGAATTCCATTAAGGGGTGAGGCGATATGTTAAAAGTCGTTTTAGTCGAGGATGAACCGATGATTCTTAAAGGATTACTTTATCGAATGGATTGGTTAAACAGTGGCTGTGTCGTTGCAGGGACGGCTGAAGATGGTGAGGAGGGCTGTGAATTAATTAAAGAAGTCACACCAGACATCGTTATTACTGATATTCGTATGCCATTTAAAGATGGACTTAGCATGCTGAAAGAGACCAAATCAACGTATCAATATGAGGCAATCATTTTATCCGGTTATGGAGAGTTTGCCTACGCGCAACAAGCAATCAGTTTAGGTGTTCGAGATTATCTATTAAAGCCGATTGATCTAGACGAGCTAGCTGCCTCGTTAAAGCAATTATCAAACGATGTTCAAGAAAAAAAAGTGAAGAAACAATCTATGATGATAGAGGAGTTATTGTCTATTAATATGGAATTAGAAGGTGCATCTACCTATGCTGTAGAGGCAGTTCACTTTATTAAAGGATATTATGATCAAAAAATCACTTTATCTATGTTGAGTGAGGAAATCGGACTTTCAACTGTAAGTATTAATACAAAGCTTAAAGAGCTAACAGGCTATAGCTTTAATGAATTTTTAACGAGATATCGTATTACTAAGGCATTGGATAAGCTACAAAATGAACATATGCTTGTATATGAAGTGGCAGAAACCACAGGTTTTAAGGATTACAAGTATTTTAGTCAGGTCTTTAAGAAGTATGTAGGCATGTCTCCAAAACAGTTTCTTCGAGAATCTATGTAGAAAAAATAAATATCTTGACAGGCAATATGTCCTATGATAAAAATAGGTAAGCGATTACAAAACAATAACTTGGATTGTTACTGTTCGGCAGGCAAAACCTAACTTCTTTTATGTGGGGCTCACCATGGGATCCGTACGTATTAGTGTTAGGTTTTTTTTGAACAATCGCGCTCTCTTTTTAAATGAATGGGTAAGTCGAACGAGGTGAAGCAGGTGAAAATCGAGAAGGTATTAAATCATAATGTAGTTATCGCATTTAATGATTGTGGACAAGAGCAAGTCGTCATGGGTAGAGGTTTAGCATTCCAGAAAAAAACAGGTGACATCATTGATTCAACAAAGGTTGAGAAAACGTTTATCCTTGAAAAGGACGGGGTCTCTGATAAGCTTGCTACGCTTTTAGGGGAAACATCGGAGCTATACCTTGCGATAGCGGCCAAGATCCTGGATCATGCGAGGTCACAGTTATCCTATACATTAGACGATTATCTCTATGTCGCCTTAACCGATCATATTAGCTTTGCAATCAGGAGACATAAAGAGAACATTCAATTAAAAAACCCGCTTTTGTGGGAAATCCGTAAGTATTATAAGTCTGAATATCAAGTAGCACTTAAAGCGCTTAAGATCATTAAACGAGATACAGGAGTCGATTTTCCCGAAGATGAAGCAGCATCTATTGCGCTACATCTAGTGAACAGCGCGATGTCAGGTGGAAACTTAGAGATGGCTGTTCAAGTAACGGAACTTGTTAACGATGTATTAAACATTGTGAAGTATCATTACGAAATGGAATTAGATGAGAGTTCCATTAATTACGAGCGATTTATTACACATCTTCGTTTCTTTGCCGTTCGTTATTCACGAATGGAAGAGCAGTACACAAGTGATGAAGATTACTTCTTATATGATCAAATCAAGATAAAATATCCAGAAGCTTTTGTCTGTACACAAAAAATAAAAGCCTATCTTAACAAGAGTTTGAATTGGGACATTTCAAAAGATGAAGAAACGTATTTGATTCTTCATATTCATCGTGTAACCAAACGTCAAACGGATCAAACAATGGATTCATAAATTTAATTATTCTTTATTAGGGTGTTACCTTAAGTGGGCATAACCTGATCTGGCTTAGCAGTGTCTCGTACACTGCGTGCTGGTTCGGGTTTTTTTATACTCAAAACGTTAATTGGGAGGGTATTTACTATGAAATATGAACAATTAGCCAACGAAATTATTGAAAAAGTTGGCGGAAAAGAAAATGTAAATAGCGTTGTACATTGTATCACTCGGTTACGCTTTAAGTTAAAAGATGAGAGCAAAGCTCAAACGGAAGTACTGAAGAATATGGATGGTATTGTCACGGTTATGAAGAGTGGTGGTCAGTATCAGGTTGTAATAGGGAATCATGTACCGGATGTCTATAAAGCTGTAACCACAATTGGCGGTTTTGCAAACGCTTCACAAGTGGATCAAGGAGAGGACGAGCAAGAAGGAGGTAGTTTCTTTAACCGCTTCATCGATATTATCGCTAGTATTTTTACGCCAATTCTAGGTGTACTTGCAGCAACAGGGATGATTAAAGGATTTAATGCATTATTCCTATCAACAGGTGTGCTTAAAGATACAGACGGTACCTACTTGATGCTAGATCTTATAGGTGATTGTTTATTCTACTTCTTCCCAATCTTCTTAGGATACACAGCCATTAAGAAGTTTGGTGGAAATCCATTTCTTGGGTTAGCTATTGGGGCTGCTCTTGTTTATCCTTCTATCGGAGAAATTATGACTGGAGATCCACTCTACACACTTTTTGCAGGAACACCTTTTGAGTCACCTATCTACATGACCTTTTTAGGTATACCAGTTATCTTAATGAGTTATGCTCAATCGGTAATTCCAATTATCTTGGCAGCATTTTTTGCTTCAAGAGTCGAACGTTTCTTTAAGAAAATCATACCAGACGTTGTAAAAATGTTTTTAGTTCCCTTTTCAACTTTATTAATTGTTATTCCGCTTACTCTAATTATCATTGGACCGATTGCTACTTGGGCGAGTCAGCTCTTAGGACAAGCAACGATCTTTGTTTATGACTTAAGTCCAACGATTGCCGGGCTAGTTATTGGTGGATTATGGCAAGTTATTGTTATTTTCGGATTGCATTGGGGTCTTGTTCCAATTGCGCTTAACAACCTTGTTTCTACTGGATCAGATCCTGTATTAGCCATGATCTTTGCTGCATCGTTTGCACAGATTGGAGCCGTGCTTGCTGTTTGGATTCGTACGAAAAATGAAAAGTTAAAAACACTTAGCTTCCCTGCATTTATATCAGGAATCTTTGGAGTTACTGAGCCTGCAATCTATGGTATTACCCTTCCTTTGAAAAAACCATTCTTGTTCAGCTTAGTTGGGGCAGGTATTGGAGGCGCAATCATTGGCTTTAGTGGTGGCGCAGGTTATATGATCGGAGGATTAGGGATATTCCAAGTTCCTTCCTTTATTGGGCCTGAAGGGTTAAATGTAGGTTTCTGGGGGGCAATGGCTTCTATGCCTGTTGCATTCGTAATCGCTTTTGTTCTAACGTACCTATTCGGAGGCGTGAACAAAGCGGCTGAACCGGAGAAGAAAGAAGAAGTGAAACCAACAGTAACCAATGCTTCAAGTGAGATTAAGAAGGATGAGATCTTTGTAAGTCCTTTAACAGGAAAGATTGTTCCACTTGATCAGGTGAAGGATGCAGCCTTTGCATCCGGTGCGTTAGGTGAAGGTGTGGCAGTCGTTCCAGTAGAAGGAAATGTCTATGCTCCAGCATCAGGAGTGATCTCCGTTTTGTTCCCAACCAAACACGCAATCGGGTTAAAAACGGATAGCGGGGCTGAGGTCTTAATTCACATTGGAATGGATACCGTTCAACTACAAGGGGAACATTTCCGTACGTTTGTTCAACAAGGAGACCGCGTAGTTAAAGGTCAACTGCTGGTTGAGTTTGATATTGAAGCGATTAAGAAAGAAGGCTTCTCATTAGATACACCAGTCATCATCACAAACCACAAAGAATACAAGGAAATCCAAGCTACGAAAAGCAATGCTCTTAAAAAGGGCGATGATTTCCTTACACTAATCGCAGATCAAGCAAAATAATAAAGGGAGGGGATCGGTGAGAACCGGTCCTCTTCATACGAGAAAGGGAGTTTCATTCATGACAATGCCATCATTTCCAAAGGGATTTTTGTGGGGTGGGGCGATTGCTGCCAATCAAGTAGAAGGAGCGTACCAAGCAGGGGGAAAAGGTTTAACGATCGTTGACACTCTTCCGACAGGCGATAAGCGTTGGGATATCATGTTTGGAAATGAGCCAGATATCTCTTTAAAAGATGAGCTATACTATCCTTCACATGAAGCGATTGACTTCTATCATCGTTATAAAGAAGATATTGCTCTGTTTGCAGAAATGGGTTTCAAGGCTTTGCGTGTTTCGATTTCATGGGCAAGGATCTTTCCTAATGGAGACGAAGAGGAGCCTAATGAACAAGGTCTTCAATTTTATGATGATTTATTCGATGAATTATTAAAATACGAGATTGAACCTGTTGTGACAATGGCTCACTTTGACGTGCCTGTTCATCTGATCAAGACGTATAAAAGCTGGAGAAATCGAAAACTCGTTGATTTCTTTGAACGATATGCTCGTACCATATTTACTAGATACAAAGATAAAGTAAAGTATTGGATGACATTTAATGAGATTAATATGCTCCTTCACTTACCTTATATAGGTGCTGGACTTATATTTGAAGAAGGAGAAGATCGAACAAAGAGTAAGTACCAGGCAGCTCACCACCAGCTAGTTGCGAGTGCTCTAGCTGTAAAAGCATGTCATGAAATAAGTCCGGATGCCAAAATAGGTTGTATGCTCGCAGCTGGCTCTACGTACGCTTATACAAGCAATCCTGATGATGTATTTGACGCGATGGAAAAAGACCGTGAGTCGTTCTTTTTCATAGATATTCAGTCTAGAGGGGAATACCCAGGATACGCAAAGCGTTATCTTGCAGAGAATGAGATTACGATTGAGATGGAAGATGGAGACCTTGAATTACTTAGAGAGCACACAGTTGATTATATTGGGTTCAGTTATTACTCTAGCAGAACAACAAGTGTAGACCCTGAGATCTTGAAGAACCAAACAGAGGGTAATGTCTTTGGTTCGATTGAGAATCCGTATCTATCCAGCTCAGAGTGGGGATGGACCATTGACCCTAAAGGCTTCAGAATCACAGCTAACCACTTGTATGATCGGTACCAAAAACCATTGTTTGTTGTTGAAAACGGATTAGGTGCTGTTGATGTTCCAGATGCAGATGGGTATGTAGAGGACGATTATCGAATCGATTATATGCGTCAGCATGTTGAAGAAATGGGAGAAGCGATTAAGGATGGGGTTGAGATCATCGGATACACTAGCTGGGGACCTATTGATATTGTCAGTGCCTCAACTGGTGAAATGAAGAAAAGATATGGCTACATCTATGTTGATCGCGATAACGCTGGAGTGGGTAGTTTAAAACGAACGCCTAAGAAAAGCTTTGCATGGTATAAGAAAGTGATTGAGTCAAATGGATCTGATTTAACGTAAGAAAAAGGATTAGAAGCTCCTGCTTCTAATCCTTTTCTTTCTATTTAAAACGATGTTCGGCTTAGTATACGGATGTGCTTAGCTCCACATCGATATTTCCTTTTGTTGCTTTGGAGTAAGGGCAGAAGCTGTGAGCTTGCTCAACTAGTTCTTCTGCTTCTTCAAGAGATACGCCATTCACTGCAACATTTAAGACAACCGCTAGTTTAAAGCCACCTTCTGGATCTTGGCCAATCGATACTTCAGATGTCACTTTTGATTCAATGCGTTTCTTTGATTGTCTAGCAACGGCAGCTAGTGCACTATCGAAGCATGCAGAGTAACCTGCTGCAAATAATTGTTCTGGGTTCGTTGCGCCTTCTTTTTCTTGGCCACCTAGTGATTTAGGCATCGTTAGCGTTAAATCTAGTGTTCCATCGCTGCTTGTTACCTTCCCTTGACGCCCGCCTTCTGCTGTTGCTTTTGCTGTATACAATGATTTCATGATAAAACCCTCCCGATTTGTATTGTGCAAAACTTAATTGCTTAAAACCATCGTAACGCATATAAAAATAATAGTCAACAATTTAATTGTACGCAATTAAATTTTGGAGTTTGATCCTACTATTGTGTATGATAGAAGGAAGCTGAAAGGAGTGTCGATAATGGATAACGAGGCACTAAAACTGGAGAATCAAATCTGCTTTAAGATGTATACAGCAGAGAAAGAAATCATGAAGATGTACCGCACATTATTAGGTGAACTGGATGTCACCTATTCACAATATCTTGTTTTATTAGTTTTATGGGAGAAGAATCTAAGTACTGTAAAAGAATTAGGAGAGAAGCTCTCTTTAGATTCGGGTACGTTAACTCCTATGTTAAAGCGTATGGAGTCACACGGGCTTTTAACTCGCAAGCGCTCGGTAGAAGATGAACGAAGTGTGTTGATTGAGCTTACAGAAGAAGGGGAGGCACTAAAGGAAAAGGCCGAATGTATTCCTTCACAATTGGTTGGAAATCTTTCTTTAGACTTAGAAGATTACAAAAAGCTAGACGAACTTCTTTCTACCTTTCTTAAGCAAGTGAAGGAGAAATAGAAAAAGTATACAGCGGCTAGTCAATTTAGTAAGCTATTGATGAGTACGACACAATGATTAGGAGGGGAATTAGGTTGAAACAATTTAACATTAAAGGAACCGATTTAAATGTGTCCAACATCATTATGGGGAACATGCGGATCAACAGCCTGTCTTTAAAAGAAACAGAAGCATTAATCCGTACGGCTCAAGAAGCTGGTATTAACTTCTTTGATCACGCGGATATATATGGTGGAGGAAGCTGCGAGGAACAATTTGCCCAAGCTATCTCAATGGATAAGAGTGTTCGGGAAAACATGATTATTCAAAGCAAATGTGGGATTAGACACGGTGCTACAGGATATTATGACTTTTCCAAGGAGCATATTCTTACGTCCGTTGATAATATCCTTCAGAGATTACAAACTGATTATCTAGATATTCTTCTACTTCACCGACCGGATCCATTGATGGAGCCTGAGGAAGTGGCAGAGGCCTTTGATCAATTGCACACATCTGAAAAGGTTCGCCACTTTGGTGTATCAAACCATAATCCAATGCAAATAGAGCTCCTCCAAAAAAGCTTGAATCAGAAGCTTGTTGTGAATCAGGTGCAATTCAGTTTAGCTCATACGCCTCTCATTGACTCTGGTGTATCGCTAAACATGAATACAGAGAATGCGGTGAACCGTGACAGTAGTACGTTGGAATATTGTCGTTTAAACGATATTACCTTACAAGCTTGGTCGCCATTCCAAACGGGTTTCTTTGACGGAGTATTTGTAGGAGACCGTGAACGATTCCCGAAATTAAACGATGTCCTAGATCGTCTTGCTGGTAAGTATGATGTGACGCCAACAACGATTGCCGTTGCATGGATTACACGCCACCCAGCTAATATCCAGGTTGTGCTTGGTACAACGAATGCCGGTCGCTTAAGGGAATCAGCTGAGGGATCAGATATTCCATTAACACGCGAAGAGTGGAATGAGATGTATGCTGCAGCAGGTAATATGATTCCATAAAAAAAATCCCCTGAGCCACTTGGCCAGGGGATTTTTATACATCATTCCGCAAACGGACGATATGTATTTCCATCGTAGTCATAAATAAATGTACGAGTGTCAGCATCACCGTTTAAATAAACGTAAACTTTACCATTATTCGTATAAAGCTGTTTGTTTTTAAACCCATTTCCAAGTTCAATGGCTTCGTCAATTTCTCCTGATTCACTATCAATAACAAAGAGGTGATAATCACCGACTGCTGGGATTTCCCCTTTGGCTGCGACAAGATAGATTTTTCCATCTAAGTATAGGTATCTTTCGAGAACGAATCCATCATGGTCGATTCTCCATTGTTCTTCTAGATCAAAGTTCAGGAAAGCGAGTTCTCCTGATTGTTCAATATCTGTGGGCATTAGTATGCCAGTATCCGTTTTCATAGGTTCACGCATACCAGAGTGACTAGCATTAAATGAGGCCTCGTTACGTACTTCTCCTGTCTTAGCATCTAGCTCCTTAAGAATCATCACCCGATCAACAAGTGCGTAATCAGCTACAAAGATAGAGTCTTCATGGACAATCGGATAATGAATTAAGCTCTTGCTATCGGCTAGTGTATAAGGGCGGTCTTGTTCAAATAAGACCTCACCTGTATCCTTATCGAGAATATATAATATAAGGTCGTTTTCATATATAAACCCTTGGTCACTTTCTACGATAGCTGTATTTAAACCACTGGGTAGGGAATTGGTCCAAAGCTCTTCTCCAGTATGAAAGTCAAAGGCGGTTAGTTCTTCATGATTATAAAGGAGAAGGTAGTCATCAAAATAGTGTGGACGTGGTTCATGACCAAGTTCAAAAGGATAGTCTCTAACCACCTCTCCACTATCAAGATCCGTTGCGATGACTCCTTTTGTATTATATGAATATAAAGTGCCATCGATAATCTGTGCTTCCGCTAGATCGTGTATACCGTCTTGCATTCTCCAAATTTCTTCTTGTGTACTCAGATCATATCGATAGATAAAAAAACTTTCTGCTGCAACAACTTCTTCATCTCCCAAAAAAATTCTTGGAGTCATATTGTCCTGTCTTAACGTTCGTGCGACTAGGTTATCATAGTCATCTGAGGTTTTAATCTCTGCTTCAGAAAAGGCAGAGACGATCTCCGCTTTTTGGGGAAAGTGAAAGCCATCATTTTCTTCTTCCGCAATTGCCTCTTCAGTTGTTTCTACTACTTCTTCATCTTTCTCTTTCTCTACTTCTGTTTGTGCTGTCTCTAACGGTTCATTTGTTGATTCTTCCGACGAACAAGCAACAAGAAACAATATTAAAAGGAATGAAGTGGCAAGACTCATGTTTAACATTGTTTTTTTATTTAACAAATCAACCATCCTTTCCACGATCTATAACATCTATTATCATTTTCTACTAATATGGAATAATAATCCATGATCAGAATGACCTAATCTCTTTTCACTCTGAGTGACTAGTAATTTAACATAATTTGGTCATGGAAAAGAAGTAGCGAAAACAAAGTCGCTACTTCTTTCATATATTTAATCCCAACCAAACAACGCCAAAAACCGTTCCCAGATGCTGGGATCATCTTCTTCAGGTTCTTCCTCCGTATCTTCAGGGAGAACAATGCCCTCGGTTTGAATGACAAATTGAACGTTATTAACGAGCTCGTTATTCTCTGCGGAAACAAAGGAGATCGCTTCAAAGTCTGACTTATCGTACTGGGAAATCATTTCATCAATTTCTTCCTGCATTTGCTCTGGAATGTCTGATGTGGCCGTTTCAAGCTCGGTCATTCCTCCACGAATCTCAGAAAGACCGCCAGATAGTTCAGAGGATCCATTTGCTGATTCGCTGATCCCATTATGAAGCTCTTGATACCCACTCGATAGCTGGCTGACTCCGCCCGTATATTCTACTAATCCATTATGGAAGCTGCCGTATTGCGTAGCAAGCTCGTTAATTCCACTCGCAAGCTCTTCAAGACCCTCTCCTAAATCAAGGTCCTGTAAGCCTTCTTGAACGGAGGATGAAAATATATTCATTCCTTCTTCTAGTTGTGATGAAGCTTGGCTCATTTCTTCTAATGCAGGCTGAACCGCTTGAAAGGCTTCATCTACAGCATAGAAGGTTGCACTTGCTTTTTGGGCCGCAGCGTACGTTTCTACAAGTTGATGAACAACCTCTGATTCAGGGTTATCCATGTAGAGCTGCTGGATCTCCTCTTCACTTATTTCAGTAGTGGGAATATCATATATTGCTTCTTTTAGAACGCCATAGGCTTCCTGGTAGTGAGAGTTAAGTTCATCCATTCCTGCGCTGAGCTCAGATAATCCAGTTGCAAACTGATCAAGTGCTCTAAATAGGTCTTCATCGAGTCCAATGTCAATCTCTGTATCGCTTGCAGATAGCCCTTCATTTAATTGGTCTAATCCTGATTGAATGGCACCTGATGCTTCCACTAACGCTGGTCCGCCATTTGCAGATTCATTCACTCCGTCACGATAGCTAGCTGAACCAGTCTCCAGTTGAACAAGCCCAGTCGACAAGGCCTCAATTCCTGATTTTACGTCCCCTAATCCATTATTTAATTCGCCAATTGCTCCTGTTAACGAGTCGAATTCCCCGGTTAATTCTTCTGTATCAGGTGTATCAATCGCAAACGATGAAGGAAGAGCAGAGATTTCAATTCCGCTCATTTCAAAGTTTGAGACATTTGCTCGTAAGGTGTAGGATGCCTCTTCTTCAGGCATGATCGTATAGGCCAACTGCTTATTTTGTCCGGCATTTGCGACAGTTGCTTCGGGTGCATCAATTTGAGTGAAAATGCTACTGTCCAAAGGAATCGAGAGTTGAAGCAGATAATTTTCAAAGAAAGCAGGATCTACCACCTCGTTTTGCGTGACATTAATATGCAGCTCAAAGCTTCCATTATTCCCCACGAGTTCTTCTGCAGAGACTTCGTTCCCATCTAAGACATATGAAATGTCAAAATCCCACGGTAAATTCGTATTCGTTGAAAGGTTCCCCTGGTAATAGAACATACCCTCAGCTGCTTCATATATCTCAACTTGATCCTGATCTAACTGGGTCATTTCAGATAGAGTCGTTAGATTTGTAAGCTTGTCATAGTTACCATAATCAATAACCGATCCTTCTCTTCCTACTTCCAAGGCGTTTACAACATACAGTTCATTAACCGTTCCTCCTTCATCTAGGTTAGCGTAAATGACCTCATCCTTTGAATAGATGGTTCCAGTTGATAAGGAATCCTCTGCATAGGAGATTGTTGTAAACCAAACAGGTTGAATAAGTAAAATAGCTGTTAGAGTAGCCGGGATGACTCGTTTCATTTGTCTTCCTCCTCATAAAAATTTGATCGGTATGTTGTCTTTTTAACGAAGCGATCACAGACGATTAGTAAGGCAGGCAAGAACACGATGACGAGTACAAAGGCTAGTGCAGCACCACGTCCGAGTAAGAGGCCAATCGCTGATACGGTAGGGTTTGTAGAAGTAAACCATAGGATAAACCCAACGCTTGATAATATAGCTGCTGAGATCGTGATTGAAAATAATTTTTCATCTAAGGCTTTTTTCATCGCTTCATAGGCATTCATTTTCGCGCGGTGATGTTTATATGTCTCCATTAAAAGAATGGCGTAATCAATCGTTGCAGCTAATTGCACCGTACTCACAATTAAGTATCCGACAAAGACAAGGGAATCGTTTGTGAAATAAGGAACAGATAAGTTAATCCAAACGGCTGCTTGAATCGTAAGTAATAAGATAATTGGGATTGAAACCGACCGGAATGTCAGCAAAAGCACAACCGCAATTGTAATAATGGTCATGATATTAACGAATTGGTTATCCTTGCTGACTGTCACCTTCATATCATAAAGCGTGACACTTTCTCCTAATGTATAGGCACCCTCCCCGTAATAGGAGTCTGCAAGTTCACGTGTCTGTTCAACCAGCTGAAACGGGATGTCCCCTTCAACACCGGCGTTCGTCATGGCTATGATTCGACTATAGTTGTCGGAACGGAATTCATTTGTGATTGATTCGTCTAAGAAATCGATTGGAATGGCCGAGTCTACAGCAGTGGCATAAGACATGACGGAATCGACATAGGGCAGTTGCTCGAGTTCAAGTGCCAGCTGCTCTTCTTTTGCTATGTCATCATTTGGTACAAGAAGCACAATAGGCGTAGATTGACCAAATGCTTCATCAATGGCTTTAATATCCTGACCTGTTCGCGTATCCTCTGGCAAGTCTCCTAACCCATATGTGAAGGATGTACTGCTTTGAGCTAGGAAGCTCGGAACAAGTAAAATAAAGACTAGAATGAGAGCAGGCATCCGCCATTTCAGTAAGGCTGCTCCAACTCCTTTAAAGCTTGGAACGAGGCTTTTATGCTGTGTTTTTTCGATCCATTTATATCCGTATAACGTTAATGCAGGTAAGAAAATAACAACAGATAAAAAGCTAAAGACAATTCCTTTTACTAGATTCAAACCAAGGTCCGCGCCGACTCCGAAGTCCATCAGCATTAAGGACATGAATCCAAAGAAAGTAGTAAGGGCACTGACAAAGATAACAGGGAATGAAGCTTTCATCGCAATAGCCATCGCTTTTTCCGCTGAATGCCCAAGCTTCAACTCATCAGAGAATCTGTGTAGCAAAAAGACCGCATAGTCCAAAGAAACGGCGAGCTGCAGAATGGGTGCGACAGATTGGGTAACAAAGGAGATTTCACCTAAGAAAATATTCGTGCCTAAGTTAATGAGTATGGAGACACCGATTGCTGTTAAAAAGAAAATCGGTTCTACCCACGAATTGGTTGAAAGAATAAGAATAATGATGATGATTGGAACTAGTAATGCAGCCGCATAAATCGTCTCTGAGCTTGTCATGTTTTGTGAAGTAGCTGTATTCACAGCTTCACCTGCGACAGCGTTGTCCTCGCCAATTAACTCGTAGATGGCATCAGTAGCTTCGACCTCTGCTCCTGTTTCAATTGTTAACGAAATAAGCGCTTGGTCGTCTTTATAATAGGATTCGACCATGGCTGTGTCTGCCATTTCAAGTGGAATTCGGGTATCCATGATGTCATCAAGCCAGGTGACACCGGTTACACCTTTAATTGCTCCAAGCTGTTCTTTGTAGTCGAGCGCTTCTTGAACGGTGACATCACGTATGAGAACATTTGTATTAGGAATAGACGATGTGAATTCCCTTTGCATTTCTTCAAGACCAACACTTGAAGGAGCATCCTCTGGAAGGTAATCAACCATGTTGTAGTTAACGGATACAAAGAATTGAGCAATGATTGCAATGATCGTTAGTGCTGCAAATGACAGCACAACGGACCTTTTGTATTGGATAATTTTATGTATAAGCAATTTTGTCCCCACCTATATTGACATTCTGTATGATTCCATTAAAAGTATATAGACACGGTGTTGGGTAAACAACAAACAGTTGTTTAAGAAGTGTTAAATAATCAACAATCGGTAAGAATATGTTGTATAAGATGAATAAAGGATGTGAACGTTCATTGAACGAGAAAATAGATCGCCGCAAAAGGTATACCCGTCATGCTCTAAAGGAGGCTTTAGTGAAGCTTCTTAAAGTAAAATCAATCTCGTCTATCACGGTAAAAGAACTTTGTGAGATGGCTGATATAAACCGTTCGACCTTCTATGGTCACTATACGGATCCCTACGACCTTCTTGAGAAAATTAGTGAAGAGGTTGTAGACGACATGTACAAAACACTTAATCAATATAACTTCAATGAAGAAGAGGAAGCTCTTCAAATGACAGAGAAGATCCTTGAATATGCGGCTGAGAAAAGTGACTTGTGCCAGGTGCTCTTAAGTGGAAGTGCTGATACAACGTTTAAAAGACAAGTGATGGAATTAACACAACGAATTATTATGAAGGACTTTATGAAGACGATGAACGTACAAGAAGAGATCTCTTCGTATCTTCCATTGCTTGTTCTAAGCGGAAGCATAGATGCGATTGAAAACTGGTTAGTAAATGGTCAACAAGAATCGCCAAAAGAAATGGCACTTCTGATTCATCGATTTACAAACTACGGGTTAATGGGTTTTGTCAGAAATTAAGAAGGGAAGGGATATTCAGGAAGAAGCTGAAGAGAGGGGCTGAGCTCGCTTGAGAAACTATAAGCTAGGTACGCTTGTTTTGGTTATGATCGGTGTTCTGGTTCTTACGGTAGTAGGGCTTGCGATCTATAATTGGTACGATCATGCGAGGGTTCTTTCGTATGAAAAAGTATTAGAGCGGGAATACGGCTCTGACATCCGTTATGATGAAGGAAGAATCTATCTAACTATGACTAGGCTTGAAGGGTATTTATCCTACTCTGGAGATGGAAATCAAGAATTGAGTGAGGCCATCATTTCTGAGCCAGCGAACATGCAACTTCAGAAAACAGACAGATCTACGGGTGGCCTTCAATACATGATAAGTGGCACTCCTGCTAATTTAAGAATTGATGTATGGGAACGCGAAGTAGGTGTAGGTTCGGATATATACAGAGTAGTTGGGGAGGATAATCAGTTATTACAAGCCATTGAAGAGATCAAGGATGACGTAGAGTGGGAGGAACCATGAAGACATTCTATGTTGGTTCAAGCTTTCGTAACATTGAACAAGTACGTTTGGTAGCTCAGACTCTGATAAAAGAAGGCTTCGTACAGTCCTATGATTGGACAGAATGGGAGAACGTACAGTTCGTAGAGGAGCTCATTTCCATAGGAGAGCAAGAGAAAGAAGCTATTATCGGCAGTGACTTTATTATTTTCATCCTTCCATTAGGTAAAAGTAGTCATGTAGAGTTAGGGATTGCCCTAGCATCTCAAAAACCGATCTACCTCTATTCACAAACAGATGATGCATTTACTCCGGGTCAAACGAGTAGCTTCTACCATTTAGAAGGTGTAGATCGTTTTTGTGGTTCTTTAGAGAGCTATCTTATTAATCTTCTGAAAAAATTAGGTCATTCTTCTAAAAAAGACTAGCTTACTAGGACTATTATGCTACATTTAAATAAAATGACTAGTAAAAGAGGCTAGAACGATGAGTTCCCAATTAACCGCCTACATTGCCTTGTTCAGCACATCTGGTGTAATTAACCTTTATTTATGTATGTACGTTTTTTTAAGACGTCACCAGTACACAAACATAGCCTATTATTTTATGCTGTATACAATCACTATTTCGTTATATTGCTTTGGTTCTGCTCTAGGACTAACATCAACCACGTTGAGTGGCTTAAAATTCTGGAACACTATCTTATACTTAGGCATGCCTGCATCCGCTACACTCGGTTTGCTCTTTGCTATGAAATATTTGGGGATGAACATTAAAGCCGCCTGGGCGTTACCACTTCTATCTATCTCTATGATCACGTTTATAATGGTTGCCACTAATGACTTCCATCACCTCCATTATCTTGTCTTTGAAATTGATCCTGTCTTAGGTGCGCCCTTTGTTGTTCAAGAAATTGGTCCGTGGTATATCTTCCATGGCATTATTACGTTCTCCAGTATGTTTGTTGCGTTTCTTCTGATGTTATCAAGGTGGAAGGAAACGGCCAGAGTGTATCGGGCGCAGCTTCTTTTTCTACTAATTGGACAATTTATCCCGATGGTTACGGCTTTCATCTATTTATTAGGGTTAACTCCGCCAGGCATTGATCCTGTACCAATGGTTCTTTGGTTTACGTCCTTGTTATATGTTTGGTCTATTAATACAACAAGAATGTTTGCAGTTGTACCAATTGCCAAGGATGCCATCTTTAATAGTATCAATGATGGAGTTGTTGTGTTAGATGGTACACATCAATTAATAGAATATAATCAGGCTTTTAAAGGCATGTTTCCATCTATTCACCGGTCGATGTACGGCGTGAATTTTAAAGAAGTTTGGAAGGAACTGGTCAATGAACCCTTTCCTCTTACATTAGATTCCAACTCTGTAACAAGTGAAATCAATTTAGACTCATTTCCCATCCCTTATATCTACCAAATACGAATGTTACCATTACAGCATGCAAACAATCAAAAAGGAATGTTACTCATTTTTACTGAAGTAAGTGAATTAAAAAGACTGCAGCGTGAGCTTGAAAATCGTGCGTATCACGATGAACTGACACAGCTATACAATCGACGAGCCTTTTTTGAAAAAGGAGAGTTGGACTTAATTTTAGCAAAAGAAGACGAGCTCTCGTATTCACTGATTCTGTTTGACGTCGATCATTTCAAAAAGGTAAATGATACCTTCGGACACGACGTAGGGGACCTGCTGCTTAAACATGTCGCTGATGTCTGCAAGTCTCAGCTTGAGGAATCTAACTTATTTGCGCGTTATGGTGGTGAGGAATTTGTGATTGGGTTAAAAGAAAAAACAGGAAGGGAAGCGGAGAAAGTGGCCGAGCGCCTTCGCCTGAAGTTAGAATCAACCCCACTTATTCTCTCGGAGCAAGCAGTCACCGTGACCGTGAGTAGTGGTGTTGCCGAAGCACAAGCCCATACAGAAGAAACACTGCATCAACTCCTAAAGAAAAGCGATGAGGCTCTGTATCTTGCGAAAAGGCAAGGACGTAAAAAGGTTCAGATGTATAAGGAGGATGTGGGGTAGGTGTTTGTAAGGTTATATATTCGAAAAACGGGATAAAGTAATAAGAATAGTTATGAGTATGAAGGAGGATTATATCTTGCAATGCCAATCAAACACAGAGCTAGAAGCGCTCGTTGAAGAAGCCAAGCAACAAACTAAACACGGAAAGATCGCTGACTACATACCGGCACTCGCACTTGCAGATGAAGATAAGCTTTCCGTTTCCTTATATTATCCGGACGGTCGCTGTTATTCAGCGGGGGATATCGATGAGAATTTTACATTACAAAGTATCTCAAAGGTACTTTCCCTCGCACTTGCCTTAATGGACCGCGGGGAGGAGTATGTGTTTGATCGCGTCGGGCAGGAACCAACGGGTGACCCGTTTAATTCCATTGCGAAGCTTGAAACAAATAAGCCTTCTAAGCCACTAAATCCAATGATTAATGCAGGAGCGCTCGCGATCACACATATGATTAAAGGGGATTCAGTTGAAGATCGCTTGCAGCGGCTGCTTGCCTTTATCCGGAGGTTGTCGGGAAATAAATCAATCACATATAACCATATCATTGCTCAGTCTGAGCTTGAGACAGGTCATCTTAATCGTTCACTTTGTTATTTTATGAAGCAGCATGGCGTCATTAATGAGCCTGTTGAAGAGTTAATGGATCTGTACACAAAGCAGTGTGCAATTGAAATGAATTGCTTAGATTTAGCCAGAATCGGCTGTGTGCTTGCAATGGACGGGGCAGATCCCGTGTCAGGAGAGCAAATCATACCTTGGGATATTGCTCGCATCTGTAAGACATTTATGGTTACATGCGGAATGTATAATGCATCTGGTGAGTTTGCGATCAAAGTGGGAATCCCCGCAAAAAGTGGTGTCGCAGGTGGCATTATGGGTTCCATTCCGAAAAAATGTGGAATCGCGATCTGTGGTCCATCACTAGATGATAAAGGAAATAGTATTGCTGGGTTACGGCTTCTTGAGATGATGTCGAAGAACTATTCGTTGAGTATGTTTTAAGAGAAAAGGTGAAAGAGGCTGGGACATAACTAAATATTAATTTGAAAAGGCGAATGATTCGATTGCAGAATCATTCGCCTTTCATGATTTTATTTGAACAAGCGAGGGATTCTTCTGTAGCGGGTTTAGTGCTATCTTCGTGTTTTGCTCGCTGCATTAATGTTATGTCCCGCCCCCTTTTTCGTTACTCTGATTGATTACATTCTTTAATAAACTGCTCGAGTGCTTCGTTTGCTTCTTTTGATGGCTGGAAATTAACAAGTGCACGAAGAGGCATGTATTTAAGCATTTCGCTCATCATATCAGATCCACCTTCTTCACTTTTCTCTTCTGTTTCTTCACTTGGAGTAAAGGGGCTATTACCAAAGTGACTATCAAGCCATTGATTCAGCTTTTCTGCATGTTCGGACTGCATTAGATCGCCGATCGTTGAGTTGCGAGTCACCGTGAAAGTAGCTGGTTCGGAAGAGGTAACAGAAATCGTTTCCGTAAGCACAATCTCAGCAGAGGATGGTCCGACTCTTAACTCAAATTCTCCGCTTTCCACTGTCCAGTCCTCTTTGTCCGTATTGTAGTACGCAAAGGCACGACGATCTAATTGAAGATGAACTTCTTTTGTTTCACCTGGTTCAAGCTCGACCTTATCAAATGCTTTTAGTTCTTTTTCTGGTCGAACAACAGAAGATTGTTTATCGTGCACGTATAATTGAACGATCTCTTTCCCTTTTACGGAGCCTGTATTTTTAACTTGAATCGTCACCTTCACCTTTTCTGATTCATTTAGATCATGGTTAGATACAATCATATTTTCATAAGAGAACGTTGTATAGCTTAATCCATGACCAAATGGAAACAGTGGTTTGACCTTTTTCGTGTCATAGTAGCGATAGCCAACGAAGACTCCCTCTCTATACTCGACCCGGTCACCTTCTCCCGGGAAATAAAGATAAGATGGATTATCCTCAACATTTACTGGGAACGTCTCAGCTAACTTACCAGAAGGAGACTCAGCGCCATATAAGATATCCGCAACAGCGCCTCCACTTGCTTGTCCACCGAGGTAACCTTCAATGATGGACGGTACATCATCGACCCAAGGCATTTCAACGGGCGAACCATTACTTAGAATCACAATGGTGTTTGGCTGTGCGTCTAAAACAGAGCGTATTAAGGCTTCGTGGTTGGACGGCAGAGCCATGTGATCTCGATCAAATCCCTCAGATTCATAGCGGTCCGGCAAGCCAACAAACAAAACAGCTACCTCGGAATCACGTGCACATTCTATTGCCTCATGAATTAACTGATCATCTACCTTATCTTTTTCTAAGTCATAGCCTTGCGCGTAAGATAGAGAATCTGCATAATGTGCAATCTCATCATAGGCATTATCTAACTGATACGGATTAATGTGAGAGCTACCTCCGCCTTGATATCGAGGTTTTTTAGCGAGCTCACCGATCACAGCGACACGCTGGCTTTTTTGAAGAGGAAGCAGCTGCCCCTCGTTTTTCAGAAGAACAACAGCCTCTCTGGCGACCTTTCGTGCGAGCTTATGTTGTGCATTCATGTCGACATCTACTAGAGATTCTTGAGAAAATGACTTTTCAACCAACTCCAAAATACGAGTAACTGCTTGATCGAGAGCTTGTTCGTCGAGTTCTCCTTGTTCTATGGCATCAAGGATTTTCTGTGTTCCAACCCCATTTGATGTCGGCATCTCAAGATCCATGCCAGCTCCTACACCAGCGGCACGTTCATTCACCGCTCCCCAGTCAGAGACAACAAGACCATCAAATTCCCACTCATCACGAAGGATTGTTGTTAACAAACGCTTATGCTCTGAGGCATACTCTCCGTTAACCAGATTATAAGAGCACATAACTGTCCATGGCTGTGCTTCCTTTACCGCACCTTCAAAGCTTGCAAGATAGATCTCGCGCAGTGTGCGTTCATCAACTACAGCATCAACACTCATGCGTCGGTGTTCCTGATTATTTACAGCAAAGTGTTTAAGCGAAGCACCTATGCCCGCGCTTTGTACCCCTTTAATATGAGCTGCAGCGAGCTGCGCGGACACGTAAGGATCCTCTGAAAAGTATTCAAAATTACGACCACATAGCGGCGAGCGCTTAATATTTGCACCTGGCCCAAGAAGAACAGCAACCTCTTCCTTACGAGCTTCCTTCCCTAAAGCTACGCCCACATCATAAATTAGATCACGATTCCAAGTTGAAGCAAGGCCTACGGCTGAGGGAAAGCAAGTAGCAGGTACACTTTCATTTAGACCTAGATGGTCAGATTCACCTGCTTGCTTACGTAATCCGTGCGGACCATCTGTCATCATAATGGAAGGAATACCTAATCGCTCAACCGCTTGGGTTGTCCAGAAATCCTTTCCACTACATAACTCTGCTTTTTCTTCTATCGTTAGTTCATTTAACCATTGATTTACTTGATCACTCATCATTCTTCCTCCTTATGTATCTAACGTAGGTATTTCCGTTTTTCGGGGATTGGAAACCTTGAAACATGTTTTAAAAAGAAGAATGATGTCGAAAAATAGAGTAATGTATATTTTTTGTTTTAATATACAAAAAAAGGTTTGGAAGTTAATATTGCGGGAAAAAAATAACCACATAAGCTATTGACCTTAACTGAATTTAAGGCTGCCAGCATTTTTTGATGTGACAAAAATAAAGTGAGAAAAATAAGTTTTACAATTAAAGTAATTGGGTACATAAAAAGTAATAAAATTTAATTAGTGTAAAATAAAAATAACGGTTGTTGAGGTGAAGAAGCATGCAAGAGAATAAGGAAGGAAACTCATTGTTCAAAAGTATCATTGGAGGTATTGTAACGTTTTTAATCGTGCAGTTGGTCTTTATTGTTATTAGTATTACATCTTGGGAACCTAATCGAAGAGAAGGTGAGAATGTATTAAACAATCTGATTGGCTTATTTCCAGACGGACTATTTAGAGAGTATTTGGCACCTTATCAAATAGTAGAATTTAATGCTATTACCTTTTTGATGGCAGGTGCGATGTTCATCATTATTTTCTTTCAGTTTCTGTTTAAAGTCTTGGCTAGGTCTTAAAAAATGAACTAGAGAAAAAGGAGATGGTCTTATGGAAGGAAATATGCTTTATCATCGCTATTTAAAAGAGGGAACAGTTTATTTTGAAAAATCTAGGTCTACACGCTTTCAGGATGATTTTGAACTATCTAATCTACCAAGTGATTGTCTTGTAAGTGTTGACGAGGTCAATGGTTCCCCTTGGAAGCATTATCAATTTAAGGGTGTCCGACTTCCAGATCAAGGTTGGAAAATTCATGTAAGTGCAAATTTAGATAATGCTAAACAAATTCTATTAGAGATAAGCGATGTATTAATCCATCACAGAGTAAATTTTAAACACCTTAGAAATGTTGAAACACTTATGACTATGAATTCAAAACACGCAAATAGATCTTCCTCAGGTAAGTTCATGGCTATCTATCCTCTGAATAACGATCAATTTCTTTTCTTATTAAATCAATTACACCTAAGACTAGAGTCTTATGAAAAAGGTCCTTATATACTTAGTGACAAACGTTGGAAGGAAGGCAATGTGTATTACAGATATGGTGGCTTTAAAAGCATTTATAACGAAGAAGGTAACCTATGTATAAAAGATGAGAATGGGGATCTAATTCCAGATAAAAGAACTCCATTTTATCATGTTCCTTCATTCGCTCAAGAATTTGATGAGATGCTTGATTCAGTGAACCAAAGAGAAGCAGGTGACAATGAGCAGAGTCGTTTAGACGATTACTCTATGGAGAAAGCTATAGGTTTCAGCAATGGCGGAGGAATTTATTTAGGGGTTAGAAAGGAAGATAACTTAAAAGTAATTATTAAAGAGGCTAGACCTAACGCAGGATTAGACGCGGTCTCTTCTGATGCAGTCACAAGGCAAAAAATTGAGCATGACGCATTAGTGCAACTCAGAGATGTAATAGGCGTTGTAAATGTAATCGATTATTTTAAATCTTGGGAGCATCATTTCATAGTTGAAGAATTTATTGAAGGGGATAATCTACATACTTGGATTACAAAGAATTATCCATTTATGAAGACTGCAAGCATCAATGAATATGGAAGTAAGATAAAAGTTATTTTAACTAAAATCGTTGAAATTATTGAAGAAATGCATAAAAGAAATGTAGCTATGGGTGATTTGCAGCCGGCAAATATTATTGTGTCTAACCACTTGGATGTCACTCTTATAGACTTTGAAACCGCTAAGCATGTTGATTCTAAAGAAAAGCCTGGTATGAGGACAACTGGCTTTTCAAGTAATCAAATTGTCAATAGTGGAGCAAGAGATTGGTACGCATTTAAGAAAATAATTCGTTTTTGTTTACTTCCGGTTTCTACATCGGAGGATTTGGACGAACTTCTTTTTAGAACTCACTATAGATGGATTAAAAAGACATACGGTGAGGTATTCTATAAATTTGTTAAGAGTTTACGAGATAAGTGTGACCATCAACTCTCTATATATGAGGAGGTGGTGTTTAAAACGCAAGACGATGAATTAAATGAAGCATTCGTAAGTACATCATCAATTATTGAAGGATTAAAAACAGGTTTAGAAAAGAACTTAATAGCTGATCAGAGATTGATCAATGGTGATATCCGTCAATTTGAACTTGAAGGAGGGAAAATCAATGTTCTAACAGGTGGAGCGGGAGCAGCAATTGCACTCAAAAGAGCTGGAGTTGAGACTGAGAGAATAGAACAATGGAAGACAAAATATCTTGATGCAAGTCTAGGTGATACTAAAGAATGGGGACTTTTTACAGGTAAGACAGGTGTTGCTGTTGCCCTATTCGAAAATGGATATCGTGAAGATGCATTTGGCTTACTCCAAAACATTGAAGAAGAAGTAGATTCATCAGATATTTCACTAAGATCAGGGCTTTCAGGTATTGGTTTAGCACTAATAAGTTTATATCTTGAGGGTGGAGAACCGTTTTATTTGCAAAAAGCTAAATCGATCTCAACTAAGGTCGATTCATTCATCAATGCAGATAAACCATTTCAAGTGAAGGATTGGTCAGCTGTAAACATTGGGCTTTTAGATGGATGGTCAGGAGTATCGCTGTTTTACTCAGCATTATACTCTGTAACAAAAGATGAGAATGATTATAACAGGTCTTTAGACTTAATAAAAAAAGATTTGGATCGTTCTGTAAGAGATCAAGAGTTAGACGTACTCCAAACAATGGATAATCAAGAAAGGTTATTACCTTATTTAGCTGGTGGGTCAATCGGTGTGGGATTGGCAATCTGGTTTTTAAATCAGGTAAGTTCACAGAAACATTTTCAAGAGGAACTTAAGCAAATTACTAATCTCTCAGACATCAGATGCACGATAAGTAGTGGACTACTTGAAGGAGCTGGTGGATTTTTACTCTTACCTTCTTTGAATGATGAGAAGGAAACTTATACTTATCAAAAAGAAAGTGTACTAGAGCTGTTACGATTATTTTTAATAGAGAAGGATAATCATTTAGTATTCCCAGGTCAATTCGGCTTCCGATTATCTGATGATCTTTATTCTGGAAGTACAGGAGTCCTCTTAGCTCTTATAGGCTTGGAGAGGGACAATCCTTTGTATTGGATGCCACTTGTTAATCCCGATACTTTTATTAAGAAAATAAGAATTTAACCATGAAAGAGAACTTGAAAGGAGGTGATAGCATTGAATCAGGTATTAGATTTACAAAAGCTTAACAGTCAAGAAGGTCAATCAGGTTTTGGAAAAACAGCTATTGAAAAAACCCCGGCAACGATTACGGTTACAACCACTGCGGTAGGATGGTCTACAGCAAGTAACGATTGTTAACTAACTGAGTTGCATTCGTTAGAAACTTGCATAATGTACTTATGTTTGTTTATTACGTTTTAAAGAGGTGAGTATTCTATGAGTCATGTATTAGAATTACAAAAGCTTTCTTACAGCGAAGATAAATCAAAATCTGGAATGACAGTTGTTGAGAAAACCCCTGCGACGATTACAACTACAACAACTGCAGTGGGATGGTCAACGGCAAGTAATGATTGCTAATGGAATCTAAAGACCAAACTTCATCAAAATGCAATGTTTTAACAAATGAAATTCAAATTAGATATGGGAGGAGTGAGCACTTATGAATCATGTACTTGATCTCCAAAAACTCTCTCAGAGTGAAGATGGTTCAGTTTATGGAAATACAGCTGTAGAAAAGACCCCAGCAACGATTACAACGACAACAACTGCAGTGGGATGGTCAACGGCAAGTAACGATTGCTAATGGAATCTAAAGACCAAACTTCATCAAAATGCAATGTTTTAATAAATGAAATTCAAATTGGATGTGGAAGGAGTGAGTACTTATGAATCATGTACTTGAACTGCAAAAACTTTCTCACAATGAAGATAGTTCGTTTTATGGAAATACAGCTGTAGAAAAGACCCCAGCAACGATTACAACGACAACAACAGCAGTAGGTTGGTCTACAGCAAGTAACGGATGCTAACAGGAATCGAGATGTTTTTAACGCTGCTTTTACTGTAATTAAGGAGGGTTAGTTGATGAAGAATGTGTTGGAACTTCAGAAGCTATCATACAACGATAACGTGTTTATGCAGCCAGGGGTAGAGGCAACTCCCACTACTATAACAAGGACTGTAACTGGATGGTCAACGGCAAGTAATGGATGTTAGTTGCAGAGGTTACCTAGTTGGGAATTTAACATTTTCAACTAGGTAACTACCTTTATAAAACTATATAAACTTATAAGAGAGGGTGTTATTGGATTAATGGAAAAAATGTTTGAAGTCTTAAGTGCGCCAGCAGTTTTCGAGAAAGGCAATAGTGATGTATGGACTGATCCAAAGATGTCGGATTTTGTACTGCAATCACATCTAGATTCTAATTTAGAAGGAGCTAGTCGCAACAAGAAATTTATCGATGATTCGGTTTCCTTCATTCGAAAAATTGCACCAGTAGAAAGGTATCGTAATATTATAGATTTAGGATGTGGACCAGGTCTTTATTCAGAAAAACTCCAAACTGAGGGCTATCGGGTGACTGGCGTTGATTATTCAAAGCATTCTATTGATTATGCTAAAGAACAGGCTAAAAACAAAAATTTAGACATTGAGTATCGAGTAGAAAACATTTTAGAGTTCAAAGAAGAAGAAAAGTATGACATCTCACTGTTGATCTATCAAATTTTTGGATTATTTAGTCCTGATGATAGAAAGATCATTTTGAAAAACATTAATAAAGGGTTAAAAAAAGGAGGATTACTACTTCTAGATGTACTATCAGAACACAGTTACCATGAGTTTAAAGAACAGCAAGTTTGGAGTTTTAGTCGGAGAGACAGCCTTTTATTTCAAAAAGAACACATTGGTTTTTCATCAATGATTAAATATCCAGACAGAGTAACCCTACAAAAAACATCATATCTTTTTAAAGATGAGGATCATGTGAATTTAAATTATTGGAATCAATATTTCAGTAAGGATCTAATAAAGCAGGAAGCGGAAGATGCGGGATTCACAGTTCAAGGTTTCTATGCGGATGTAAACGGGGAACCATACCATGAGCAGAGCGAAACGCTTGCTGTTGTATTAGTGAAAGTTAATGAAGGATAAGTTGTTTAAGATAGGGGAGCTTCTTTATTAAACATTTGAGTTAAGTCATTGTGTCAACACGTAAAGGAGGGAACACATTGTCAATCTTAGAGGTGAAAAACCTAAGTAAACAGTATCATGACTCATCCTTTGCCCTAAAAGACGTCTCATTCACGATCCCTTATGGAACGATTGTTGGTTTTATAGGCGAAAATGGAGCTGGTAAATCAACGACAATGGGGGCCATTCTCGGAACGTTGCAGAAGGACGATGGATCCATTCATATTTTTGGCGAAGAGTTAACTTCAGATCATACGCAAATTCGAGAGGATATCGGTTTTGTTTTTGACGATATGAATCTCCCGAAAGATCTAACGATATCAAGACTAGGAAGTGTGTTTGAGGAGATTTATCAAAGGTGGGATCAGAAAAAGTTTGAAGAATATGTTACCTTATTTTCGTTACCAGATAAGAAGAAACTAAGCAGTTTCTCAAGAGGTATGTCAATGAAATTAGCCATTGCTGTAGCCCTCTCTCATCATGCAAAGCTACTAATATTAGATGAGGCAACTGGGGGGCTTGATCCATCAGGTAGAGATGAAGTGTTATCAGTTCTGAGGGATTTTGTATCAAAGGACGAACGTGGAATCCTGCTGTCTTCACATATTACTAGCGATATTGAGAAAATAGCAGATGCTCTTATTTTTATTAAAAATGGAGAGATCATACTGGAAGTATCTAAATCAGAATTAAAAGCAATGTATGCAATTTTAGAATGTTTGCCAGAAGAATTAGATCAAATCGATGAGCGCTTTATTCTAGCAAAGCGTGAAAATAAAACCGGTTGGGATGTATTAGTTACTGATGAGTCAAAAATCGAACAAACGATAAAAAGGAAGCCATATTCGATTGATGACATGACTCTATTACTCATGCGAGGTGATAAACAATGAAAGGATTAATGTTAAATCAATGGTACTCCGTAAATAAAAGCTTTTGGGGATACTTGGTTCTCAGTGTTGTCATTATGGGTGTCCTCCTTATTGCTCAACAAGATATGTTGTTAACGGTCGCGACGTTTATTCCCATTATCTTTATGGTCACACCTGCTTTTGAAGTTTTAAAAAATGAAACCATGTCCGGATGGAATAAGTTTGTTTTAGCACTTCCTTTAAAGCGGAGTCAAATTGTTCGGAGTCACTTTTTATTCTTTATGATGTTAATGTTCGTAGGAATCATCATTTCGGTTGGTGTGTTTGTTGTAGCGGAATTCATTTCTGAAGGCATATGGACAAATGCAGTGACAAACTCTATCTTAAATGGAATTGGATTAGCCCTCATTTTAGGATTAGTCGCTTATCCTCTAACCTATCACCTAGGAACAGAAAAATCAGACATGGTTCTCATGCTTAGTGTATTAGTAGCAATTGGATCTTACTTCCTTGGCAGCTTCATTTTTAATTGGGTGTTTAACAATTATACAATTGCACCTCTACAAAATGTGGATCTTGATTTTCTTTTTTCTGCAGCATTTGCTCTTGTGAGTTTTGTTCTCTTTTTTCTCTCTTATGTTATAACGAATCAAATCTATAGAAAAAAGGAATTCTAAATACGTCAGGAACAGCAGACTCAAGAGTGGGTCTGCTTTATTTTTGTAGTTGAACAGTATCCTTTTAGATACAATGCCACTCATAAGTGCGTACTTACATTTAGTGAGCTTTCTTTTTATACTAATGGTAGAGGTGATTAGATGGAGAAGTATCGGATAAATCCTAATAAGTTTGAGTTTGGTTTATATACATTGGGAGATCATTTAGCGAATCCGAGGACTGGAGAGCGAATCCCTGTACAGCAACGACTGCAGGAAATCATTAAATTGGCTCAGCTCGCTGAGCAGGCGGGGCTTGATTTCTTTAGCGTCGGTGAAAGTCATCAGGAATTTTTTGCGACACAGGCTCATGCGGTTGTGTTATCAGCAATTGCGCAGGCAACGGAAAAGATTAAGGTTGCAAGTAGCTCAACAATCATTAGTACGTCAGACCCTGTACGAGTGTACGAGAATTTTTCTACGATTGACTTGTTGTCAGGTGGACGTGCAGAGATCGTTGCAGGGCGCGCTTCACGTGTTGGCTTGTATGAACTGCTTGGGTATGACCTACACAATTATGAAGAACTATTTGAAGAAAAGTTTAATTTGCTACGGAAGATTAATGAGGAAGAGGTCGTCAACTGGAGTGGAGAGTT
Organism: Alkalihalobacillus sp. NPDC127517; assembly: GCF_050276055.1. Lineage (NCBI taxonomy): Bacteria > Bacillati > Bacillota > Bacilli > Caryophanales > Bacillaceae > Alkalihalobacillus > Alkalihalobacillus sp. NPDC127517. The sequence continues at coordinate 150,278 of NZ_JBNNQX010000003.1, read as the reverse complement.
TCGTAAGCCACTACGGAATGCAGAGGTGCTTCCACGTCCAGCAAGTGGTCGTCTGCCAATCTGGCGTGCAGTAGGGGGAACACCAACCAGTGCCATTAAAGCGGGTTATGCAGGGGTTCCAATGTTCTTAGCTCATTTAGGTGGACCGGTCGAAGCGTTTAAGCGCACGGTGGATGCGTACCGTATGGCTGCAACTGAGGGTGGACATGATCCGGCGGCCCTACCAGTTGCAACAGCAGGGTTCTTCTATGCAGCAGAGACGACGCAACAGGCAATTGATGAGTATTATCCTCACATTAATGAGGGAATGAAACGTACCAATGGTCAAGGGTTCCCACGCTTTCAGTTTGAACAGGGTGCTGATCCACATAACGTCATGAATGTAGGAAGCCCTGAGCAAATTATTGAGAAGATCCTTTATCAACGCGAAGTATTTGGTCATCAGCGATACGTGGCTCAAATGGACTTTGGCGGTGTTCCTTTTGAAAAGCTAGAGAAAAATATTGAGATCATCGCAACGAAGATCTTACCTGCTGTTCGCAAGTATACAGCAGAATAGAAAAAGCGCAGGACCCTAAGAGGGCAACCTGCGCTTTTCTCATGAACTTATCATTCTCCACCATTTGTCGCAATAACGTTTTTGTACCATTCGAAGGAATCCTTCTTGGAGCGTTTCATGGATCCGTTTCCTTCGTTGTCACGGTCAACGTGGATCATACCGTACCGTTTTTTCATTTCACCCGTTGTGAAAGAGACAATATCGATGATCCCCCAAGGTGTATAGCCCATTAGGTCAACGCCATCGTAGGTTACGGCTTTCGTTAGCTCCTCGATATGATCGTGTAGGTATTGGATACGCTGTGGATCGTGAATGGATCCGTCCTCTTCAATATGGTCGACTGCACCAAAGCCATTTTCAACAATGAACAAAGGAATCTGGTAGCGATCATAAAAGCGATTCAATGTGTAACGTAAGCCAACTGGGTCAATACTCCAGCCCCAATCACTTGCTTTGATGTATGGATTGTCTACACTGTTTGCTAATCCGCCATTTACAACAAGCGAGTGACTTGCTTCTTTATCAGCTTTCACTGTTGTTGACATATAGTAGCTAAATCCAAGGTAGTCAACCTTACCATTACGTAGGATTTCTTCGTCGCCTTCTAAGAACTCGATGTTAAAGCCTTCGCGTTCAAATTCCTTTAAGACGTAGTTCGGGTATACGCCACGAACGTGTACATCTGGGAAGAAGTAGCGCTCTCTCATTAACTCTTCAGCGAGCATAATGTCATCTGGGTTTGATGAGAATGGATACACAGGAACGTGAGATACCATGGCTCCGATTTGGAAGTCAGGGTTGATTTCTTTTCCTTTGATCACAGCTAGGGCGCTAGAGATTAACTCATGATGTCCTGCTTGATACATCACTTCACGCGCATTTTCGCCTTCCTCTACAACCACTCCAGAATTTGTCCAAAGAAATAATGGATTCTCCGCATCCATCTTATTGTTGATTTCATTAAATGTCATCCAGTATTTAACCTTATCTTTGTAGCGAGTAAAACAAACCTCTGCAAACTTCACAAAGAAGTCGACTACTTTACGGTTACGGAAGCCACCGTATTCTCTTGCAAGATGTAGTGGCATTTCAAAGTGTGATAGTGTGATAACTGGCTCGATGCCGTGTGAAATCAGTTCATCAAACAGATCATCATAAAACTTTAGACCTGCTTCATTTGGTTCTGCCTCATCACCTTTTGGAAAGATGCGGCTCCAGCCAATTGAGGTACGAAGGCATTTTAAGCCCATCTCAGCAAATAGTGCAACGTCTTCCTTATATCGATTGTAAAAGTCGATCGCCTCGTGGTTTGGATAAAAGGATTCTGCTTCCACCGTTTCAGTTACACGTCTTGGAACCCCGTGGGCACCTGCGGTCAGAACGTCTACGACGCTTGGACCTTTCCCGTCTTGATTCCATCCACCTTCAAATTGGTGGGCAGCGAGTGCGCCGCCCCATAAAAAGTCCTTCGGTAATTGTTTCATTGTAATTCCTCCTTTATTTTACTGCAGTTATTAATGCTTGTCCGACAGAGCTGTTTGTTCCTTCTTCGATCATAACCTCTGAAAAATCGCCTGTGTTCGTCACAATGATTGGTGTAATTGTTTCAATGCCACGCTGGATAATGGCTTCTTGATCAAACTCCATTAAGAGATCACCTTTTTTAAATTTATCTCCTTCTTTAACAGAAAGAGTAAATGGTGCGCCGTCTAATTTCACTGTGTCTAAACCAACGTGAATCAGCAATTCAACTCCTGTAGTAGAACGAATTCCAATCGCATGTTTGGTTGGAGCAACCATCACAACACTTCCATCAAATGGACCGTGCAGCTTGCCTTCAGATGGCTGGATGGCTACGCCTTTACCCATTGCACCTGACGCAAAGACATCATCAGGGACTTCGCTAAGCTGAAGAATCGTTCCATTCATTGGAGCAGCAACTGTCTCTTCATTTGCACTAGTTGGATTCTCTGTTTTTGGTGTAGCTTCTGATTTCTTTTCATCTGTTGCTTGTTTGGCTGTATCTTCACCAAATCCAAAAATCTGGACAAGTACAATAGGTAGAATAATCGCAATCGCGGAACCGATGACAATCCCCCAAACAGATGTTGGATTATCTGCGTTGATACCATTCACAATGGTAAGTGGACCTGGGAGCCCAGCATAGGCGTAGTAATAAGGGTTAAAGAAACTTGCCACAATCGCTCCAACAGCCCCAGAGATACACCCGAAAATAAATGGCTTTTTAAAGCGTAGTGTTACCCCGTAAATGGCGGGCTCTGTGATACCAAATAATCCAGTTGTCCCTGCAGAGATCCCAACTTTTTTCGTTTCCTTGCTTTTCGCTTTCAAAATCACACCAAGTACCGCTCCAATTTGAGCAATAACGGCGATCGTTTGGTAAGCCTGGAATGAATCTTGTCCGTATTGTTCATAGTTTGCAAGAATCATTGGTGTGATACCCCAATGAACGCCAAAGATAACGATGACTTGCCATAATGAACCAATGATTGTAGCAGCTAAAATCGGTGCATTTTCAGCTAAGAAGTTGTAGCCGTTTGCAATTCCGTTTGCACCAAGAGTAGTGATTGGTCCAATCGCTACAAGCGTAAGTGGAACCATAACGACTAAACAAATAAGTGGTACAAACAATGGTCGAACAACCTCATGAATTCTCTTATTTAAGAATCGTTCAAGATACGATAAGAACCATACTAGAAACAGTGGTGGAAGAACGGATGATGTATACACCGTCTCTGATAAACCTAGATTTAAAAAGGTAATGCTTTCTCCGTCTGCAATACGTGCAGCCATGTCAGCCCAGTCCGGACTTACTAATGCAGCACACGCTGCAACAGCGATAAACATGTTTGTTTTAAAATGTTTAGATGCTGTTATTGCAATGAAAATTGGTAAAAACGTAAATGGTGCCCACGAAATGAAGCTAAATACCTGATACGTTCCTGTTTCTAAAAAGGCAGGGAAGATTAATGTTAGTAAAATTAAAAGACCTTGAAGAATCCCTGCTGCAGCCAAAATATAGATAAATGGTGCAAAAACAGCTGACATCGTTGCAATAATTCGATTCATAATAGAACCTTTTTGAACAGGTTCGTCTCCTTCACTTGATGTGTCAACATTGACTAATCCAGCAAAGTGATCGTAAACCTCTCCAACGTGTTGTCCAATGACAACCTGGAACTGTCCATTATTTTCAACAACGGTGATCACACCTGGTAAGGAGGATACTGCATCCTTAGCAGCAGGCTTAGAACGTCTTAATACAATCCGAAGACGGGTGGCACAACGTGTAACGCCAACAACATTCTCGTCTCCTCCTACAGCTTCTAATATATCTTTCGCCAATTGAGGATAATTTCTAACAGATTTGCTCATCTCATACACTCCTTTATTCTGTTGTACGCTTACATTATAATTGTTACGTACTAATTTATCAATAACCTAATAATAAATTTATTTATATACTATTTTTCAAGAAGAGCTACTGTTCATGATGTGGTATCATTTATCCAAGAGACTAATTCGTAAAAAGAGGAATGCATATGTTAAAGTACGAAGAAATCGCGCAGAAGATTGAACAGACAATCGTTGATAAGAAATATGAACAAGGGAAAAAGCTGCCTGTACTTGAGCATTTGATGACCGAATTTCAAGCGAGTAAAAGTACGGTGATGAAAGCAGTTAGTTTGCTTGAGAAAAAAGGACTCATCTATCAAGTAAGGGGAAGTGGGATCTTTGTAAGAAAGCAAAAGCGAAATGGCTATATTCGTTTCTCAAATCAAGGGTTTAGTGGAGAACTGCGTCGTTTTAACATAACGGCTAAGGTGCTTGAATTAGATGTGCGGAAACCAACAGAAGAAGTAGCGGAGAATTTGAATATCGATTTAACAGAAGACGTCTATTATGTAAAGCGTGTACGCTACATTAGTGGTCAGACGCTTTGCCTAGAGGAGTCATATTACAATAAATCGATTGTTACGTATTTGAATCAGGAGATTGTAGAGGGTTCGATCTTTGATTACATCTCTGAGGGTCTAGGTCAGAAGATTGGGTTCTCGGACATGTACATGCACATTAATAAGCTGAAGAGGGAAGAGGCAGAGCTATTGGAGCTTAACGTGGGCGATCCTAAACTATTTGTGGAGACGATATTCTACCTAAATAATGCCCAACCATTTGACTATTCAAAAGTGACGTATAACTACGAGCAATCTCAATTCTTTTTCCAATCAACAGGATACTCCTCTTAGGTAAGGAGAGGAGGCCGGGACATAACAATAATGTAACGAGTAAAACACGAGCATAGCAATATAACCGCTACGGGAGAATCCCTCACACCCGCGGGGAACGGCCTTAGCCCCCTTTGCGGGTATCGCCGCTACAGTGTCTTCACCGCGTTCTCCCTCCGCTTTTTCAATAAAAAAACGAATGGCGAATGATTCTGCAATTGAATCATTCGCCATTTTTGTAATAATTTTTAGTTATGTCCGCTCTCTTTTGTTAACGGACACACACCACAATATTCTTTTTTGCCAACTAAATAGTACATACAGCATGTACGTCTTGTGTTAAATGATGTATCTAGATGCAAGTAGGGTGAAAGAGGGTTTATTTCCAAACCGAAAAGGTCTCCAGTTGATTGTTTTAAAAAGGAAAAGTCTTTTTTAATCAGGTCCTGTTGTTCATGGCTAAGGTCTTCTTGAAGAAGTCCGCGGTAAAAAGAGTTAATACGAACGGCAACATTCTCCCACAGTATTGAAGAAGAGACCTTTGCTGTTTGCTGCAGCGTTGAGATCACTGGTGATAAGTGATAGGTGAACAAAGGTCGCAAACTGCGATCTAACCACTCTTCACGAGAGCCAGTGGTCCACTCATTCCAAACCACTTGTTCTTGGTCAACAAACAGTTTACGATCTTCTCCAACATAACAGCTTGAGAGTGGAAGTGTAACATGTCCATTCTTGGAACCCATTTGATAAAGTACGGCGGCAATCGTGATTCGTGCATATTGCTTCATAAACAGAGAAGCAGTAATTCGTATATTTGGTGCCTGAATCTTCTTCATGTAGCTTTGAAGAAATGTAAGGCACGCGTTTTGATTTACTAAGTGGTGAGAGGGGATTGCTTGAATTTCATCTCTTCTATGTACAGGTCGTATTCCTAAGCCTACTAATTCTTCTCTCAATAACTCATTCATAAAACCAGATCACCTTCCACATTCATCGCTACTCTCCATTATTTGCGATTGATTGAAGGTTGAACATGGAGATTTCCGTGTTTTCACTGAACAATTAAGAGGAGGCTACGAGCATTTGATTTACTTTTTCTAAAAATAGCTTGTTTGAGAGTGAATTATAGCTCGTATATAAATGGTTTCTGTTAATGATCGAATAAATTTGCTGATTCCGAACAGCTCGTAGCGATTTCCAATGAGGAGCTTGCTTTAAATCATGGAATTGCTTGCGCAGTGCCTGTCTACTCGGAAGCTTGTTATGACTACGATAGATGGTCAAAAGAATATAGTCTGGATTCATTCTATGGATCTCTTCAAAGGAGGTCTCCTTTATATGTTCGATGTCCCGAACCTCCTGAGGCATAGTAATTTCTAAATCATGATAGAGGACCGTTCCTAGATTCCGTTTACCATATATACACAATGAATCTCCTCCGAGTCCAATCACTAATAGATTCTTACGACCAATTGTGTGATGTACATTCTTCTTTATAAATTCTACTCTTGTATCATACTCCTCCAGAAAGAGCTTAGCTTCAGCCTCTTTATTTACTAAACGTGCGATAGTGTGTAAGTGATTTTGCCAGCTATCTTGAAAGGACAGGCTGACAGTAGGGGCGATTGTGTAGTACATCTTCTCCTTGCTGTTTGAAATTTGATTTTGAGTTGAACATCGAATTATTAGATCCGGATTTGCTGCGAGTAACTTATCTACACTTGGTTGATGCTCACCTATAGAAATGGCATGAACGAAGGTCTCTGATAAAGGAAAGGCAGCATGACTCATCGCTGCATATGGTTCAATACCAAGCGCCAGGGTATGACCCGTAACCAGGTGGTTAAGTGAAGCTAATCTAATTGAATTTTTTAATTTGTTGATATAGACAGAAGGGGAGAACCCTTCCTTTGCTTTAAATCGTCTACTAAAATAAAATTCATCGTTAAACCCTACGCTTTTTGCAATGGTACGGATCGTTTCGTCAGATTGAAGTAGCTTCTGTTTTGCATGAAGAAGGCGTACTTCGTTTACATATTCAATCGGTGTCTTCTGATAATAAGATTTAAAGGTACGTGAGTAATAATCCGTATTCAATCCTGTTAACGCGGCAAGCTGCTCACGTGTTAACTCCGTGTGATAATGGTCATCTATATAGTCTTTACTTTTTTGAATTAACTGCTTAACCGATAGAGTCGATTTGGTTGTTAACTCGATCAAAAGAGAGTAAATCCACTTTTGGAATAAAAGATTTGCCTTCATTTGATCGTGCTGTAGACAATCTAAAATGTCACGAGCATTCGTGACAAACGTTTGAGCTAATTTGGAATCAAGTATGGGAGGAAGTTTAAGTGAGACAGCCTTATAGGATCCTTGTCCTTGATCTAACAGGGAACAAAATGAGAGAAAATATCCTCTTAGACCTTTATCAAACGTAATAACCCTCTTCTGATTCATGTTCGCTGGAATAAAAAAGAATGAGTTCTGATTTGGTTCTTGTACAACCCCATCTACTCGAAATGGGCCATCAGATTGATCGATATATAGCAACCCTTGCTGGAATGCTTCAAGGTGAATGCTCATCTCTGTTTGTATGTATAGAAGGTGTTCGAGTTTGTAGAGACATGAGAATAGCTCTTTCTCATCTGACAAGCGAGATGACATAGATAGATCTCTCCTTTTCCATTCATATCTGAATTGTCCATATGGAAACCGAAACATCCATGGACGATCAATCCTTGATTCTATATAGTATTATAAGTGCAGATGATTATCAATATCAATTAAGAATGAAGGTGGCTAGGGTGATAGGGAAAAGCTTAATACCGTTTATGGTGAGTATCGTTTTGTTTCTAACTGCGTGTGGGGACTCAACAACGGATCAACATATAGACGAAAATTCTAGTGAAGCAGTTAACGAACAACAACAGATCACTACCATTGAACATTTAAAAGGGGACATGACATTTGAAGAAGTGCCAGAGGATATTGTCGTTCTTGATGTTCAATTCTTGGATCATTTATTAGCTTTAGACAAACAGCCAGTGGGGACTGTATATGCAAGTACAGATCAGGCACTTCCTGAGTACCTTGAGGACTTACCTGGGGACCCGACCCTACTTGGAACATATGAAGAACCCAATGTTGAACAAATTCTATCATTAACACCTGATTTAATAATTGCAACAGATGCTCATGAAGGGATTCAAGATCAATTAGAAAGTATTGCACCCACGCTTGTATTTGATCGAATGGAAGATTGGAAAACCATTCAGCTAAAAATGGGAGATATCTTAGGGAAAAGAGATCAAGCAGAATCTATTGTTGCGGATTACAATGAAAAGGTTGATGCATTAAGAGAAGAGCTATCGGAAACAATGTCCGAAGAAACGGTCGCTTTAATTCGTCCAAGAGATGATATGATTCGTCTTCATACAACCGATCACCGGACTTCAGAAATTCTCTATAATGATTTAGGATTAAAAGCTCCAGAGCTTGCAGAAGATCAAGCAGATACGAGTTCCATGATTTCAATTGAAATAGTACCTGATTTAAATGCGGATCACTTTTTCTTACTGCAGGATGCGACAAATGCGGAGCTCACTAAAGAATTTAAAGAGACTTCCATCTGGCAGGGGTTAAAACCTGTTAAAGAAGGTCAAGTGTATGAAAAAGATACAGCGCTCTGGGTGGGATACTACTCGCCACTCGCATTAAACATTGTTGTTGATCAAGTGGCAGAGGAACTATTGGAAGCGGAGTAAACAGACGTCCTAGCGATGTCTGTTTTTTTAATGTTTACGAGGATTCATTGACTTTCAGCAGTAAAATGATTCATTGTTATGAAAACGTTAACATGATATAGTTAAGATATGTCATTTTTGATAATTCATCGTTAGAAGCCAATGTATAAGAAACATTGTTGTTGAGAAACTACATGATTGTAGGTCACAATTACGCTGTACAAAGGATGTGGACACTAGCGATGGATACAATTGTACTAATTGGAGGAGCAGGAACCGTAGGACGGGCTCTCGCAAAAGGTCTTTCATCACATTATAAGGTGATAATTTTGGATTTGAATAATCCGAATCTGAACCATCCAACAGTTCAATTTCAACAAGCGAACGCATTAAATAAAAATGAACTCATTCAACATATACCAAGTCAAACGGTCGCATTAATAAATCTTTTGAATTCAAGTACTCAAAACAGTCTTAATGAGACACGGTTTCATGAAATGACGGACATATTTTTTCGTGCCAGTTACCATGTCTTTCAAACGGCTGTTGAAAAAAAGATTCCTAAAGTTATTTTTGCAAGTACCAATCATATAACAGATGGCTATGAAGACGAGGGAATGTCGCTTCTAAACAGAGAAATTACAACAGAAGATGTTCCTAAATCGAAAGGGTTATATGGTGTATTAAAATTCGCCTCAGAACAATTAGGCTTACTATTTTCAGATCAACAAAACCTTTCCGTAATCAATATAAGAATTGGATCGTTTCCAAAAGACGCATCAAAGCAAGCGCTTATCCAGAACAAGCGACTCCAGCATACATTATTAACAGAGCAGGACCTTGTTCAATATTTTCTGTTAGCACTTGAGCCAACGAGTGGATCAGGAACCTATTATGCAGTGTCAGATAATGAAGGAAAACCATGGTCAACTGAGCGTGCGCAAAAAGAACTTCGTTATCACTCTTTACGTAATGCACAGGATGTTTTAAGGGAGTAGGTCTTTCGGAATAAGGGGGTACTGAAGTGAAATATAGTTATAAGGCAAGATTGATTTTGTATGGAGCACTCATTAGTATTATCCCCGTTCTTATTGTCGGGGTTTTTTCATACAACCAATCTGTTAAGCAAGTTGAAGAAAAGATTAGTAATGAAAATATCGAATTTATACAGCAGATGCGTTCAAATATTGAACAAACCCTTTCTATTGTCAGCCATTCTGTCGACGTATTAGTTGATTCTCAGACTATAAATGAAGCATTAAGGCGACCGCTAATTGCTGAAGATTTTAAATTATTGGAGAATATGAAGGGTGATTTCTTTCGTCTTCAATCTTTAGGAACCAAAGTAGAAGAAGTCATCATGGTTAATATGGAACAGAATTGGATTGTGAAAAATGAGGGATTAAAAAGGCTTGATCAGTATAGTGACCGAGAAAACTATGAATCACTTATGAATATTGAGAATGATATGGGTTGGGTACTACTTAATAATGAAGACTTTAGTGATAACCTGATTAATCGCGAGTGCGCTTATACCATCGGATTAGTAAAAAAGCTGCCCGAAAAAACGATTAATAAAACGAGCATGGTTCTGGCTAATGTTCCAATGTGCACACTGATGGACATGATTGCAGATAATGAGGGAACAGGTGAAAAGTTCGTACTTGATCGAAATGGGAACATCCTCATTGATCAGGATCTTGATCGTATTGGCCAATCACTTTTAGATATCGGGTACAACCAAGGTCTACCAGGAGAGCTTGAAGAGGTAGGTCAGTACCAAACGCAAGTAAATGGGGACGAGCATGTAGTTACCTATGCAACGTCACCAGATAACAATTGGACCTATGTGTACAGTGCTTCTCTTAAAGAATTAACGAAAGAATCCAATACGATTGGCTGGTTTACATTTATCGTTGTAACGAGTATTATTCTTTTTTGTTTAGTTGCAGTCTGGCTTATTAGTCGTAACTTGTATCGTCCAATCAATAATTTGCTTCACCTTGCTAGACAGTCTCAATCGGTTCCAGTCACGGCAAATAATAATGATGTAGCAGAGATTGAACGACATCTTAATGAACTATTTGATTCTAAGGCAGGATTAGAAAAAGATATTCACAAACACTTAAAGCAATCTGTTCTATTCTTTCTTAGAAGTTACTACGAGGGAAAGACATTTGATCCAGTTGAGGTCAATGAAAAAAGAAAGATTTATAAACTAGATGAAAAAATAGATACATGGGATGCTATGACCATGATCGTTCTTAGGTATGATCAAGATCATCAATTAAAGGATGGGGAATCGAGCGTGCCACAAGAAGAATGGCATACGTTTGCAATTAAAAACATTGTAGAAGAAGTGATACAGGAGCCAAATCGTTTACCTACTGTATGGAATGATCGTTCTCTTCTCATATTCATTGGTGTGGAAGGCGCTCAGGAAGACATTAATCAATGTGCATACAAGGTCACGGAACTTATTCATGATTACATTGATAAGTATTTGAAACTGCCAATCAGCATAGGAGTGAGTTCTCCATTTCAAGAATTCACCGATGCGCCAACGGCAATGCAGGAAGCAAATGAGGCTTTAGCTCACCGCTTAAAGTATGAACAAAATGTTGTGATTTTCTATGAAAGTATTAAGTCGGGATCCAGAAAAAAGCTGGCTGATTATCAATACCCTAAAAAGATTGAAGGAGAACTGATGTTAGCTTTACGAGAAGGGGATAACAATAATGCCTACACGCTATTCGATGAATGGATCAACAGCATCTTTGATAAAGCTGAATTTCTAGGTGAATATCAAGTCTCATTTAATCAACTGTTAACAAAGCTCTTAAGACTAAGACAGGAAAGTGGTCTGTATCAAACGAATCTTGAAGACCGGACTGAAGCGGATCTCTATAAGGAATTACTAAAGCTTCATCGTAAGGAAGATGTGAAGGCCTGGTTTAAGAAGAATTTATTAAAACCATTACTTGATCGATTTAATTCCATACATGATTCTCAATATCAACAGCTAGCTGATCGAATGATTGTCTATGTACAAGAGCATTATGATAAAGAACTAACTCTCGAATCGTGTGCTGCAAACCTTCACTACAATGCAAATTACTTAAGTACGGTTTTTAAGCAAAGTACCGGAAAGACATTTAGTGAATATGTAACCTATTATCGTTTTGAAATGGCCAAACATTTTTTATCAGAAACAACAAAACCAGTCAAAGAAATTGCAGAGAAACTTCAATACAATAACTCTCAAAACTTTATCCGATCGTTCAAAAAACAAGAAGGTGTCACTCCAGGACAATATCGTACAGACAATCGAAGAGATCATACGATTCATTCTAAAAATGGGTAAAATATGAAATGTTAATGCATTAGGTTCGTGTATCCCTTATATAGCAGGGATTACACGAATCTAATAAAATGATTATTACTGTTTTCCTGTTAAGCGACTACACTTTGAGTAGGTTTTTAACAGCGCTTAGGAGCCAATAGACAGAATATTCGGGAGGAATATATGAAAAAAATGAAGAGGGCGGTAGTCTGTACAAGTGTTGTAGTTGGAATGTTGGGCTTAGTTGGTTGTAACCAAAATGAAAGCGCTTCCCCGAGTGGTGACTCTGGTGAAGCCAAAGGAGATGCTAAACCGATCTCAATAATGGCAGTACTTCACACACCTGAAGTACCAGACAAGAAAATCCAGAATATGATTGAAGAAAATACTGATACTACATTAGATATTCAATGGGTTCCACAAAACAACTATGAAGAACGCTTGAATGCAGCGTTCGCTACCGGCACATTACCTCAAGTTTTATATGTATCTGGACCTGAAATGTTCTACGAAGCTTTAAGGGATGATCAATTTTGGGAAATTGGACCTTATCTAGATGAATTTGAAAATCTAAAAAAGTTAAAACCCGATGTGTTATCAAATATGGAGTTTGAAGGTAAATTATATTCGATTTACCAAGGGAGACCTTTATCGAGACAAGGAATTATCTATCGTAAAGATTGGGCTGATAATTTAGGACTTGAAGCTCCAACTACAACGGACGAAGTATATGAAATGCTAAGAGCATTTACAGAAGATGACCCAGATGGAAATGGGAAAGATGATACAATTGGTTTAACGGACCGAAATGAACTACAATATGGAGCGTTCAAATCCGTTGCTTCATGGTTTGGTACACCGAACCAATGGGGTGAAAAAGATGGTAACATCACACCAGAATTTATGTTTGATGAGTATAAAGATACGTTAGACTTTTTTAGAGATCTTCATGAGAGCGGTTACATTAATCAAGACTTCCCAGTTACAAGTAAAACAGATCAGCAAGACTTACTTAAAACAGGAAAAGCCGGAATGTACATTGGTTCAATGGGTGACGTTGAAACATTGTACAGAGATGCAACCGACCTAAATCCTGACGTTGAATTTGATGTTCATAACTATGTTGAAGGTCCAGATGGTGAGTATGGAATTTGGTCCATCCCAGGCTATAGCAGAATGCTCCTGTTCCCACGTTCTTCTGTAGAAACAGAAGAAGAATTGAAGCATATTCTTAGCTTCTATGACCAGTTGATGGAGCCCGATAATATGAACCTCATGACATGGGGCGTTGAGGGAGAGCATTATACCCTTGAGGACGGAAAAGCTCAATCAATCGCCGATAACCAACAAGCAAACGATCGAGAAGTAAAACCGTTCTTATCACTTGAAATTGGTGAGCCAGAAACAAGCGGTAAATACGAGGGTCTATCTACGTATGAACCAAAAACAAAAGCAACAGAGCTAGAGAAGGATAATGAAGAGTACTTAATACCAGATCTATCTGTTGGTTTAGTGTCGGATACGTATGTACAAAACGGTGATCGCCTGCAAGGAATCATTGATGATGCTACGTACAAGTATATGTTGGGGCAACTTGACGAAGCAGGGTTTGATGCAGCTGTTGATAACTGGTTGAACCAAGGTGGTCAAGATATGATTGATGAATACACAGAGGCTTATAACGCTCAGTAAGTTATAATGAATAAATAGCGCTTCTTTTAACAAAAAGTAGCGCTTATTTTTTTTCTTTTAATAACTAATAAATACATTCTAGGTCAAATTGATAAATTGACAAAGGATTTTAAGCAGAAGCAAACGAATATATACAACCAATAGTGCTTTCTGATAAGGAGAGCACTATCGTTTTGAATTCGCACTACAAATTAAAATTGAGCGGGGGAGTACTTTTGAAAAACATAAAAAAGGTAGCTCTATTTTCAGGGATTTGTATCGGATTATTAGGATTAACAGCATGCAGTGAAAATGAAAGCGCTTCAAATGAGGGCGGGGGTCAAGCGAGCAATGATCCTATTTCAATTATGGCTGTACTACACACTCCAGAAGTACCTGATCATAAACTTCAGGATTTACTTGAGGAAAAAACAGATTCTACACTTGATATTCAATGGGTTCCAAGTGACAATTACACCGAACGACTTAATACCGCGTTTGCAACGGGTACTCTTCCACAAGTTGTGACGGTTTCAAACCCTGATTTATTTAGAGAAGCAATCATGGATGGACAATTTTGGGAGATTGGGCCTTATCTTGATGAGTTCAAAAATTTAAGTAAGCTTAATCCTGATATTTTAGATAACTCAAAAGTTGACGATAAACTGTTTTCTTTGTACCTCGGAAGACCGCTGTCTCGATCAGGTATTATTTACAGAAAAGATTGGGCTGAAAATCTAGGACTCGAGGCGCCAACAAACGTTGATGAAGTATTTGAAATGGCTCGAGCATTCACCGAGGATGACCCAGATAGAAATGGGCAAGACGATACGATTGGTTTAGTTGACCGAGGCGAAATGTATTACGGTGCTTTCAAAACTATTTCTTCATGGCATGGGACACCGAATGGTTGGGGTGAAAAAGACGGTATCATTACTCCAGAATTTATGTTTGACGAATACATGGATACACTCAACTACATTAAAGGGATTCACGAGAATGGATATATGAACCAAGATTTTCCGGTTACAAGTAAAACAGATCAAGTGAATATGTTTAAAACAGGTAAAGCAGGTCTCTATATTGGATCAATGGGTGATGTAGAAGGTATTTATCGAGATGCAACGGCTCTAAACCCAGATGCTGAATTTGATGTTCATAACTATGTAGAAGGTCCAGATGGAGAATATAAGATCTGGTCGATTCCTGGATATGGAAGTTTACTTATGTTTCCTAAGGACTCTGTAAAAACAGAAGAAGATCTAAAGAACATTCTAGGTTTCTATGATCAGTTAATGGAAACCGATACGATGAATCTACTCGTGTGGGGTATCGAAGGCGAGCATTACACAGTAGAAGATGGATTGGCAAAATCAATTGCTGAAAACCAACAAGCGATCGATCGTGAGGTAAGACCGTATCTTTCACTTGAAATCGGAGAAGCTGAGTCCTCAGGGCGATATGAAGGCTATTCAGATTATGAACCAAAGATGAAAGCAACAGAGCTCGAAAAGGATAATGAAAATTACTTGATTCCTGACTTATCAATTGGTTTACATTCCGATGAATATATTCATAACAGCGAGCGACTCCAAGAAATTATTAACGATGCAACATACAAATATGTACTTGGACAAATCGATGAGGATGGGTTCAATCAAGCAGTAGAGAATTGGAAAAACCAAGGCGGACAAAAAATTATGGATGAATTCACGGAACATTATAAGCAGAAACAATAAATGATTCTTAGATGAAAGAGACCAAGTTAAAACTAAAAATTAATGAGAAAGTGGCGAATGATTCTACGATCGAATCATTCGCCATTTCTGTTTTCCGTATTGTTTAGTAAGACGAGCGGAAGGAGAACCCGACACTCCTGTGAAAAAGTACCCGGTGAACACACTGTAGCGGCGTTTTTCCCGCGAAAGGGGCTGAGGCCGTACCCCGTGGGTGGGAGGGATTCTCCTGAAGCGGATATTGTGCTGTGTTCGTTTTTTGCTATCAACATTAATGGTATGTCAAAGCCTTTTACTATTTTTAACTAGTTCCTACTCAGGAAATGTAATCGTGAGTGAAGCCGAATTTTCCTATAACTTGTAAAGTAACGCAAGTAATCATTAGACCATATGTCATCTCAAACCCTTACCCATGCTAGGATCTACCAACCAATGCAATGATTATTCTCAATACGTTCATTGATCGGTACACTAAGATTAAGCTTTAAAAGACAAACGAGAAATCCACAAAAGAAAGTGAGGAATTACATTGAAACGATCTAAGAAAGTTGTTCTATATGCAGGTGTATGTGTAGGACTTGTAGGGCTTACTGCCTGTAATCAAAATGAAAGCGCTTCATCTGAAGGCGGGGGAGCGAGCGATGGTCCGATCACAATGATGGCTACATTGCATACTCCTGAAGTCCCAGATAAAAAAATCCAAAATTTGATTGAAGAAGAAACAGGTGCAACACTCGATATTCAGTGGGTGCCAGGAGATAACTACGATGAGCGTTTAAATGCTGCATTTGCAACAGGCACGCTTCCACAGGTTGTTTCGATTCAAAATCCGGATCTTTTTATCGGTGCCATTCAGGATGATCAATTCTGGGAAGTTGGACCTTATTTAGAGGAGTACGAGAATTTAAGTAAATTGAAGCCAGAGATTCTAGAAAACTCTAAAATTGATGGAAAGATCTATTCAATCTATCAAGGTAGACCGTTATCTAGATCAGGTATTATCTACCGTAAGGATTGGGCAGATAATCTAGGACTTGAAGCTCCAACAAATATTGATGAAGTGTATGAAATGGCACGTGCGTTTACAGAGGATGATCCCGATGGAAACGGCAGAGATGATACGATGGGAATTACAGACCGTAATGATATGCAGTACGGTGCATTCAAGGCAATCGCATCATGGCATGGTACTCCAAACGACTGGGGAATTAAAGATGGTGTAATTACTCCAGAATTTATGTTTGATGAGTATATGGATACGTTAAATTATATTAAAGATATTCATGAAAACGGATACATGAACCAGGACTTCCCTGTAACAAGTAAAACAGACCAGCAAGACATGTTCAAAACAGGAAAAGCCGGAATCTATATCGGATCAATGGGTGACGTTGAAACCATTTATCGTGATGCAGTCGCGTTAAATCCTGATGTTGAATTAGATGTTCACAACTACGTTGAAGGTCCAGATGGAGAATACGGAATCTGGTCTATCCCTGGTTATGGAAGCTTAATGATGTTCCCTAAATCAGCTGTTGAAACGGAGGATGATCTTAAGAAAATCCTTGATTTCTTTGATAAGCTGATGGATACAGACACGATGAACACACTTGTTTGGGGAGTAGAAGATGAGCATTACACAGTAGAAGATGGACTAGCTAAGACAATTGCTGAAAACCAGCAAGCAGCTGACCGTGAAGTGAAACCATATCTTTCTATTGAAATTGGTGAGGCTGAAACGAGTGGCCGTTATGAAGGATATTCTGATTACCCACCTAAAACAAAAGCAACGGAGCTTGAAAAAGATAATGAGCAGTATTTAATTCAAGACGCGTCCATTGGTTTGCATTCAGATGAATACATTCAAAATGGCGAAAGACTTCAAGGAATTATTCAAGATGCAACATACCAGTACATTCTTGGACAACTTGATGAAGATGGATTTAATAAAGCAATCGACAACTGGAAAAATCAAGGCGGACAAACCATCATGGACGAGTACACAGAGTCTTATAACGAGTTGAACTAATCATAATCAAGGGGCAGGAAACTGCTCCTCTCAATGAAAGGGGTGTAGTATGGCTAATCAAGTTTCTTTAGAACCTAATCAGAAGATAAACCTTAAAGCAGCAAGGCGTAAGGAACGGGTAAATAAATTAAAGAAAAATAAGCTTATATACTTAATGATTGCTCCAGGTATTTTGTACTTTCTGATTTATAAGTACTTCCCTATGTATGGATTGATTATTGCCTTTCAAGATTACAAGCCTTATCTCGGAATCACTGGAAGTCCATGGGTTGGTTTCACTCACTTTGAACGATTATTCCAAGACCCTGATTTCTGGATGATCTTTAAGAATACGATTGTTTTGTTTATTCTCCAGTTAGTCATAGCATTTCCAATACCGATTATCTTAGCTCTAATGTTAAATGAAATAAGACATCAGTTTTATAAAAAGAGTATCCAGACGCTTATCTATATTCCTCACTTTATGTCTTGGGTAGTAATCGTTTCAATCAGTTATGTGATGCTGACATTAGACGGAGGAATCATTAACAGTTTGTTACGTGCAATGGGCTTTGGACCAATTAACTTCCTCTTAAGTGAAGAGTGGTTCAGACCAATGTATATCCTGCAGATTATCTGGCGCGAGTCAGGTTGGGGAACAATTATCTTCTTAGCTGCTATTGCTGGGGTAGATCCACAGCTTTATGAAGCAGCGAAGATTGATGGAGCAAGTCGCTTAAGACAGATTTGGCATATTACGCTTCCGTCAATTAGAAGTGTCATCATCATTTTGTTAATTCTTAAAATTGGTGATGTTTTGGAGTTAGGTTTTGAGCATGTGTATCTACTCCTAAACTCATCTAACCGAGCCGTAGCAGAGATCTTTGATACGTACGTCTTTACCGCCGGCTTGCAGCAAGGACAATTTAGTTACAGTACAGCAGTAGGTTTCTTTAAAGGAATAGTCGGCCTCATCCTTGTTATTGGTGCCAATAAATTGGCCAAAAAATACGGCGAAGAGGGCGTTTATTAGAAAGGAGTGCACATATGGTAGGCGAAAAAAGTATTTCAAACCGATTGTTTTCAGGCGCAAATGCCTTCATTCTCGGCGTTATAGCACTTTTGTGTGTACTTCCTTTTGTACATGTTATTGGTAGCTCCTTCGCGACGAGTGCAGAAATTGCTTCAAGAAGCTTTTTAATCTTTCCAACAACATTCAGCTTAGATGCATATCGTTACATTTTCTCAACGGATACCATCATGACTGCCATGCTTGTCTCGATTGGCGTTACGCTTGGGGGGACGGCTTGGAGTATGTTCCTTTCCGTTCTAACTGCTTATGGATTATCAAGAAGAGACTTAGTTGGTAGACGTTTCATTATGTTCTTTATCATCTTCACTATGCTTTTTAACGGGGGGATGATTCCTACATTCCTTGTTGTTCAACAGACTGGATTAATGAACAGCTTACTTGCTCTTGTTATTCCAGTTTCAATTAACGCCTTTAACATGATCATCCTTAGAAGTTTCTTTATGAACCTTCCTGCTGGTTTAGAAGAGTCAGCAAAGATTGATGGTTGTAACGATTTTGGTGTATTATTCCGAATCGTACTTCCATGTTCGATGCCAGCGATTGCAACGATTTCATTGTTCTATGCGGTTACGTACTGGAACACTTATATGCACGCTATTCTTTATCTAAATGATGCTTCAAAATGGCCGGTTCAGGTTCTACTTAGACAAGTCGTTGTTCTAGCATCCGGTTTAAGCTATGACGGATCTGAATATACAGATGTACCACCACCGGAGATTGCAGTTAAGATGGCAGTCATTGTGGTAGCAACAATTCCTGTACTAATGGTGTATCCATTCCTACAAAAGTATTTTGCAAAGGGTGCACTAATTGGTTCAATGAAAGGGTAATAGGAGGCCATTGTGAATACGTTTAAGAATCCAATTATTCCCGGGTTTTACCCGGACCCCTCCATTTGTCGAGTGGGGGAAGATTACTACTTAGTCACATCGACCTTTGAATATTTCCCGGGTGTACCCATCTTCCATAGTCGTGATTTAGTAAACTGGAAGCAAATTGGCCATGTGCTAGATCGTCCTTCTCAGCTTGAGCTGGGTGGGACTGAACCATCAGCTGGAATTTGGGCACCTACCATTCGTTATCATGAAGGAATCTTTTACATGATTACAACGTTTGTTGTGAGCAGGCAAGGAGAAAGACGAAACTTCTACGTGACAGCAAAAGATCCAGCTGGACCTTGGTCGGATCCTGTATGGCTTGAAGGAGCACCCGGTATTGATCCATCGTTATTCTTTGATGACGATGGACGGGTGTATTACACCGGAAACCGTGTACCTCCTACTGGTCAAACGCATCATAAGCATGAAGAGATCTGGTTGCAAGAACTGGATATTAACGCAAAGAAACTGATCGGAGAGCCGATGAGTATATGGGACGGTGCACTAAAAAACGCCCATGCACAGGAAGCACCTCATCTTTATAAAAAAGATGGATACTATTACTTGATTATTGCTGAGGGTGGCACGGGTTATACGCATGCAGTGACGGTCGCGCGAAGTAAGTCAGTCACGGGACCCTATGAATCGTCAAAGCGAAATCCTATACTCACACATAGACATTTAGGGAAACACGCAAAGATCGCAAACGTAGGTCATGCGGATATCATTGAAACACAAAACGGAGAATGGTGGCTTGTTTGCTTAGCATCAAGGCCTTATGGTGGACACTACCGTAACCTTGGAAGAGAAACGTTCCTTGCTCCGATGATATGGGAAGATGATTGGCCGGTTATGTGTCCGGATACAGGGAAAATTGAGTTCGAGATGGAAAAGCCAGATCTGCCAGAACATAAATGGCCGAGCTTGCCTACATTTGATTCGTTTGAAAGTGAGACACTTGACTTACGGTGGAATTTCCTACGAACTCCAGATGAAACAAGCTATTCTCTGACAGATAGACCAGGTTTCTTAAGGTTACATCTACGTCCAGAGTCGACAGTCGAATACACGACACCTAGCTTTATTGGACGTCGTCAACAGCATTTAAATTTTTCGGCAACGACTGTCCTTGACTTCGCGCCTGCCTCAGAGAATGAAACGGCAGGACTGTTACTCATTCAAAATCATGACTACCAGTTTCGATTTGAAGTCGCTCTAATAGATGGAGAGCAGGTCATTCGACTGGTTAGAAGAGAGAATGGGAATGAGAACGTCGTTGCAAGCAATTTATACAGAGATAAGACCATCTACTTAAAAGTAGAAGCAGATGAGCAAGAGTATCATTTCTATTACGCAGAGAAGCCAGATCAATGGAAGTTACTTGTTTGGAGCGAGGATGGTCGTATTCTGAGTACAGATAAAGCAGGAGGGTTTACCGGAGCGTATATGGGACCTTTTGCGACGAGTACCGGAGTGAAAAGCGATAATCATGCTGACTTTGATTGGTTTCATTATCAGGGGATTGAATAAGCAAGACTAGTAGAACAGGAGGATTCAAGATGAAAAGAAATCTGAAAAAGAAGATCTATTTAATAGGGTTTAGTTTTCTCTGTTTCCTTCTGGCTGCATGTCAATCAGATGACGATCAAATGAAAGTCATCGTTTTCTCTGATGAACTCTATGAGCAAAAAGAAATGATTGAATCAGAATTCGTTCTTGATTCAAACACCGAGGTAACGTTTTTTCCGGAAGTTCAAGAGAGACTCTTAACGGAGCTCGCTAGTCACCAATCAAGCTTGCTTATCGTAGAAGGAGCATTAGCCCAGCAGATGGTGGAATATGAAGCATTAATTCCGCTAGAAGGATTTCAATCGGATCTCGCTCTCAACGAATATGTTAAAAATGATGCAGATCAAGAGGAAATGAAGGCACTGAACTTGAATAAGAGTAACGTAGTGGAATTACATGATGTTGAATTAACAGAGGACCACTTGGTAGGAATACCTGTGTATAGTCCTGAACAAGAAAAAGCAACAGAATTAGTAAACATACTATTTTCCAATTAAATGGGGTGAGATCATGGAAATGCCAGGGATTTGGGGAAGCTTCTATCGGATTAGTACAGCAATTTATAAGCTTGCATATGTAAACGCTTTATGGTTAGGGTTTACTCTTGTAGGATTAGTCTTATTTGGATTCATGCCAGCAACCATCGCAATGTTTGCTGTATGCAAGAAATGGATGCAGGGTGATTGGGATGAGCCGGTATTTGCTACATTTTGGGCTAATTATAAGAAGGAATTTATTCGTTCGAATGGCTTAGGTGTTGCGTTGATTCTAGTAGGCTTCTTAATTTATTGGAATCTAACATTATTCACCGGAATGGAATGGACCTTCGTCATTATTCGTTACACGATGATAGCTGTTGGCGTTGCGTTTGCCATTATGCTTATTTTTCTCTTCCCGACATACGTTAGTTTTGACGTTGTAGGATTAGACCGAATCAAGACAGCTTTAGCCTTAGCCTTTGGGCATCCAACATATCTCATCTTAGTTTTAGTTGGGCTGTATGCCATGCAAATGCTGTTCATGACTGTGCCAGGACTTATTTTATTCTTTGGTGCTGCAGTGCCCGCTACATTCTTAATGTGGGTCTTCAAATTAGTTCATCATTCCCTTGAAAGAAAAGCCCAGACACAGGAGGTACAACAAACATGAGAAAAATAGCAGTATGCGGTCTTAGTAATCGTGCATTAAAAATGTTTATGGAACCAGTGATGTATCAGTTTTCGCAGACAAATCAAATTGTTGGTTTACTTGATATTGATCCTAGACGTGAAGAGATCTGTATCGAGAAATTTCCAGAGCTTGTCGGAACCCCCTTCTATACTCAGTTCGAGCAATTTGATGAGATGATTAAAGCAACAGGGGCCAATACAATTATCGTTACAGGTCGAGATGATTCACATGTTGATTACATTGTAAAAGGCCTAGAGCATGACCTTGATGTCATTACTGAGAAACCAATGGTTACGACAGTTAAAGATGCCAAACGAGTAATGGAAGCAGAAGGAAAGAGTAAAGGGAAAGTAACGGTTGCCTTTAACTATCGCTATAGTCCATACCATCGTAAAATTAGAGAATTGATTGCTGATGGAAAGCTTGGGCGCATTACATCTGTTGATTTGAATTGGTACATTGATACGTATCATGGGTCAAGCTACTTTAAGCGCTGGAATCGTATGAGAGAATACTCTGGTGGACTTTCCATTCATAAATCAACTCACCATTTTGATCTAGTAAACTGGTGGATTGATCAGAAGCCACAGCAGGTCTTCGCTCATGGTGCACTAAACTACTACGGAAAAGATGGGGAACTAAATCCGAGTCCAACTGATAACCGCTTCTGTGGTACCTGTAAGGAGCAGCATCTATGCCCTTATTACACGCGTTGGTTTGGACGTGGCACGGGCGCGACTGAAGATGATCACTTAAATAGCGATCAAAAAATGGAAGCGTACACAAATTACCGTCCAGATGCCTGTGTCTTTGATCATGAAATTGAGATTGAAGATACGTACACAGCGAGCGTACGTTATGATAAAGGGGCATTACTGAGCTACTCTATTAACTTCTCTCTTCCATATGAGGGATATCGCCTTGCAATCAATGGAACAAAAGGCAGATTGGAAACAACAGAGTTTCATTCTCCTGACCGTACACCGTTCCCAATTCCTGAGCAAACGATTGATTTCTTCCCGTTATTCGGATCAAAAGAAGTCATTCATGTTGTGAAGAACGATGGAGGTCATGGTGGTGGGGATCCTCTTATCCAAGAAGACATCTTCCTTGGTCCAGATCCAACAAGACCATATGAAATTTTAGCAGGATCAGAGGCAGGAGCTTATTCTATCGCTGTGGGAGAGGCTGTTTGGAAGTCTACGAAAAGCGGGTTACCAATCGATATTGAGCAATTGTTACAGCATAATTATGAAGAGATCAAAGGCTAAATACATTTTGTATTTAGCTTTTTTTTCGTATAATGCCATTATAGAAAGGTGAGTGTTGAGATGACTGTAGAGATAACAAAGGTACATACAGAAGCAGAAATCAATAAACTGGCTGAACAAGCCGTAGGAATTTGGAACGAACATTACGTTGGAATTATCACAAAAGAACAAGTGGATTATATGATTGGAAAATATCAATCAGCAGAGGCAGTGACACGTCAAATTGAGACGGAAGGCTATGAATATTTTAACTTAAACGTCATTCAAGCTCCAATTGGTTACATGGCAGTCAAAGAAAAGAGTGGAAAGCTCTTCTTAAGCAAATTGTATATGCAAAAAGAGTCTAGAGGGAATGGATACGCAAGTGAGGCGATGTTGTTTTTAGAAGACCTATGCACACAGAGGGGTCTTGAAGCTATTTGGTTAACTGTTAACCGAGAAAACCTTCATACCATTGACGTCTATAAAAAGAAAGGCTTCAATATTATTGCAGAAGAAGTGAACGACATCGGGCATGGTTTTGTGATGGACGATTATATTATGGAAAAAAGAGTAAAGTAAAGAATAAAAATCTCCCTATTCGGTTAACAATAAGATTGACCAAAATTAACCGGATAAAGGAGATTTTTTACTTGGATAATCATACCGAAACAAATGCCCAGCATGATGGCGATTCTCGTGACGGTCGGATGGCAGGAAATGAAACCGATCAAACATTAACCAATCGACAAGGACAGCCCATCGTTGATAATCAAAATATCAAAACGGTAACAAATCGAGGGCCTTCCACGCTTGAAAACTATGATTTCTTAGAAAAAATTAGTCACTTTGATCGCGAACGTATCCCTGAACGAGTGGTGCATGGTCGTGGAGCTGGGGCACATGGGATCTTTCAATCATACGGAAAAGTAGGGGATGACCCTATCTCAAACTACACTCGTGCCAAAGTATTTACCAATACAGACGTCGAAACGCCTGTTTTTGTCCGCTTTTCTACCGTAACACATGGTACACACTCCCCTGAATCATTAAGAGATCCTCGTGGGTTTGCGGTTAAATTTTATACAGAAGATGGAAACTGGGATTTGGTCGGAAACAACCTTAAGATCTTTTTTATTCGTGATGCGATGAAGTTTCCTGATTTAATTCACGCGTTTAAGCCAGATCCAGTTACAAATACACAGGATCCTGCCCGCATCTTTGATTTCATTTCAAACACACCTGAAGCGACACATATGATTACATTTTTGTTTTCACCATGGGGAATTCCGGCCAATTACAGGCAAATGCAGGGCTCTGGCGTGAATACCTACAAATGGGTGAATAATGAAGGAAAAGCTGTACTCGTTAAGTATCATTGGGAGCCTCTTCAAGGTATTAAAAACTTAACGCAGGAATTAGCTGAAAAAATCCAAGCAGAAGATTTTAATCATGCGACGGTTGATTTGTATCAAGCCATTGAGGAAGGGAATTATCCTGAATGGGAGCTATATGTGCAGATCATTGAGGACCATGATCATCCTGAGTTGGATTTTGATCCGCTTGATGATACGAAGCTATGGTACAAAGAGAAATTCCCGTGGCATAAGGTAGGGAAGATGACGTTAAATCGTAATCCAAAAAATTATTTTGCTGAAGTAGAGCAAGCGGCATTTGGTACAGGTGTCTTGGTTGACGGGCTCGAATTTTCAGATGATAAAATGCTTCAAGGACGGACATTCAGTTATTCTGATACGCAGCGACATAGAGTAGGGGCTAATTATTTGCAGCTTCCAATCAATGCACCTAAAAAACGAGTTGCGACCAATCAACGTGATGGGCAAATGACCTATTACGTAGATACGCCTCCTTCTCACAACCCGCATATTAATTACGAGCCATCGGTTGAAGGGTTAAAAGAAGCGAAGCGAAACGGTAAGCCGCACGAGCCGGAAGTAAGCGGTCGAGTGGTAAAGGAGTCCATTGACCGACCAAATAACTTCGGTCAGGCGGGAGAGACCTATAACCGGTTATCTGAATGGGAAAAAGATGAACTGATCAAAAATCTTGTCGCAGGTATTAGCCAAGCCGACGAGCGAGTGCAAACTCAAATGATTCATAACCTCTCTGAAGCGGACAAAGACTACGGCCGTAGAGTGAAAGAAGGAATTGAATCATTTAAAAAACGGGGCGCCATGAAACCATCGGCTGTTGTAGAAGCGCAGCAATTAAGTGAGCCATCAAGTCCTTATTAAGAGGGGGCGGAAGAAGCAGGGGACCGGTGTCCGCTGCTTTTTTAGTTTTGGGCGATGAGGTGGGGAAGTGAAACGTTACGCCCCCTCTACTTAACAACAAAAACGCACACCTTCACATCTCGATGTGAACATGTGCGCTCCTTATCCTTCTTACCGAAAGCCTCCAACATACTCCTGGCTCGGGCGGAAGATTCGATTATCGGCTGATTGCTCTAACACATGCGCCGACCAACCTACGATCCGGCTGACACAGAAAGTAGGTGTAAACCATTGGGGATCAAGTTGAAGTGCATCCATGACAGCGGCTGCATAGTACTCTACATTAACATGTAGCTTGCGTCCTGGTTTGTATTCAGCAAGAAGCTGTGTGATTAGCGCCTCGAGGGTAACGGCATCCTGCAATGCCTTGTGGTCGCCTCCGGACTTCTGCAATACGTGTCGAAGCGCGATAGCCCGCGGGTCGTAGGTTTTATAAACGCGGTGACCAAATCCCATGAGCTTCTCTCCTGCAGCTAGTTTCGTTCTCAAAACAGATTCAGGATCATCTGGTGCTGTCTGCACATCCTTTAATAATTGTAGAACGCCCGTGGGTGCTCCGCCGTGCAGTGGCCCCTTCATCGCACCAAGTGCGCCGCAAATCGCTGAGGGCAGATCTGATTCAGTTGAAGATACAACCCGCGCTGCAAATGTAGATGCGTTCATCCCATGTTCCATCGTTAACACAAGGTAAGCAGTTAATGCTGCACTTTGTGCAGGCTCAGGCTTACTACCCGTGAGCAAATAAAAATAATGATCTACATGATTAAGTGTTGAATCTGGATTGAGAAGGGCTTTGCCTTTGGAATGCCGGACCCAAGAGGCAATAATTGTAGGAAAAATGGCGATGAGTTGAATGGCCTCTGCTTTGGTAGGAGGCCAAGTAGCCTTACTGTTCAAACAGGACACACATGTACGCAGAGCATCCATAATAGAAAGCGATACCGGGAGCGATTGGATAAGTGTTTCCATGCTTTTAGGAAGAATTCTTTTTTCTTTTAGCTCTTCCTCAAACTCGTTAAGCTCTTTTGAAGTCGGTAGCTCACCATATATAAGTAGAAAGGCTACCTCTTCAAAGCACCTCGTTTCTGCTAGCTCGGCGGCGTTGTATCCTCTGTAAAGCAACTGACCCTTCTGTCCATCTACGTCTCCGATTGCTGTTTCAGCGACAATGACTCCTTCAAGTCCTCGTTTTAACATAACCCTCATCCTCTCCTATATTTTCTTTAGTGTACTAGAGTGATATGATAATAAACATTGAATAATAATGGTTTAATTGATTATGAAATATAATCAATAGTGGAGGTGAAGTTTGTTGAATATGCATTGGATTGAGAGTTTTCTAGCAGCAGCCCACTACGAAAATTTTAGAAAGGCAGCTTCGTCTCTTTATGTTTCACAGCCAACTGTGACGGTTCATATTCATCAGCTTGAAAAACTTATTGGTGCCGAATTGTTTGAGCGCACGGGACGAAGAGTAGTACTCACTCACTTTGGACGGGAATTCGTTCCGCATGCGCATGCGATGCTGTCGACTTATCGAGCGGGGATGTCGCATATGGATAAGAAGATACAAGGATTCTTAACGGAAGTTCGTGTAGCCGTATCACCACTTATTGCGACAAGCTATCTTCCTCATTGGATCAAAGCATTTACGAAGACACACCCCAACACGGAAGTGAAGATTGAGGTCATGGAATCGAAGCTAATCGGACCAGCGGTGAGTGGGGGAGAGGTGGACATTGGATTGTCTCGAATGCCTGTGATATCAAATCAGCTTTCTTGTAAGCAGATACAGTCAGAAAAGGTTGTGTTTGTGGTCCCGCATGATGGGCGTGATATGGAAAGTGGTATCCCAGTAGATGCAGAAGCCATTCTATCAGAGCAGGTTCTATTAACTCATAATCATCCGATGTATTGGGAGGAGCTTCTTCTTTCTTGCAAACGGCTGATCCCAAGTACAAGGGAAATGAAGGTGTCTCAAGTTCACGTTACAAAACGGTTTATTGAGGAGGGGTTAGGTTGTTCGTTTCTACCACTGTCTGCAGTAAGAAGAGAGCTAGCTGAGGGGAGAATACTAGAAGGTGAGCTACCGTCACTTGAATTGCCTATTGTCTCTACGTATCTTTTAACCAAATCGCCCTCTCGTGAAGCCATTGCTCTGGAGGATACCATCCTGCACTTAACCTAAAAAACGAGATGAGCAGCTCATCTCGTTTTCTTAGAATTCATTTATGGTTTGAAAATAGTTTTAATACTACCTTCTTCTTTTTTATCAAATACACGATATGCCTCTGCTGCATCTTCAAGAGCGACTTTGTGCGTAATGATATCTGTTGGATCAAATGTGCCAGCCTCAATCATATCGTATAGCTTTGGCATTAAGTGAACAACAGGTGCTTGTCCCATTTTTAAGCTGACATTTCGGGTAAAGAAATCACCGAGTGGAAAGCCGTTCGCTTCTGATCCATAGACACCGGTCAATTGCACTGTTCCGAATTTACGAACCGATTGACTTGCTGTGATGATTGGGGAAATGGTTCCGAACTGATTATCGAATTCTGATCCGAATGTTTGACCGTTTGGTACTGTTCCATCCATTCCAACACAATCAATTACTACGTCGGCACCACCTTCAGTCATTTCATGTAACTGACTGCCAAGCTCCGGGTTGTCTTTAAAGTTAAAGGTCTCCACTTGATTTGTTCGTTTTCCATGTTCAAGACGATGATCAACCTGATCCACTGCAATTACACGTTTTGCGCCTTTTAACCAGGCAAATTTTTGTGTCATTAATCCAATTGGACCAGAACCAAGGACAATAACCGTGTCGCCTGCTTTGACGCCACTATGCTCTACACTCCAATATGCTGTCGGAATAACATCTGATAAGAAGACAACCTGTTCATCCTCAAGCTCACTTGATTCAGGTAGTTTAAATGAAGTGGAGTCGCCATATGGCACGCGTAAGTATTCTGCTTGTCCACCTGGATGGTTACCAAAATCTTCAGCAAATCCAAACAATCCGCCTGCATCCGAATGTGGGCTATTATTAGAATTATCGCATTGGCTTTCCATCTGATGATTACAATAATGACAATCTCCACAGCTTACGTTAAAAGGAATAACGACTCGGTCGCCTTTTTTAAGACTCTTAACCTCTGAGCCTACCTCTTCAACAATACCCATGGGTTCGTGACCAATCACGTAATCTTGTTCTGGAACGATCCCACCGTGGTATAAGTGAAGGTCAGAACCACATATTCCGCTTGCCGTAATACGAACAATAATATCTGTATTCTCCTGAATCGATGGTGCGCTTACCTCTTTCATCTGGATGTTTTCTTTACCCTGAAATGTTACAGCTCTCATCATCGCACTCTCCTTATACCATTTTGGGGGAGTATTCCTTTTCTACTATAAATTAAACATCACTCTTCTTACGCTTCTCATCTAATTCCTCTAGGAACTTCTTATATTCATCCTGATTGTTTGTTGTATTTGAGATCTTTTCAAGAGTTTGATAGTAGGATTGTTCATTGTATTCAAAAGCAAATGAGGCTTCATACCCCTTTGCGACCATTAAAGCGAATTCCCATGAACAATCGTGATATACGTCATCAATCGCTTCGGCTAACAGACTGATTGCCTCCAATATATCGTTTGTAATCACGGGATCCTTTTTAGCATACAAGCAGATGTGTGAGAACGTAGAGTTTAAGTAAAAAGCAAATGATTCCTTGCGAATGATGACTCGCAACTCATTGTTCGAATCTGTTAAATATGGCGAAAATCGTGAAACCTGAGAAATGGAGAGCAATAAGTCAGACAGCTGAAAAATGGCATTAGATGTTGTGTGAGGATCATCGTTTCCAAGTGCTTTGATAGCAATTTCTTTTAACTTATTAATTCCGAATTCAATGTCCTGTACTTCCGTTTTTTTGGAGCCAATAAAGACCCGCTTGTTAATTTCATGTGAATCAATTGGATAACGGCCTGTTTTCCAATACGTAAGCAGTGGAGCACCTTTTAACACAAATTCTCCAATTCGTCTCTCGAACTGAATAACCGTATCTACGGATTGTGCGTATTCAATCAGACGCTTGTAATCAACAATTTGGATATAGCCCGTTTTTGATGCAGTAATCGTAATACCTTCGCCTTCAAGCTGATCAGCTAAATTCCGTTGTGGTTCTGTTGTGCGGTATTCTTCTAAATCCTTCACTAATGTTGTCAAAATCTGATGCTGGGATTCGTCCTTCATATGTTGCATAATATTCGGAACCTGCATCCAGTTAATCGTATGACTAATAAAAATAACAAACGAACCGACGGCTATCAGCATAAAGAAAACGGTCAGAATGGGAATGGCCGAATAGTTTGAGGCAACAGCCTCGTCCAACACAAAAAAGGTTAGCAAAATAAATACAAACGCCATATTGAAGATACCCATCAAATGACGGGTTCGTCGATCAGAGATAAAGGTTGTTAGCATTCGCGGTGTAAACTGGCCTGAGAAGTTTGTAAGAACAACTAAGATAGAGTTTAGTGTGAACGCATTGAGTGTGATAATACCGGCCACAAGAGAACTAACAATTTGTCTTGTTAATTCATAATCTGCCTGAAAGAAATCTGTTGCCTCTAGACCAATTTTAAGATGCATGTCTAAATACCAAGCGAGAACGGCAAAAAGAAAACCGATAAACCCATAGGCCAAACAGATTAACCAAACATTTGATTTAAGGCTATATTTCATTTGATGATAGGACAGGCTGTTCAAACGCTGGAACGTGCGTTTTATGTATTGAACCGGGTGCAAGCGGATCATCCTCTCTAGAAGATGTTGTATCTAGAGAGTCTCTACCCTTTAAAGGCAGAAAAAAACATACTTCATTTACTTTTCTGATTCGTCTATGATGCCGTTATGGACAAGGTTAAGTTCAAGATTCACTTTAATATCCATAGTTGGATAGGACTCGTACCATTCATCCATCGTTAATCCTCTAATTCGATTCTTGGCTAGGGAGCCTAGTGCTAACGGATCAATTTCTAACTCTTGAAATAAATGAACGAGTGAAGTAAGTTTTTCTTGAAACTGATCTACACCATACCGTTCAAGTTCCCTCATAGTATACGGGTGAGTATCACCTTTGTTGTCTCCTAGTTCATTGATTGCTCCTTCTAAAGTAACAGCGATGGAAGTTATGAAACCGCCATCTGTGCTTCTTTCAATCGTATAGGATTGACTGACATTAACATTCTCAACGCTAACATAATTATCATCGGATAAATCTATCTGATAAAACCCACCTGAAAATCGTTCTCTTAGCAGCTTAAGGTAGGAGGCTTGACGAACATTTAGTTTATGGACACACTGATCTTCTTTAAATAAGGCTAAGCCAGTTACTTGGGCGCGGTCTTTATAAGGTTTAATCATTGGAAGATACATATCACTTCCATCCTCATAATAGTGATATAACAAAGAGTGCAGAGTCACTTTAGGAAAGATTTCTTCTTCACTTTCTTCAATTAGATCATTTAAGTATTCATACACCGTGATATCAAGTTTGTAATCTTGTGTGAGGAGATCATAGACTGTCCCTTCAACAATAGCAGGTCTTACATTTCGACCGATCACGGGATCTCGCTGAAGAATATCTAAAAAATAAAAAATTCCCTGCTCCGCTAATTTGTCTTGAAATAATAATAAATTTAACCGCCCCAAAACGAGTTGCTTCGAAGATTCTGTTTGCATCTTCTTCCTTGTAATACGAGATGTGTTACCGGTTGCACTGAATACAACTGCATTCGGAAGAGTTTCCCCTTCGCTTGGTAGAATGATTTGTGAGCCGGCGACCGTACGAAACTCATCCTCACTATTAACGTCATATCCCAGTGCCTGTATCAGTTGCAGTTCTTCTATAACCTGTGGACGAGGCGCACATCCATTCACTATTAGAAAACAAATGATAATGACAGCTACTTTCTTCATGCGCGCTCTCTCCTTTTTTTCAATATGTGACGAAGCCTGAAGCACACAAACAGGAAGGGAATATATCCAAAGAGAACGTAAAATCCAATACGGGAAGTGATGTCGTTTAATGTCTCAACATTCATGCGTCCGTTGATCTTAAAGGAAAGAATAAATAAAATGAGGCATAGCAATCGTAGCCAGGTACGTTGTTTTAATGGTATGACTCGTTTGGTTAACCTGCTTGCCGCCCATAAAAGTAAGCAGATGGATGGAAGAACAACAAACAACCATAGTGATACACCTATGTATTCAAATCGCTCGATGATCCCAAGATCTACGGCTTTCCATAAGGTGATTGTTGGCCATATGGTTTCTAGAAGTTGAGTTTTACTATAATAAGAAATCGTCAAGATCATCGCAATCATGTACATGCTCATGTTAAAAAATAGGCCAAGGTGAGTCCATTTTTGTGAAGAACGGGGATTTTTAAAAAAGGGATAGATCATAAAAAGAACACAAAGACCCAAAACATTTAAGGCCATGGCTTTTGCCCCTTTAGCGATATCAAGAATAGAATGATTAAAAACGGGTTTAAGGGTTTCAAGCTGAGAGTCAGGAAGAGTAAAAAAAATGGTCACGATAAGAGGGAATGTAATGAGCAAACTAATGACGGATAGTCCCGTTACCACTCGGATACCTTTTGTTGTATAGCTATATGCAATAGTCAAGAAGAGGAGAGTAAACACCCATGAATACACGTCAGGAAACATCCATGTTTCCAGGACTTCTGTATACGTACATATAACAGTGTAGGCAAGTAGCGCATAATAGCAGATAAAAAAAAGATTAAAGAGGACTCCTATATAAGGCCCAAACGTCATAAAATGAATGGTTGCTAGATCTCCGTTACATTGATTTAAAAGATAGTACATGATCCAAATGATTACATGGGTAGCTAATCCAGCAATAATGATTGAAATCCACGCATCATGGCCTGCTTTTACAACAATAAACCGCTCAAAACCAAGAATCCCTACACTGATCTGCACACCAACAATGATAAAGAAGCTTAAAAAGGGGGAGAGTTGACGTGTACGATTAGGGTTGTCATAAAGTTGCATAGCTCTCTCCTTACTCTTCAATATCAGATTTGGTTAAATGATTTCCTTCTTTTATATGCTTAAACCGTGTTCGTTTTTGCGCTCTGGCACTAGCTGGCCTTAATGATTGTAAGCGGAATGGCAAACGAAAAAATGAATCTTTTAAGTCAGCGATTCGTAAAGGATAGATGGGTGTTAAATAAGGTTTTCCAAGAGAGGTCAGCGCTAGAAGATGACTTAAGAAAAGCGCGAAGCAGGCAGCTACTCCTAAGAATCCTAACCATTGAGCGGCTAAGATAAATGGAAAACGAATCAAACGAATGGTGTTGCTCATTTGGTAAATAGGTGTGGTAAAGGAAGCGAGCGCTGTTAAAGCAACGATGATGAGAAGGATATTACTCGTTAACCCTGCGTCGACCGCGGCCGTTCCGATGACAATCCCTCCAACAATCCCAATGGTCTGACCAATTTTTGTTGGCAGGCGGGCTCCAGCTTCTCTCAAGAGTTCAATAACAAGTTCAAGGATAATGGCTTCGAAGACTGGAGAAAACGGGATTCCGCTCCTGGACGAAACGAGTGTATTAAGAAGGTTTGTCGGAATCATTTCGTAATGATACGTTAAAATGGCCACGTATAAAGCAGTGGAAAGAACTGAAAAAAGGATCGCAAACAAGCGAATTAAGCGGAAAATAGATGCGATCGGCCAAGGAAGAAAATAATCCTCGAACGCAGAGAAAAATTCAACAAATGATGTCGGACCCGTTAAAGCGTGAGGGGAGCCATCTAAAAGAAGGACAACCTTTCCTTCAGATAAGACTGATGCGACCCGGTCCGGACGCTCCGTATCAATTAACTGTGGAAAAACAGAGTTGGAATCATCTGCAATCAGTTGGGCAACAAAGGAACTATCTACTACCTGATCAAACTGAATATCTTGTACTCTTTGAGTCATCGTTTGAACAACCTGCTCATCTGCAATCCCATGTAGATACATAATGGCTGTTCTTGTTTTACTTAAATCACCTACTTTATATTCCTTTACAACGAGCTCAGGAATAGGCAATCGTTTTCGGACTAGGTTTAGATTGGTTTGTAATGATTCCACAAACGCCTCTTTAGGTCCGACCACACTGAATTCAACTTCGGGTAAGCTGACTGAACGCGTCTCAGCATGTTCAGCCGGAATAATAAGAAACAATCCTAATTCGCGTGTAGACCCAATCACAATGCCTCCACGCATGAATGATGCCATTAATATTTTGAAGGAGCTAGTTAACTCAATTTTTTCAATAGGAATGAGATCTCTTAGTTCACTTAAAGATGCATCAGGATGATTGGTTAGAGACAGTAGCACTTCATCATGTAGGATTTCAGGCTTGATAATCGATGCAAAATAATAGAGTGAAAACGAGTAATGTTCTATTTCTTCAAAGTCAGAGGACAGATTACAAAGCGCGATTAGTTCATCAAAGGATTGTATAGGCTGCTTAGGCGTTTGATTGAGCTTTTGATACAGGCGCTTTTGTTTCCATTTTCTAAGCACAATGATCCCTCATCCCTCAACAAGTATTCTTTATACAGTGTGTGATAAAGGGTATATTTATACATTTGCTGAGGCTAATGTAAGTGTTGATGCTTATGGACTGAAGAATAGACAATAAAAAAAGCCTCTTGAAAGAGACTTTTTTATTGCTCAATTGTTAGCTGATAATGATAAAAATCATTGTCGCGGACAAACCCATGCTTCTCATATAGTCGCTGCGCGGCATGATTATCCATAGCGGTGCTTAAGCTTAAACGAAAAATTTGATGCTGCAAGATCGTGTCTTTTACCGCTTGAAGTAATGCGTCGCCCACTCCACGTTTACGTGCTGACTCTGTTACATACAGATCATTTAATATAAAGGCTTTTTGCATAGCAATGGATGAAAAGGTTGGATAGAGTTGAGCGAATCCGAGATAGTCATTACCGTCTTTTGAAACGATTATGATCGAATCTTGATTCGTTAGACGCTCCGTTATGTACGAGGTTGCTCCAGCTACGTTTGTTTTCTGTTGATAAAATTCGCGGTACTTGTTAAATAAGTCTGAAACCGGTTCTAGGTCTTCGAGTGTAGCATGATAAACGTCCATAATCTCCCCCTATAAAACTCGTTTTTCTAAGTGTATAGAAAAAGTAAGAAAATAACAATCAATAGTATTATCCACAAATGTGCAAGAGACGTGTTAATAAGAACGTATCCCCATGTGGATATGTTCTACTCATCATGATTGGTTTAGTACGTAATAATGTTCTCTAATTCTACAGAGCTATCAAAAACTTGATCAATCCATAGAGATGCGGCACCAATGACATCTGCGTGGTCTCCGAGTTTGGATTTTACGATTTCAAGTGCCTGT
This sequence comes from Alkalihalobacillus sp. NPDC127517, assembly GCF_050276055.1. Lineage (NCBI taxonomy): Bacteria > Bacillati > Bacillota > Bacilli > Caryophanales > Bacillaceae > Alkalihalobacillus > Alkalihalobacillus sp. NPDC127517. Next base: position 115,243 of record NZ_JBNNQX010000003.1, on the reverse strand, counting down.
GTACTAGCTTGAATCGAGTGAGCCTGGATCGCCGTTTGAAAAGGTCCAAAAAAGGTATCATTGGCTTTTAAAATTCCCCCTGATAGAATCAGACGATCTGGATTAAGGATATTAACCATACTTGACGTAGCTTTTCCCGCTAACATTCCTGCTTGAGCAAATTGTGCGATCGCTAATTCATCATTTAATAATGCCGCTTCGTAAACATGCTGGATGTGAATGGACCTGACATCCCCTGCTAAATCAGTTGCAATGGAAGCTGAGCTTAATTCAATCTTATTCTTAACTTCTCGAACAATAGATGGTTCGCTCGCATGCATTTCTAAACATCCTCTATTCCCGCATGGGCATTCCAAACCATCTTCATCTACAATTGTATGACCGATTTGACCAGCGGCATAATGAGATCCTCTAAACAAACTGTTATTCATGTAAACCCCTGCACCAATCCCGTAATCTACATTTAATGTAACCGTTGTTTCTCCTTCCTTCGCTTGACCAAACCATCTTTCAGCTAAAACTAATGTATTACAATCATTGTCAATTAAAATTGGATAAGAAAATCGTTTTTCAAGCTCTTCAAGTATCGGGAAAGATCTCCAAGAAAGCTGCGGAGGAAATACAAGAATTCCCTTTTCAGTGTCGACAATTCCGTGAAGTCCTGCACCCATTCCAATAATTTGATACTGATCAGGCTGGCACTGTTGGACAAGCTTTTCAACATAACTAAGGGCTTGTTCAGATGTGACATGTTTCGGTAATGTGGTTTGGCACATTTCTTTGATTTCGCCTTCTAAATTGATGACGGCTGCTTTAGCGAAGGTAGTAGCGATAGTAACAGCAAGTATATGAATGCCATTTGAACGAATTTTATAGGTTGAAGGAAATCTTCCTCTGCTTGTTTTGGTGGGACCGATCTCTTCTATTAATTGGCTTTGGATTAAGGTTTGGATGATTCCGGTGACAGCTGGTACGGTTAGTTGACTGAATTTTGAAAGCTGAGCTTTTGAGAGAACACCATGTTCCTTTAACAGCTTTAGGATTACCTTTTGATTAAAGGTTTTCATCTGTTCCCTGCTTAGCTTTGAGAAGAATTGCGACATGAGCTCACCTGTATTCTTTGTTTTTACCGTATCATACCACAATCACATTTATTAAAATAACTTAAATATATACTTGACTTAATAAAGTTATTTAAACTAATATAAAAATATGAAAGCGTTATCAAATAATTCCGAGTATAGGTGACTCTGAAGCTTGGAGGTGGACAGACGATGATTAGGAAAATAGAAACAATCACAATTAACACGGAAAAAAATAGATTTAAGCCAGCTTTAACAAACCTACAAGGTAGAAACTCAAAGAATGAGCTTCTTCATTTCTCAGATCATTTTATGATGATCGATGATAAACCATTGTTTGGAATCTGCGGTGAGTTTCACTTTAGTCGTTATGATTGTTCTAAATGGAAAGATGAACTTCTTAAGATGAAGATGGGTGGGATTACCATTGTCCCAACCTATGTAATTTGGAATCACCATGAGGAAGTAAAAGGGGAGTTTGACTGGGATGGTTCTAAGAATCTGAACCGATTTGTACGTCTTTGTCAGGAGTTAAAGCTTCAGTGTATTTTACGTATCGGACCGTTCGCTCACGGCGAGGTGAGAAATGGTGGATTCCCGGATTGGTTATACGGGGAACCCTGCCGTTTGAGAAGCAATGATCCGAACTATCTTCACCATGTTAAGCGGTTATATGGTGAGATCGGTCAACAAGTAAAAGGACTGATGTACCAAGATGATGGCCCGGTTATTGGCATTCAATTAGAAAATGAATTCTATCATGCGGGTGCCCCTTGGGAACATACGACGGGTACGAGTAATGAGTGGGTTTCGGGAGGAGAAGACGGAGAAGCGCATATTGTTCGCTTAAAAGAGATAGCGAACGATGCAGGCTTAGTCACACCTTTTTATACAGCAACAGGCTGGGGTGGAGCCGTCGCACCAACGTCCGAAGTGCTGCCGCTTTGGGGAGGATATGCTTTTTGGCCGTGGGTTTTCTATGATCCGAAAGTAACGGAGCACCCTGTCACGCCGGAATACATTTATCGAAACTACAACCACCCAACCTATAACTTCGAGCCACATTACAATCCGGAGGAGATTCCATTTGCCTGCTGTGAAATGGGTGGAGGAATGACGGTTTTTTATAAGTATCGTTTTAAGCTTCCTTACCAAAGTGTAGAGGCGATGGCGAATATTAAGGTTGCGGGCGGATGTAACTTTGTCGGGTATTATGTGTTTCATGGAAGCTCCAATCCAAAAGGCAAGCTCACTCCTTACTTAAACGAACATGCTACCCCTAAGATCTCTTATGATTACCAAGCACCAATTGGAGAGTTTGGTCAGGTAAGGGAATCGTATAAACGCTTGAAACGTCAGCACTACTTTTATAAAGACTTTGAAGATCTTTTTTGTGAAACAACCACCTACCTTCCTACAAACACAGACGACATGCGACCAGAAGATGTAGAAACCTTACGATACGCTCTACGAGTGAATGAGGGCAGAGGGTTTATTTTTATGAATAACTATCAAGATCATCTTCAAGCTCCTGCCAAGCACAATCTTCAATTTACATTACAAATGGATGAACAGTCTATTTCTATTCCATATGATGGTGGGTTTTCACTTGAGGAGGATATCAGTTGTATCTTGCCATTTAACCAACATTTATCAGGTGTAGAGCTACTCTATGCTACAGCACAGCTGTTAAAGAAACACGAATTGAGTGAAACACACCATCAGTACTTTTTCTTTTATCCTTTTGGTATGAAACCGAGCTTTCAATTAAGTAAGAAGCAGATTAAGGATATCTCGTGTTCTGAAGGAGATATCCAAGAGGATGAGAGTAGTTGGATCATTTACCCGAGTGAGTTGAGTTTGAGTAAAATCTCTATCCAAACAAACGATGGAATGCTCATTGATCTATTTACCATGTCAGATGAGCAAAGTTTAGATTTTTGGTCGTTTGAATGGAAAGGCACGCAGCATGCCCTTTTGACTGAGGCAACGGTATTAGTAGAAACAGATCGTATTCGCTTTGAGTCAGAGTCTGAAACACTGAAGGTCTCAGTTATTGATGGTATGTCTACACCAGATCTCACAGTACATTTAACTGAATGTTCAGAAGTAGAATTGCTTACTGAATACAAATGGAGTAAAGAAAAGGTGCACATTAAACCGATCATAGAGCAGTTGGACGAGCGAAGAATGACGATCTCCCTTCCACAGATGGATTATTCCCACGTGAAAGAATGGCTGCTCCGTACTTCCTATGAAGGTGATATTGGGTATGCCTTTCTCTCAAATGAGCTGGTGCATGATCACTTTCATAATGGTGATGTGTGGGAAATTGGGCTGAGCCATCTCTTAGAAAAATTAGTGGATGATTCTCTTTATCTTGTGATTTCTCCTGTGAAAGAAGGACGAGAGGTGAAAAGTGATTCACCGATGGCAGCAAGAAGTGAAATCGCATTAAAGGAAATTGCAACGATTCATTCTGTTGATGTAGTGCCAATCTATGAGTTTGACATAAATGATAAAAAGGGGCGTGCTAATACATGAAAAACCAAGCTAAATGGAGTCTCTCTATACTCGGAATCGGTCTATTTGCATTATCAGCTTGTAGTGGAGAAGATGCGGGAACGTCTGAAGATGGGGAGGTAACACTCACACTATGGAATAGATACCCTGAGCTACGAGTTCCTTTTGATGAATTGATCGCAAATTTTGAAGAAGAACATCCTGGTATCAAAATTGATAAACAGGATCTTCCGTTGGGAAGTCACGAAGCCCAATTCCAAACAGCACTTTCTGAGAATCAGTTACCAGACCTTTTTACGACGGCTGCTGATCTGCAAGAGCTTGTGGACGTTGGTGCCGTCCATTCGTTAAATGAAGTATTCACGGATGATGTAAAAGACCAGTTCTACGAAGGGACTTGGGGTGAGAATTTCACAGAACTCGATGGGGATGTCTACGTGTTTCCATGTGTTTCTCCACAAAGTGGTGCGTTTATCCTTTATTACAATGAGGATGTGTTTGATCAATTAGGTCTAACCGAAGAAGATGTTCCAGAAACATGGGAAGAGTTCCAGGAGCTTGGGGCATATATTTACGAGGAATCAGATGGAGCGATCCACGCTTTATCATGGAACAATGAAGCATGGTCAAATGAAGGCGTCATGAATCAGATGGCCACGGCGATCTCGCCTGATACCGCTTGGCGTCATGACTTTAAAACAGGGCTTCCAAGCTATGCGACACCAGGACTAATCGAAACAGCTGAATATTTAAAAACACTTTTTGATGAAGGTGTGATGACCCCGAATAGCATGGAGGTTGATACAGCGGCTGCTGAGGCAAGCTTTATTGCAGGTCAATCTGCATTCTGGATCAGTGGAAACTGGACGGGGACGCAGTTAGTACAATCGAATGGTTTTGAAAACTGGGGAGTTGCCCCTATGCCAACCAAAGATGGAAATCCTTATTACTATCCAGCGGGACGACAAGTGGATGGCATGCACGTGAATGCGAACACAGAGCATTGGGAAGAAACGAAGACGTTTTTAGAGTATTCGTTGGATCACTTACATGAAGAACTTTACGTGAAAACTGGAACGGCCATCCCGGCGAAGATGGATGTAGGAGGAGAAGCACCTTATCCTCAATATGATGATATCAAACTATTGCAGGAGGAATTAGCCATCACGATTCCAAAACCTGTGCAGCGTAATTTAGCGACCATTGAATTTCAAAGAGATGTTGCTGCTCGCCGAGAGTTTACAGGGGTTGGAGAGCCGGTTGTAGGGTATCTATCAGGTGCCATCCCGGATATTGAAGCTCAATTAAAAGAGATGGATTCAACTGCAGTTGAGATCTTTGAAGCAACACTTGAGGATCATCCTGATGTATCAATTGATGACTTCATCTTTCCGAATTGGGAGCCATTCACTCCATACACGTTGGACGATTATGAAGAACTAGAGTAGATCAAATAATTGATGTGCCGCCGTTAATGAATGGCGGTGCATCTTTTAAAAAGGAGTGAATGCCATGAAAGTCCCAGCAGAGATTCGGCAACAGACAGCACCTAGAGGGAAACTAAGTGCACGTAATAGAAAAAAAGCAATATGGGCATATGTTTTCTTAATGCCACAGATTATTGTTTTTTTTGGTTTATCGGCTTATCCCATTATCATGAGCTATGTCTATTCTTTTTATGATTGGTCAGGAATAGGACCTCTAAACCGGTTCATTGGATTAGATAACTATAGGCAGCTGTTAACATCTGATCGATTCTGGCAGTCTTTTATCAATTCAATCTATTATGTAGCAGGAACGACCGTCATTAGCGTAGGATTCGCATTAATTCTCGCTATCATCTTAAACGATCAGAAATTAAGAGGGAAAACGCTATATCGGACAATTTACTTTCTTCCAGTTGTTACGACAACCGCAGTTATCGGTATTGTCATGAATAATATCTTTGGACTAAACGGATTGTTTAATGATTTGATGACTACGTTTGGCATCTTAAGTCAGCCTGTGTCCTGGTTAACAGACGGAGTTTTGGCGATGATTTTACTCATAGTGATAGGGTCGTGGAAGGGCCTTGGTATTAACATGGTTTATTGGTTAGCGGGCTTACAATCCATTCCTAATGATTTGTATGAATCAGCTCAATTGGATGGAGCGGGTTTTTGGAGGACTTTGTTCCATATTACGCTTCCACTTCTCAAGCCCATTTTGTCAGTGATCCTCCTTCTTTCCATCGTTGGTGGGATCAACGCGTTTGATTTAGTCAAAACGTTGACGAATGGGGGTCCTTACTATCAGACTGAAACACTTGATTTGTTTATTTATAACTATGCGTTCTCCTCGGAGTTCTCAGGTGGACAAACAAGGATGGGATATGCGTCTGCTGCAGGGGTCTTGCTAGGGTTATTTACATTTGTCATCAGCATTTTGTTTAGTATCGGCGCATTCTCTAAAGAAATTAGACAGTTTCGTTTAAATCGAAAGAAAGCGAGGATTGGAAAATGATACGAAGTAAATTTGCTCGAATAAGCATCCATACTTGTCTTCTTATCTTCGGCTTCATATGGATATATCCATTTATATGGATGATCCTCTCTTCGTTCAAAACGAATACTGAATTTCTAACAGGAGGACCAAACCCAATTCCTGCAGAGTTTCAATGGGATAATTATATTCGAGCCTGGACGAGCGCAAACTTCTCAAGTTATTTTGTGAACACGGTTATATTCACGCTGGCGACAGTGTTCATCGTTCTAGTTTTAAGTGCGTTAACAGGATATGTGCTTGGTCGAATTCAATTTCCTGGCCGAAAAGTCATTTTGTTAATGGTTGTGGCCATCATGTTTATTCCAAAAGGCTACACCATTATTCCGTTATTTAAGATTGTGAGTGCATTAGGGTTGTCTGATTCAATACTCGGTGTGATTGTCGCAGAGTCGTCTGGTGCCCATGTTTTGTTTATCCTCCTCTTTGCCTCCTTCTTTGCGAAAATCCCTAAGGAGCTTGAGGAAGCTGCCGAGATTGATGGAGCAGGATTTTTACGGACCTTTACCCAAATTATGTTGCCTTTAAGTGCTCCTATTGTGGCAACGGCTGGGATCATGCAGTTTATCTGGACATGGAGCTCCTTCCTGATCCCGCTTATCTTCACTGCGAATCGACCTGAGCTACGGACATTAGCCGTGGGGATGGAAAACTTCGTTGGAACATATACGTCAGATTACGTAGGGATGACAGCTGCTGCTACAATCTCTTTAGTGCCTGTTATGGTGATGTTCCTACTGATGCAACGATTCTTTATAGAAGGAGTAGCTGGAGCGGTTAAGTCATAGGCCTCGATAAAGATTTTGGACCACAACATAAAACCGTTTAGACATTGGCGAATGATTCGATTGTTGAATCATTCGCTATTCGTGTTTCCATAAGCGATTTAATGTTTCGTCTCTGCTTCTATTTTTATTACTAACATGAGGACATTGTTTCCAATTGTCATGTTATCTTCCTTTTTTCATTCTTTTGTATTATGATAATAGAATTACATTTACTATTAGAAAGTATGATCCATTAAAAATAACTAGATCAAGAGAGAAGGGTTATGGTTGGAACGAAAGACTCGCACGAAGAGAAAGAAGAAAAAATGGCTGAAAGTCACGGCTCTGCTTACGACGTTAGTTGTATTGCTTGTTTGTTCGGGAGCAGGTTATCTATATGTAAAAGCAAATCAAGCAGCATCAAAATCCTATTCTGAACTAGAACGTGGAGATAAGTCTGAGCTCCGTACACAACCCGTAGACATTGGAAAGGATAACTTTTCTGTGTTACTGATGGGTGACGATGCAAGACCAGGTGAAGAGCATGCACGCTCTGACGCTATGCTTGTCGCTACATTTAACAAAGAGAAAAAGACAATTATTCTTACTAGTATTCCACGAGATTCCTATGTAGACATTGTAGGAAAAGGAAAAATGGATAAGATTACTCATGCCAATGCATTTGGTGGAGTAGATATGGCTGTTGATACAGTGGAGCAGCTCCTTCAAATTCCAATTGATCATTATGCCGTCGCTAAGTTTGATGGATTAAAAGATATTGTTGATGCATTAGGTGGAATTGATGTGGATGTGGCATTTACTTTTGATTTTACTGAAAAAGGAAAAACCCTTCATTTTACGGAAGGTCCATCTCATCTTAATGGGGAAGAGGCGCTTGCGTATTCAAGAGAACGAAAAAATCCAAAAGCGGGCGGAGATTTTGGTAGAGGACAGCGACAGCAGCAGGTTCTAGAAGGTATGATTAATGAGGCGGCATCGCTTAGTAGTATACAAAACTATGATAAACTATTTGATAGTCTGGGTGGTAATCTACGAACAGATTTGACGTTTGCGAATCTACTATCTTTACACGGCTATGCAACCTCACTAGTTGATATGGAAACTGTCCAATTAGAGGGTACGCCTTTCCGCGGAAACGACGGAATTAGTTATGTACGAGTTAATGAAGATTCCTTACAAACCATCCGAGCGAAGTTAAAAGAGCACTTAGATCTTCAATAAGGATGTGGGGGATTATTGTCATGAGTGATTTATATCAAATGCCTAGCTCTGCTTCACTTGATGATATAGATAAGTTAATTATCTCAATGCTGCATGAGAACTCCAGAGTTTCGTATACAGATATTGGTAAAAGAGTAGGCTTATCACGAGTTGCTGTGCAAATGCGCATTCAAAACCTGGTCGAACAAGAAGTCATTGAACAGTTTACCGTTGTTGTGAACCCAGCAAAAATGGGGATTCACGTTTCAGCATTTTTTAACGTAGAGGTTGAACCGCAGTTTTTAGATGAAGTGGCCCAAAAGCTAGAAAATGAAAATGCTGTATCCAGCTTATACTTGATGTCCGGACCTAGTAAGCTGCATATGCATGGAATTTTCTCTACTCAACAGGAGATGGAGCAATTTTTGATTCATACCATCTACCCATTAAAGGGTGTTGTCAGTGTTGATTGTCAAATGCTCTTAAAGCGTTACAAGAGTCGGATGGGGATGAAACTGTGAGCTTTGTGGATAAATGATGAGGGAAGAACAAAAAAAGAGTTGTCCACATGTGGGCAACTCTTTTCGTCCGTCAAATAATGAACAAGGAAAAGATAAGGCCAAATGATTCTGCAATCAAATCATTTGGCCTCAGTGTATTTATCTAACTAACGAAGGGTCTCTTACGTCGCAAAGCTTGCGTTTCCGCCGTAATCATCATGCATTTCCCCAACAATTTCAGTTAGGATGTCCTCCATGGTAACAAGTCCAATGATTGAACCGTGTTTGTCTTTGACAGCTGCCATGTGAGTCCGGGTTTGCTTCATTTTTAAAAAGACGTCTTGAATGAACATGGACTCTCGCACTTGTGGGATATGGTGCAAAAATTGCTCAATCCCACCATTTCGTCCTGCGGCTATACTTGTTAGCATTTCCTTTGTATTCAAAAATCCAATCAGCTTTTGATTTTTAATTACAGGATATCGAGTGTACTCATACTGATTTAATACCTCTAAAATTTCATCAAGGTTCATTTCAGCTTTAAGCATGATTACTTGATCTTTTGTAACCATGATTTCATGTAATGTTCGTCCTTCAAATGAAAAGAAATTCTCAAGATAGGCAAGCTCTGTTTTGTTAATTTCTCCACCCTTATAGCTTTCCGACACGATGAGCTTTAATTCTTCCTCTGAATACACCGTTTCATGACCAGCGGGTTTAACCCCAAACCAACCAAGAATTGTTTGAGCTGAACCGTTTAAGATTCGGATGAATGGGCCCATAATGACGCCAAACCAATAAAGGGGAGGCGCCAGAAGCAACGTCATTTTCTCGGGAAATTGAATAGCTAACGTCTTTGGAGCGAGTTCTCCAATAACAACATGAAGAAAGGTTACAATCGCTAGGGCAATTGCATAAGAGAGTGCTGTTGCCAGAGCAGCGGGAACGCTGTACGCTTCAAAAAGCGGTTGTAACATTCGTTGTACAGTCGGTTCACCTAAGGCTCCAAGAATTAACGCTGTAATCGTAATACCCAACTGACAAGCTGATAAATAGTAATCAAGCTCGTGTGCAACTTTTTTCGCTAAAACAGCCTTCTTGTTTCCTTCAGAAATCAGCTGATCAATTCGAGACATACGTACTTTAAGGATTGCAAATTCTCCACCTACAAAGACAGCAGTCAATAATATGAATACAGCTACAAGAAATAAATTTACGTAAATGAGTGAGTCCAATTATTCCCTCTAATAAAAGAGGGATTCACCTCCATGGTTGTTGTGTGCTTTTAGACTTGTTCTAATTGAGTGTTGTCCATGCGTTGCTTAAACTTCACTTTTTTAATTTGATGATTATCCACTTCAAAAATGGACCAAAGATGTTCTTGAAGCTTAACCTGAGTTTCTTGATGAGAATTAACAATTGCTTGAGTTTTATATTGAATCCATCCGCCGATTGTGTCGATATTGTCGCGTTCGTCAAATTGTAAACCGAACTGTTCTTCCAAATCATCAAGCAACACACGACCATTAATCACGTATTCGTCCGAACTGACTTTTTCAATATCTGCTTCTTCGTATTCATCAAACTCATCACGAATCTCACCGACTAATTCTTCAATCACTTCTTCCATCGTGACAATTCCTGAGGTTCCACCGTATTCATCCATGATGACAGCCATATGAACCTTCTCCTGCTGCATCTTTAACATAACATCCTGAATGCTTGTTGCTTCTAGAATAAACGGGAGATCACGCATGTATGCTGCGATATCAAGGTCTTTACCAGCAACAATGGCTTGTAGCATTTTCTTAGCATTTACGACACCGATAATCTTATCTTTGTCGCCACCTTCAATGACAGGATATCTAGTAAAGTTGTACTCATCTAGCACAGCAACCAGTTCTTCCTTTGACATATCCTGATGGATCGCTACAAACTCTGTTCGTGGCACCATGATGTCTTTAGCCAAACGCTCATCAAATGAAAAGACATTCTCCATGTACTGAAGCTCTTCCTTGTCGATCTCTCCGCCCTGATAGCTTTGCGTCATGATAATCTTAAGTTCTTCCTCTGTATACGTCTGTTCATGACCAGCAGGCTTTACACCAAATACTCTTAACAATACGCGTGAAGCACCGTTTAACGTTAAGATAAATGGAAACATAATCTTTCCGAACCAATACAAAGGCGAAGCAAGAAGTAACGTCATCTTTTCAGAAAACTGGATCGCCAATGTTTTTGGAGCCATTTCTCCAACAACCACATGAAGGTACGTGACGAGCATAAAGGCGATTGCATAAGAGATCACTGATGTCATGGAATCTGGAACATTTAAGAAATTAAACACGGGGTACATAATACTGCTTACTGCTGGCTTTCCAAGAGCACCAAGCCCTAGAGCCGTTACTGTAATACCTAACTGACAAGCTGATAAGTAATAGTCTAGATTTTCGGTTACTTTTTTGGCTATAACGGCTTTTTTGTTCCCTTCTGCAATTAACTGTTCAATTCGCGAACCACGAATCTTAACAACAGCGAATTCAGATGCAACAAAGAAAGCGGTTAGTGCTAGTAAAATGACAAGTAGAACAAGATTAACTATTGTAATTAAATCCAATTATTTCCCTCAGATGAGGGATTCACCTCCAACAGAATGAAAAACTCTTACCGACCAATGATCCATACAAGTTCATATGAGTCTATCTTTTTGTCAGGGAGATAAGTTTAGTTACAATAGCAGGATTCTGCTCTTAAGCCATCCTCTTACTTATTAGTTTGTTACCTATAGATTAGAAGAAGGGATGAACAGAAAGACTGCTATTGTATGTTCTCATATGAACAACAACTGTGCAGCTTACTTCTTCCAAGTAACGAGTATGCAATATCGCCTTCCCAATGTACGTTCCTCCAATCTTTCATTAAAATAGTTTGTTTACACTAAGCAGAATGGAACAAAAATGAAATGGTTTTCATTCCTGCCACAATAGTGTTGAGAAGAGTATACGGATTTTTTCGAGTCAAAAATAGTAGTTACATAACTTTTACATAAAAAATTTACAATCCCGTAATATAACGTTATTCAATTTGTCATGAATGGATTATGAATCTACCCAAATGAGGTGAAAAATGGTGGAATATAACAGTAAATTACTCGCGAACCCACGAACATAGCAACAAATCCGCTACAGGAGAATCCCTCCCACCCGCGGGTACGGCCTCAGCCCCTTTTGCGGGTATCGCCGCTACAGTGTCTTCACCACGCACTTTTCCGTAGGAGTGTCGGGTTCTCCCTTCGCTTGTTCAAATAAAATCGCGAAAGGCGAATGATCCTGCAATCGAATCATTCGCCTTTTCAAATTGATTTTTAGTTATGTCCCAAGCTTTTTTCTTTTTGAGTTCTATTCTGAAATCTTTTTTCTTTTTATGAAAGTGACCATGAAAAGTAGGAGACTCGCGGCAAGCAATGAAGCCCCAAGTATTGTCCAACTACCTGTATTGGTTGCTGTTTCTGGAAGTGCTCCGCCCTCTGTAGCATGTGCTTCGGAAGACGACATCTTGTTTTTAAAATCCGACTTGCGAATCATTCCATGAATTCCTTTTGTCTGATCCACTACTTGTGAAACCTCATAATCGGTAGCTGCGCTTAAATAGGCATACGCCTTGGCACGATCCATTCCAAGCTCCGTCTCCAGAAAATCAATCGATCTTCTTGTGGCATCCTTCATTGCTTCGTTTAAGTCAGGGTCCAGACCAATCGGAATCCAGAATTCATCTGTTTCACCGAATGGATGAGTAAACGTTGTACCATCTCCAGGAATGGCTTCATCACCATTTTTTAATACAGTTAAACGAAAGGTGGTGCGAAGAGAGGCTTCAAGTGCGGTTAAGGCTACTTCTCCGTCTCCTTGAGCGAAATGCGGATCACCTGTATAAAAGAGAGCGCCAGCTACCTCAACAGGAAGATAGAGTGTAGACCCTTGTGTTAAATCATTAATATCGATATTTCCGCCCGTGTGAGTGGGTGGAACTGAATGGACCAATTCGTCGGTATCCTTCGCAACACCCATCATCCCCATAAACGGATCAATTGGAAACTGTACTTCCTCGCCTAAGATCTGTCCAAACCACTGGCCATCTATGTATTCAATAGGTGTAAATAAAGAAACATTGCCATAGAGCTCTGGGTTTTCTGCGCTGGCTCCTTCTTTAGGGCCATCGTTTTCAGGGAACTCACCTGGTAGTGTTCCTTTATAATGACGGTTCGAAATCACTCCATAAGGGACACGGGGCGTTAAGGATAAGATGTCTACCTTTAAGACGTCTCCCGGTTCAGCTCCTTTTACAGCAATTGGTCCGGTGACGATATGTGGTCCGTGGTCGTCGAAATCATGGTCAATATCCGATTCGGCAATCTCAACAGCCTCATCCAACACATGATTCTCGTCTACTCCGTTTTCTCCAAAGAACTGGAGGGGATCTCTCCCTTGATCTTCAAGTAATCCTTCATGCGATACCGTATCAATTGTAACGGTTTCCCCAGACTCAATCTCCATGACAGCACTTGACTGTTTGTTTGGCAGATGCCCCCACGTAATGGTATCAAGTGAAGAAGACAAAAAGTAATCGCCATTCATCTTGTACGGGTTGTCTTTATTAAGCGGGAACGGGATGGATTCGGCTTGCGCACTCAAAGGGTAAGAAAGAAGAACAGTTAATGCACCTAAAAATGATAACGTCTTTTTATTCATGCTGATCACTCCAATCGTTGATCGTTACACGTTAGCATCAATAGACGAAATAGATGTTGGGAAACAGAGATTATCTGACAAACTTTTAAGGTGTATCTACGAAATTCTTAGAGACACAACAAAAAAAGCCAGGAAAGACCTGGCGAAAATGCATCTTATATAAACGTATTCGTAAGAGTGCCGATTTTTTCGATACTGACAGAAACCGTGTCTCCAGTCTTAAGGTACACACGTTTTTCTTTTGGAAGACCTAGAACAACCCCTTCAGGAGTCCCCGTTAATATTAGATCTCCAGGTTTTAACGTGAAGTGGCGGGAGATGTAGCTTATGATTTCCTTACAAGAGAAGATCATATCTGAGGTATGTGAATGCTGACGTTGTTCCCCGTTGACTCTCGTTTCAAGTGTTAAATCTTGAGGATCATCAATCTCATCAGCTGTTACAAGAAACGGACCTACAGGATTAAAGCCATCACACGTTTTGCCTAAAAGCCATTGAGGTGTTTTCATTTGCAGATCTCGAGCAGACAGATCATTCGCAATCGTATAGCCAAATACATAATTCAAGGCATCATCCTCTGTCACGTTCTTTGCCGTTTTTCCAATAACAATGGCAAGCTCTACCTCATAATCGAGTTCCTTTGTCACCTTTGGAATGGTGATGGACTGTTTGTGACCGGCGAGCGTATTATTAAACTTATTAAAGAGAATTGGGACATCTGGATACGGCGAACCTGTTTCATCTGCATGCCTCCGATAATTTAAGCCGACACAAACGATCTTTTCTGGGCTCGTTACCACTGGAGCATAGGAGATCTGTTCTTCATTTACTTGAAAAGGCGTAATGTCATTGATTGATTTCAAGTATTCATCTACCCTTGTAACATTATTCTCCTTAATACATTCTTCTATAGACCGAGGAATGCCCTCTTTCGGAAAAGCGTGTAGTGCACGGGTGAGATCAATTTGTTTTCCTTGATAGGAAACAGCTAGTCTTTGCTCATTCTCTATAATGACGGTACTAACGATCAAAAAAAACACTCCTTACTTATTTAAGGTGGCGATATACCTTCTATTCCAATCCTCTTCATGGTAGCATAAAGATTCATTAGCATGAAAGCGTTTTACTTTTATGGCTGATTAGAAGTTCGTTTCGATACTCAGGTGAAAGTTCAGGAGGAGACGTCTTATATGACTAGGCATAGACTATGGTACGAACAACCCGCAAAGAATTGGAATGAAGCACTACCCGTTGGAAACGGAATAGTAGGTGGTATGGTTCTAGGAGAGATCACAGAAGAGAGGATCTTTCTCAATGAAGATTCTGTTTGGTATGGAGGAAAACGAAACCGCAACAATCCTGATGCCCTAGAAAATCTGCCTAAGGTTCGAGAACTTTTATTTGATGGAAGATTAAGGGAAGCTGAGGAGCTTACAGACTTAGCATTAACAGGTGTTCCTTTTAGGCAAAGACATTACGAACCGTTGGGTGATTTGCTTCTGCAATTTTCGCATAAGGGATCAAATATTCATAACTATAAACGAGAGCTTGATCTAAGAAGAGGAGCGGCTATTACAACCTATGACTGTCATGACATCTCTTATAAAAGAGAACTCATAGCAAGTCACCCTGACCAGTCTTTGATTATGAGACTTACAGCTTCTAAGCCAAACTCCATTTCAGTAAAAGCGATGCTGGACCGTATGGACGCAACAAGCGTAGACGAATCAACTGCAACAACTGAAGATTCAATTAGTATGTCAGGTGTAACCGGTGGGAAAGACGGAATTTCCTTCTATACGAAGGTAAAAGCTATTCCAGAAGGCGGCCGTGTGTACACGATTGGAAATCGATTAATTGCTGAAAAGGTTGATTCACTGACGTTTGTTCTAGTCGCAGCAACAACCTTCAGGCATGAACAGCCGGAGCAATGGTGTGAGAATCTACTAAATCGATTGTCTCAAAAGACATACGAGCAGCTTTTGGATAACCACCTGAAAGACTATCAAACACTGTATAAAAAAATGGAGCTTGAATTAGATGATGACCTAACCCTGACACATATACCGACTGATCAAAGGCTTCATCGTGTACAAAAGGGAGGGCAGGATCTTGGGTTAATGAATCTTTATTTTCATTATGGTAGATACTTGCTCATGTCTTCGAGTCGGCCTGGCTCGTTACCAGCAAATCTTCAAGGAATCTGGAATGCAGAGATGCTGCCACCATGGGATAGTAAATTCACAATAAATATAAATACTCAAATGAACTATTGGCCTGCAGAGACATGTAATCTATCAGACTGTCACCTGCCACTGTTTGATTTAATTGAACGTATGAGAGAGACGGGCAGAGAAACCGCTCAATCCATGTACGGATGCAGAGGCTTTGTTGCTCACCATAATACAGATATCTGGGCTGATACAGCTCCTCAGGACTTGTACATGCCAGCAACAAACTGGACGCTAGGAGCAGCGTGGCTTTGTTTGCATCTGTGGGAGCATTACTCGTTCACAGGGGACATGGAGTTTCTTGAAAAAACGTATGAAACATTGAAGGAGTCTGCGCTGTTTTTTGTTGATTTTCTAGTCGAGGACAAGGATGGAAGGTTCGTTACGGCACCTTCCGTTTCACCAGAGAATCGATATCTTCTTCCGAACGGGGAGTCAGGCACTCTTTGTATCGGTCCTGCCATGGATCATCAAATTTTACACGCACTTTTCTCCCATTGTATTCGTGCAACAGAAATTCTGGACATGGATCATGAATTTGCCGAGGAACTACGTAGCATTCAAAGTCACTTACCTGAAACAACGATTGGTCAAAATGGTCAAGTTCAAGAATGGCTTGAGGATTACGCGGAGGCAGAACCAGGTCATCGGCATATCTCTCATTTGTTTGCCTTACATCCTGGTAGTGAAATCACTCCACAGCAAACACCAGAGCTTGCAGATGCAGCCATTAAAACACTTGAGGGCAGGTTAAAGCATGGGGGCGGGCATACAGGATGGAGCAGAGCATGGATCATTAATATGTGGGCTCGTCTCGGTCAATCGGAGCGTGCGTACGAACATTTTCTCGCTTTGTTAACACAGTCTACCTTGCCTAATTTATTTGATAACCACCCTCCATTTCAGATTGATGGCAATTTTGGTGGAACAGCGGCAGTAGCGGAGATGCTCCTTCAAAGCCATAACGAAGAGATTCACTTATTTCCAGCACTACCTTCTGAATGGTCTAAGGGATCGGTTAGAGGAATCAAGGCAAGAGGAGGATTTGAACTTAGCTTGCAGTGGGAACATGGTCAGTTTAAACAAGGGGACATTCAAAGTATTCTGGGTGGTCAGTGTGTGATACGAAGCACCACACCTCTACTCGTTACGTTGGGTGGTAAACAAGTTGAAACGACTCAAGCTGGAGAAGAGTTGTATCAGTTTGAATCGGTGAAAGGTGAAACCTACCAATTGAGTAAGGCATAGCGTTGGTCTGAGGAGGGCTGTTGCGTCTTGTTAAGTAGAGCAGGGAGCTTGGTAAGATGGAGAATGTTCTTAGTGTGGTGGGAATCGATCTTAGTATCGGATAGTTGAGCTTGTTAATAGGTGCAATTACCTTTGTGTCGAGCCTTGCTTCTTAGTAAAGGTTCCTCTGAGCTTAATAAAATCTACACTCCTCTTGGTAATGCTCCGCTCAGCTTGGTAAAACGGTTAAACTTCTTATATGATGCGGGATTTTTCTTGGAGAAGCCCAAATTGGAAGTGAAAAAAGATCTCCATTTTTCTCAGGTAATGGAGATCTTTCTTTTCATCAGCTTACCTTTTTTCTTCAATCATCTTAAGAACACGAGCGGGATTCCCACCAACAACGGCGCGCTCTGGTACGTCTTTAGTTACAACAGCTCCAGAGGCAATCACGGCGTCGTCGCCGATGTGTACACCTGGATTAATGATGGCTCTTCCGCCAATCCACACGTTATTGCCAATGGTCACAGGCTTTCCGTACTCTAAACCACTTGCCCGCTCGATTGGATCAAGCGGATGAGTGGCTGTATAGATATGAACTCCGGGCGCAAGCATGCAGTTATCTCCTATGGTAATGGGGCAGACATCTAAGAATACACAATCAAAGTTAGCAAAGAAATTCTCTCCTACATGAATGTTGGATCCATAGTCACATTGAACATTTCCTTCTATATGAATCTTTTGGCCGGTGCTTCCAAACAGTGTTTTTAAAAGAGTCATTCGCACAGTTTGATCGGTTT
Organism: Alkalihalobacillus sp. NPDC127517; assembly: GCF_050276055.1. Taxonomy (NCBI): domain Bacteria; kingdom Bacillati; phylum Bacillota; class Bacilli; order Caryophanales; family Bacillaceae; genus Alkalihalobacillus; species Alkalihalobacillus sp. NPDC127517. The sequence continues at coordinate 97,603 of NZ_JBNNQX010000003.1, read as the reverse complement.
CGGCGTTAAATTGACGTGTGAGTCCTCGGGCACGGTGGTGCTCCTGTTGAAGTAGGGCATCAGAGGGGTCGTACATATCTCCAGCAAGCATTTTTTCTTTTTGCGTTTTCATGTTGAACTCCTTATCATATGTTCTTCTATACGCTACACTAGCATTATGAGAGTACATAAGCTAGTAAGCTTGCGAATAAACTAAGATTGTGTGCTATTCTTGGGCGGGAGATTGTAAATCAGATTCGTATATGGGTTAGAGAGCAGAAGAGAGAAGGGGTAACCTTGGAACAACAAATAGTAGGGAAGAAGCGACTTGGTCTTGCGTTTCTTCTAGGAATGTTAGCAGCATTTGGACCACTTACCATCGATATGTATTTGCCGAGTTTTCCTGATATTACAGTGGGATTAAACACAACGGCTTCATTGGTGCAATTAAGTTTAACTGCGTGTTTGTTAGGATTGGCTGTCGGACAATTAGTTGTTGGGCCGTTAAGTGATGCGAAAGGGCGTAAGAAACCGTTAGTTTTATTTATTATTTTATATGTGCTCGCATCATTAGCCTGTGCATTTGCTCCGAATATTACCTTTTTAATTATTGGACGATTTCTCCAGGGCTTTACGGCAGCTGCGGGTATTGTTATCTCACGTGCGGTTGTCCGTGACTTGTTTAGTGGACGTGAGCTAACCAAATTTTTCTCGCTTCTTATGTTAATAAATGGGTTGTTTCCAATCATGGCGCCTGTTTTTGGAGCCGGTGTATTACTTGTTCCTGGTGCAACGTGGAATTGGGTATTCATCGTGTTGGGTATACTTGGGTTGATTATTGTTACAACTGTTTCATTTAAATTGAAGGAAACATTACCGGTGGAAAAGCGAGTACCAAGCTCGATCGGAGCAACCTTGAGAACGTTCTCTCATTTAATTAAGGACCGATTGTTCATGGGACTGGCGCTCACTCAAGGATTAATGACAGGTGGTATTTTCGCCTATGTATCAGGAACGCCTTTTGTGTATCAATCCATCTATAACGTCAGTCCACAAATGTTTAGTGTGTTATTTGGGGTGAATGGACTCGGTATTATTTTAGGTACTCATTTAGTTGGTCGTTATGCGGGTATTGTACCAGAGAGGGTCTTCTTAAAAGTAGGATTGATGATTGCTGTTGTTGCTGGTGCATTCTTATTTGTTATGACATTGCTTCAAGGTCCGCTTCTTTCCATAGTGATTCCCATATTCTTTTTTGTATCTATGATCGGAATGGTGGGGACAACATCCTTTTCACTTGCCATGGAAACGAAGGGCGAACAAGCAGGGAGCGCCTCTGCGTTACTTGGTTTGCTGCCATTCGCCATTGGCGCAACAACTGCTCCACTTGTTGGGATTGCCGGTGAAGAAACAGCTGTTCCTATGGGCTTTATCATCTTCATAATGAGCGCAGGTGCCTTCCTGTCGTTTACGTTTTTAGCCAAAGGTGGCCGTGTGAGAGAAGAGCAAGCATGAAGTAGGAGGTGGTTCGTTAGATGAACACCATGATCTTCATTGTTTCTATTATCGTTTTCTTTGTCTTGCTTTTTATAGTAATAGAGAAAGCAGTGCAAAGGGGCATTGATTCATCAGAAGTTGGCCGAACTATTCAAAGGGAGTTAGACGATAAGGCCAAGAAAGACAAAAGGTAAACAAAGCTGAGCGAATGATTAATTCGCTCAGCTTCTTTGATTTATTTACTATTTACTTCTCTACTTTTCAACGTGAAGAACGTAATGACAAAGCCGATCGTTAATGTAAGTAAAACGCCTATAATCGCATACCAGAAGTAAGGGCCTACATAAGCAACCAGACTTACAATACTGGATAAGATGTATCCATAAATACGAACACCGAGTATGGCAAAGAAAGTTGCCCCAATAATACTTGCCACCGTACAAGCAATAAACGCTTTACGATATTTAATTAGGACTCCAAATAAAGCAGGTTCCGTAATTCCAAGTAATGCTGAGATACCGGCTGATAAAATGACCGACTTTTCTTTTTTGCCTTTGGCTTTAAAGAAAACAGCGAAGGTTGCTCCTGCTATAGCCATGTTGGTCATAAAGAACATGGGCATGAGCATATCAAATCCATTATCAGCAAAGTTTTGTAATGCAATCGGTGTCATTGCGTGGTGCATTCCAAACACGATAGCAATGGGGCGAATTCCCCCTACCACACTTCCTGCAAGAATGGGTGAAAGGTTAAACAGCATCTCAATAAATGAGGCAAGTAAACTTCCCACATAAGCTCCTAGTGGCCCCGTGGCAATTAAAGCAAATGGAATAGCAATAAACAAGGTCAATGTTGGTGTGAATACGGTTCTTAATACACTAGGCATAAACCTGTCGACATATTTTTGAATATAGCTTAATGCCCATACAGATAGAATAATTGGTATCACGGTTGCACTGTAATTAATTACTGGTACAGGAAGTCCGATAAAAGTGAACTGGCTGATTTCTCCCAATTTTGCGGCATCCAGTAAAGAAGGATACATAAAACCACCCGCCACAGCCAAAGCAAGATATTGATTGGTTTTAAAAATATTTGCAGCAGAAGCCGCTAGGAAAAATGGTAAAAAGTAAAAGACCGCGCTTGCTACTAAATCAAGAATAATGACCGCATCACTCTCTGCATTTAATACCTCAAGAGCAATGAGTCCAGCTAAAATTCCTTTTATCATACCAGCTCCAGCAATGGCCGGAACAATTGGTCCGAAAACCCCTGATACTACATCAAGAAGGGCACCGAAAAATCCTTTTTTCTTGGAAGATGGTTGGCTTTCAACATTTTCTTCTATTTTAAGCTCGTTTATTAATGCTTCATGAACTTTTTGTACATGTGTACCTATAACGATTTGATATTGATCATTTGTTAACTGATCACCCATTACACCATCAAGATCTTTAATGTCATCCCGCTTTATTTTTGAAAAATCATGCAAGTCAAAGCGAAGTCTTGTCATGCAGTGCCATACTTTCTTAATATTATGTTCTCCGCCTACATACTCAATAATATGTTTGACGTTTTTCGTATCACTCATAGTGCCAGCCTTCCTTCTATTCGATTAAGATGATCATCTTTACACGCTTATCGTAGCATACCGATCATTTATTGAAAACGGTTCAAAAAACACCAATTATCTCATGAAACGTTGATATTAAAGGGTTTTTAAATTTATGAGAGTGAATTGGTACGGTAAATAATGAAGAAAAGTACGTATTTTCTGACCAAATTGACCCGCAAAAATTGGTATGATTTAATCAACGTAATGGATAAAATGAATTATTATATTTAAATAGCATTGATTGAATAGCTATGTACTAGAAGTAAAAAGGGGTAAAGACAATGAAGCCTAATCTCATAACAAATGTAGAAGCATTTGTTACCAATCCACAGCGTCATAATCTGGTTGTTGTAAAAGTAGAAACAAGCGAAGGTGTGACAGGATATGGCTGTGCTACCTTCCAACAGAGGCCATTACCTGTACAGATGGTGGTTGAGGAGTACCTTAAACCCATTCTACTAAATCGGGATGCTCATGATATTGAGGATCTTTGGCAAATGATGATGGTCAACTCATATTGGAGAAATGGTCCGATACTTAATAACGCAATTTCTGGTGTGGACATGGCTCTTTGGGATATTAAAGCCAAGCTAGCAAACATGCCTCTCTATCAATTATTTGGAGGCAAATCAAAGAGTGCAATTGCCGCTTATGCTCACGCAGATGGATTAACAATAGAAGAACTCTTTACGAATGTGGATCATCTGATACAACGAGGGTTCAAGCATATTCGCTGTCAGTTGGGGTTATACGGTGGAAAAAATCATGATATGCATATGCCCACTACGAGAATGGATGGAGAATATTATGATCCAGATATCTATATCCAAGATGTCGTTCAGATGTTTAAAGCTCTTCGCGAAAAATACGGCTATGGTATTCATTTCTTACATGATGTCCATGAACGCCTTTCTCCCAATCAAGCCTTGCAGCTTGCTAAAGATTTGGAGCCGTATAAGCTCTTTTTCTTAGAGGACATTCTTCCACCAAACCAAAATGAGTGGTTAGCTCAGTTAAGAAGTCAGTCGACTACTCCAATTGCTACAGGGGAATTATTTAATAATCCTATGGAATGGAAGGATCTTATTATTAATAGAAGAATTGATTACATCCGTTGCCATGTTTCGCAAATTGGGGGGATTACTCCTGCATTAAAACTCGCTGCGTTATGTGATGCTTTTGGCGTGCAAATTGCTTGGCATGGTCCTTCTGATATGACACCAATTGGAGTGGCTGTAAACACACATCTAAATATTCATCTTCATAATGCTGCCATTCAAGAGGTTCAAGAACCTGGTGAAACCATTAAAGAAATGTTCAAGCATTCGGTTGAAGTAGAAAAGGGTTATATCTACCCTATAAATCGGCCTGGGATTGGTGTTGACTTTGACGAAGCACTAGCTAAGGAGCATCCAGTTAAATATCGAAAGCATGAATGGACTCAATCGAGATTACCTAACGGATCGATCCACACACCTTAATTATAAGAGCTTGTTCCAAAGTAGCCAAAAGAATGGTTTACTTTTAGGAGCGGCTCTTATTTGCTAAACTAAACTCAAATCAATGAGATAGCTGGTGGAGTGATATGACAAAAACCGAATTTGTATCAGATGACCTTCTTAGTAAGATCTATCAAAATAAGTATAGTCCCGGTGAAAAGCTTCCAACGGAAAGGGATCTTGCTACGCAATATCAGGTTTCGCGTTATACCATACGGCACGCAATCAAAAAGCTTCTCAATATAGGATGTGTACGTGTAGTCCAAGGCTCAGGTATCTTTGTAACAGATACTAAATACAAAAGTCCGCTTATTTATAATTCCTTAACTGAGAAGAAGTTTAATGAAATCGAATCTAAGATCATCCACTTAAAAAAAGTTCAAGCTACCCCGTTACTTGAAAAGACTTTTGATCTTAGACAACAGGAATTATGGGAGTATAAACGAATCCGTATAGTTGATTATCAAAAGGTTCAAATTGAAACATCTTTGTTGCCGTTTCAATTATTTCCAGACCTTACTGAAGAAATCTTAGCAAAATCTGTTCACCACTATGTTCAACAATGTGGATTTCACATCTCGCATTTTATTACAACATATAGTGCAGTCTCTATTACAAGGGATGAGGCCGCATTATTAAATTGCAAAAAAGGTATACCCGCAATGAAAATAATGAATCGCGGAATTTTGAATGATGGTCGCGTTTTTGAATACAGTGAGCTTGTAAACCTTGATTATACCGTTTCGTATTTTACTCCGTTTAACAGTCATCATCATCAGCAACGCTTAAATAAAGAGTAAGTAAGAATGCAAGACAAGCATAGCTAAGCGGATCCGCACGTCTCTCAGCCTTTTTATATAAGAAAAATTTGTCGAAAGAGATTGACATCGTTTTCATCGGGTTGTATAGTATGGGTACAACATTATATTAGGATTGTTACTGATTCGATCAGGCATTACCTATGTTAAGAACATACTAGAAGCTTAGGTGTTTTTAAGATGGGATTTTGTTGTGTGATGAGATATGGAGGACATATCATGAAATTCTCAAAAGCATTCAATAATAACGTAGCCTTGGTAAAGGATTCATCGGGAGTAGAATGGATTGTCATGGGCACAGGCGTAGGATACCAAAAGAATAAGGGAGATCTCATTCCTGAGGAAAACATACGCCGGAAATTTGTGGCTGAGCAATCGTCAACTCGCAAACCGCTGCTGCAGGTATTGGATGAGATTGATTCGGATGTCCTTGATGTTTCGGTAGAAATCATTAAGAATGCAGAAGCACAGCTGGGCGTTACATTTAGTAATAATATCTATCTTACCCTTGCAGATCATTTGAACTTCGCTGTTAAGCGTGCGAATGAGCGAATTGATTACGCAGATACAAACCGATGGGAAGTTAAGAATCTTTACCCTAAGGAATATGCAACAGCAAAGGATGCCATTAGACAAGTGTTTGATCGTTTAGATGTTCTGCTTCCTTTAAGTGAAGAGACGTTTATTACGTATCATTTTGTTAATGGACAACAAGCTAAGAAAACAAAGATCGAAGAAACGCTCAAGATGACAGAGGTCATTAATCGAATTATAGAGATTGTTCAATACCACTTTCAACTTAAGCTTGACGAAGACTCGCTTAATTATACGCGCTTCATCACTCATCTCCGGTACTTCTTTATCCGGCAATATAAGCAGGATCAGACGGAGCAAGAGGAAGTGGATATAACCTTATTGGAGCTTGTGAAAACCAAGTATGAGAAGGCATATCAAGCCGTTGAAAAAATTTCGAATTTGCTCGAGAAACGGTATGGATGGAGTTTATCTTCAAATGAACGACTTTATTTAACTCTTCATGTATGGAGAGTAACAAATCGACAAATAACTAAATAGCATCACGGCGGATTGTTACTGATTTGATCAGGCATTACCCAAATGGAACGAGCCACTGGCCGTCTGTTTGGGTATTTTTTATGGAAAAAAAGGAGGAATTACCATGGCAAAGTACAAAGAATTAGCTGAAAAGGTACTTGAGAACGTAGGCGGATCTGGAAACGTTGACCAAGCGTGGCACTGTATTACGCGCCTTCGCTTTAACCTACATGATAAAGAACAAGTGAAAATTGAAGACATTAAGAAACTTGATGGTGTACTTGGTGCACAGTTCTCAGGTGATCAATTCCAAGTGATTGTAGGGAACAAAGTATCAGATGTGTACGCTGAACTCGAGCCGATGGTTGGTTCTGATGGTTCAAGCGGTGGAGGAGAGAAGAAAGGCCAAAGACAAGGAATTGTTTCTGCAACAATGGACTTTATCTCTGGTGTATTTACACCAATCCTACCTGCACTTGCAGGAGCCGGTTTACTTAAAGGTTTCCTTGCCTTATTTGTCACAATTGGCTGGTTAAATAATGAAGGAGATACTTGGGCCATTCTAAATGCTATTGGCGACAGTGTATTTTACTTCCTACCGTTCTTCTTAGCTGTTTCAGCAGCTCGAAAAGTGCGTACAAACGAATATCTCGCATTAGTTCTTGCAGGTACAATGATGTACCCGACATTCATTGATGCAGCTAATGGTATTACTGATGTAACAAGCTTTTCAATTTTCGGTCTTAACTTTATTTCAATTCCGGTTTTGAATTATTCATCAAGTGTTATTCCAATTATTTTGGCAGTTATCCTATTGAAATACGTATATAACTTGATCAAAAAATTCATGCCTTCTGCTATCTCATTAATGTTCTCACCAATGATTACCTTCTTAATTGTTGTTCCGATTACACTTTGGATTATCGGACCACTTGGAACAAACATTGGAGCAGGTCTATCACAAGTATTTGTTTGGTTATTTGATGTTGCAGGTCCTGTCGCTGGATTATTACTTGGTGGATTCATGCCACTAATTATCATGACTGGAATGCACTATGCATTTGCACCAATTGCTATTCAAAATATCAACACAATTGGTAATGACTCGTTCTTACAGCCAATGATGTTCATTAGTAACTTAGCTCAGGCAGGTGCTGCTTTTGGAGTAGCTGTTCGTTCTAAAAACAAACCATTAAAGCAATTAGCATTATCTTCAGGTATCTCAGCAACAATCGGTATTACCGAGCCCGCGATGTACGGGGTTAACATGAAAGTGAAAAAACCATTTATCTATGCGATGATCTCAAGTGGGGTTCTAGGCGCATTTGCTGGATGGTACGGTTTTAAAGCATATGCACTTGGAGGTCTTGTAGGGGTCTTTGCTATTCCGGTCTTCGCTGATCCGAGTGGAGCAGTAACACCAATCGTTGTAGCCTTGATTTTGTTTGTTTTATCACTTGTTCTACCGTTTATCTTAACAATGATTCTTGGGTTTGAAGATATTCAAGAAGAAGGTCAAGCGACAGAAGCACCTAAACAAGAAGAAGAGAAAAAAGCACCAACAGCTAGCGGTACACAAACTCAAACTGACGTTCAATCTCCATTAAAAGGAGAACTTGTTCCACTAAAAGACGTTTCTGATCCAACATTTGCTCAAGAAATTATGGGTAAAGGTATGGCAATTGAGCCAGGTGAAGATCATATTGTTGCACCAGTATCTGGTACGGTTATGGTACTTCCTGATTCCCAGCATGCAATTGGAATTAAAGGGGACAATGGGGAAGAGATTTTGATTCACATCGGTATTGATACGGTTTCCCTTAAAGGTGAGCATTTTAATGGATTAGTTAAAGTGGATGACCGCATTGAAGTAGGGCAAAAGCTAATTGAATTTGATCGTGAAGCCATTAAAGCTAAAGGAATCCAAACGGTTACAATGATCATCGTGACAAACACACCAGATTATTTAGACGTATTAAGCATTAATGATTCTGGTCCAGTGTTTGAAGGCGAACAACTACTGACGTTAGTACGATAAAATGGTGGGGGCTCAAGTGTTTGAGTCCCCAACCAAAATAGAAAGAGAAAGGGACGTGGAGAAGATGACAAAAGCAATCGAAGGATTCAAACCAGATTTCCTATGGGGAGGAGCAACTGCTGCGAACCAAGTAGAGGGAGCGTTTGATGAGGATGGAAAAGGCCTGTCAACTGCTGATATGGTCCCGTTTGTTCCAAAATCAGAGCGCGGCATGAATATGAAGATGGATGTAACATCTGATTACATTGAAGGTGTGCTATCTGGAGAAATTAAGGATATCTATCCAAAACGTTTTGGGATTAATTTCTATCACACATACAAAGAAGACATTGCTCTATTTGCTGAGCTAGGCTTCAAAGTGTTCCGTCTATCGATCAACTGGTCCCGTATCTTCCCAAATGGTGACGATGCACAGCCAAATGAGGAAGGGCTACAGTTTTACGAAAATGTATTTAAAGAACTAAAAAAATACAACATTGAGCCACTTGTTACGCTTTCTCACTATGAGACGCCACTTGCCTTAACACGTAAGTACAATGGCTGGTATAGCCGTGAAGTCGTGGACTTCTACACAAACTATGCAAAAACAGTATTCACGCGTTATAAAGATTACGTGAAGTATTGGCTGACATTTAACGAAATCAATATCATCACGCACAGCCCTTACACAGGCGGCGGAATCTTAATTGACAAACTTCCTGAAAAAACAAGTGATCAAATTGCGTATCAAGCAGCGCACCACCAATTTGTAGCAAGTGCTCTTGCAACAAAATTGGCTCATGAAATCATTCCAGGTGCTCAAGTTGGTTGTATGCTAGCTCGCATGCAAACATACCCTGTGACAAATCATCCAGATGATATTTTAAAAGCACAGGAGCACAACGACTTGAACCTGTTCTTCACAGATGTTCATGCAAAAGGGGAGTACCCAGCGTACATGAACCGTTACTTTGCTGAGAACGACATCGTTGTTAAAAAAGAAGACGGAGATGACGAGATCTTAAAAAATCATCCTGTAGACTTCATTTCCTTTAGCTACTACATGTCTATCTCTGTTTCTGCACAGGGGAACCATGAAGAGACTGCTGGAAACCTTGTTGAGGGAGCGGTTAAAAACCAATACCTTGAGTCCTCTGACTGGGGCTGGCAGATTGATCCTAAAGGATTACGTGTGACACTACGCGATTTCCATAACCGTTACAACAAGCCACTTTTCGTTGTAGAAAACGGTCTTGGTGCCTACGATAAAGTAGAAGAAGATGGATCTGTTCACGATCCGTATCGTATTGATTACTTGCGTAAGCACATTGAGCAAATGAAAGAAGCGGTTAAAGATGGAGTAGACCTAATGGGTTACACAGCATGGGGTCCAATCGACCTTGTTAGCTTCTCTACATCAGAAATGTCCAAACGCTACGGGTTCATTTACGTAGATCAAGACGACGAAGGAAACGGAACACTTAAACGTTCTAAGAAGGACTCCTTTAATTGGTACAAAAATGTGATCGCAACAAATGGTGAAGAACTATAATTCAAAGAAAAGCTCGCACGGCCATGGGTCGGCGAGCTTTTTTGCTTGTGTGGGTGCCGCGGAGAAGGGAGATGAGAGGTACCAAGATGCGGAGACTGATATCATAGTAAGAAAAATGCGGTCAATACCATGCGCCTACACTCAATTATCAAGAAGCAGAGCCTATACCAAGAGGATAGGAAAATGTATCAAGAAAAACAGGTTTAATACCAAGCCCCCGCAGCACTTACAAGAAGAATCCCGATACCAAGAAAAAATCACGCTCGATCACGAAGAACACCACATTAACCAAGCGCGGCGCCCCTTTACCAACAACTCTCTCCTTTTTACCAAGAAAACTGAGGGGGTCAACCAAGAAGGAAGGTCCGATATCAAGAACCACTACTCCTTTGCCAAGACGCAGAGCTTGATACTAAGGCGAAAGGAATGCTTGCTAAGAAGAATAGAGCCTGAAACAAGACATTTCAACCACTAACCAAGAAGAATCCTGTTAGCAAGAGATATGCAGCCTATACTAATCACCATTCACGCTTTATCAGGAACCAGAACTCTTTTACCAAGACCCCTCCCCGCAAATCCGATATAATGGGAAGAAACGAGGTGATTCCCCATAAACGAGCAAGCGGTATCCATTAAACGCATCGATCAATTTTTTCAAGAACAACTGCATGCCAGAAAAATTGATCGGCAGGACCCGGAGTTTCAGTTATTTCTGGACGTTTACATGCCCCCTCGGGAAAAGACAGCCTCCATCTATGGCGTCAGTGATGAAGCGACTCTTGCTTTGCTAGCTGGGCGTGCAGGGAGCGTTTCAGATATGGAGTATCAGCTGTTAGCCAGGAAGCGAACAAATACTCCACTTGATGTGGACACAATTTTAACCATCGGACTATCAGTTGTTACGGAAACAAATGATTTTAAGACCATCACCACGTATTTTGTAGGTGGAAGTAGACCTCATCAGCGATTAGACTCGATTTTTACCTACTTCATTGGGTATCCAAAATCGGACGTCGAACGAAAGAAAGACTATACCAAAGCTAAAAAAGAGTTTGAACAAATGGGATTTCATCTATAGCAATCATCAAAAAACCTGCCCTAACAATCAGAGGCAGGTTTTAACGTACTATTTACGAATTGTTTTTAATGCAGTACTCCACTCATTTACTTCATCAAGCATTGCAGTGATGTTTGTTTGGTGAAGTTCTTGAGGTTTAAAGTCTTGCCCGTTCTCGAAGTCTAAGAATAATGAAAGCGTCGGATGTGTACGAACATCGGCTACTTTAAGCTCTCCTAGAATGCCACGAAGATGTTCGGCTGCACGTGCGCCACCTGTTGAACCGTAGCTGACAATTCCAGCTGCTTTGTTGTGCCATGCGTCACGCGCGAAATCTAAAGCATTTTTCAGTGAACCTGAGATGCTGTGGTTATACTCTTGAACGATAAAGACAAATCCATCAAGGCTAGCAAGCTTTTGATTCCAAGCACCAATTCCTGGCTCTGTTCCATCGGTTGTTCCTAGAAACGGAAGCTCGAAATCCGCGATATCCACGATTTCATATTCAGCGTCTCCACGTTCATCTGCTAACTTCTTCACCCATTCTCCAACCTGTGGGCTTACACGTCCTTGTCTCGTGCTTCCTAAAATAATTCCAATTTTTAATGTTTCTTGTGCCATTTGTATTTCCTCCTTAGTTTCTTTTCCGAATAATTTTTTCATGAAACTCATGTGTAATACACCGCCTGCAATATATATTCTGAAGATGACTTGCATATACCTGCTTACAAATATCTTGTAACTAACTTACTTTATGTAAGTAAATATACATTTATAAATTTGTTATGTCAAGTAAGTTTTTTATAAAAAGTAATTTATTTTTTCGTGAATGGGTATATAATAGAGGGGAGGAGTGATTGGAATGGATACGTCAATTTGTCCTAGATTTGAAAAAGCAATGGGCATCCTTAGTCAAAGGTGGACGGGGTTAATCATCTATCAACTTTTGCCTGGACCTAAGCGTTTCTGTCATATTGAATCCTCCATGGCTGTCAGCGGTAGAGTTCTTTCTGAACGACTGAAAGATTTAGAATCTGAGGGGATTGTGAAACGGGATGTGATTCCGGAAACCCCGGTGCGGATTGAATATTCCTTAACTGAAAAAGGATTGGCTCTTCAACCAATTATGTTAGAGATGGAGAAGTTCGCTGAAACGTGGATGGAAACAGAATCATAATAAAACTGCTCATCGAGAAGGTGAGCAGTTTTTTGTATGTTCACTTCCTATGTTAAGTGCACTAAAAAAACCCCGAAATGGCTTCGGGGTTTTCATAACAGTTACTTCTTTAACAAACGTAATACAAACGATACGATTAAAATTAAAATAATCGCACCTACTAATGCAGGGAATATGGCGAATCCACCTAGTGAAGGTCCAATGTCTCCTAGGATAGCTGTTCCGAGACTTGCTCCAACAAAACCAGCAATAATGTTTCCGATGATTCCGAATGGAACACCTTTACCTGTGATGGCTCCAGCTGCCCATCCAATTAATCCACCAATAATAAGACTCCAAATAAAACCCATATAAAATCTCTCCTTCGTTATAAGTACAATTCTCCTATTCCCTTTGCCGCAGCACGCAAACAAATTTAATAATTCTGATAAATGCAGAGAGGATAGGAACTCTATTCTTAGCCATCCTAAGGGTGCGTATTAAACTACAAGTTAAAGGGAGTTAATGATGGACAATCAAACAAGCACAGAACCTACCCAAACTATTCCTATGACCTCAGCTCATGACGGGTTGGTTCAGCGTTTAACAGAAGATGTTGTTTGTTACACAGATAAAATTGTGAATGTTTACTTTGTAGGAAATCCAAGCGAGCCACATGAATGGTTCTTAGTCGATTGTGGAATTAGCAGGAAAGCTGACGTCATCCTGTCTGCACTAAAAACAGAATTTGGAGAGGCTCATCCACCGAAGATGATCGTATTAACTCATGGTCATTTTGATCACGTAGGTGCAGCGTATGAACTCGCCTCCCACTGGAATGTGAAAGCTTATTGTCATAAGGCGGAGCTTCCGTTTGTAACAGGGAAACAAGATTATCCAAAGCCGGATCCTACAGTTGAGGGAGGAATGGTTGCAAAAATATCTGGTGCCTTCCCATACCAAGCAATCAATTTAAACCCCTTTATTGAAGAGCTACCTGAAAGTGAGAAGATCGATGGATTTTCAGATTGGGGATGGATTCACACACCAGGTCATTCTCCAGGTCAAATCGCCTTGTATCGTGAGCGCGATGGAGCACTTTTATCAGCGGATGCAATCATTACAGTTAAGCAAGATTCTTTATATGATGTAATTACTCAGTCTGAGCAGCTTCAAGGTCCACCAAGATACCTGACGACGGACTGGCACGCTGCCAAAAAATCAGCCGAACTGCTACAGGACCTACAGCCGAATTTTATCGGGCCGGGACACGGGTTACCAATGTTCGGTGAAGAATTTAAAAATGATTTAAAGCGATTAGTTAGCGAATTTGATCAAGTGGCTATCCCAGACTATGGGAAATACACTGATCAATAGGATGCATCGTGCCGTCTTTCTAGATCGTGATGGTGTAATAAATGAAGTATTAACGAACCGCATTCGATTTGTGAATAAGCCAAAAGACTTTTACCTCTTACCTGGTGTAGCACAGGCAATTAAATGGTTAAATCAAGAAGGTTATCTTGTATTTGTTGTAACCAATCAAGGCGGAATTGGTTTAGGTTATATGAGTGAGGACATGTTAGAAGCGATTCATCAGTACATGAAGCAGAAGCTTGAAGAGAGTGGTGCGTTTGTTGATGGCATCATGTACTGTTCACATAAGCCACATGAGGGATGTCCATGTCGAAAGCCAAAAGCATATATGCTAGAAACGTTAGCTGAAAAGCATGATGTGAATCTTGAACAAAGCTACATGATAGGGGACCGGGAGCCGGACATTCAAGCTGGTCAAAAAGCCGGTTGTACAACAATCCTTGTTCATGCCAGAGACGATCAGACCTTTGGTGCAGCCAAAGTTTGTGCGGATCTAAAAACCGCCGTGTCCTGGATTTTAGATGGAATGAAAGAGTAGGAAAAAGCTGCCTACTCTTGTTTTCAATATTGACAAAAAGCCTAAGGGGATGGTAAAGTTCGATTTAGTGATTTATCGAACTAAAGCATAAGTTAGGGTGTTTTTTATGATGAACGCAGTTGTGATTGCGGTATTACTTATGATTGTTTTAAGCTTACTTCGTGTACATGTTGTTGTGGCTCTAGTCATTGGAGCAGTAACCGGTGGTCTTGTTGGTGGGCTTGGATTTAATGGAACGATTGAAGTCTTTACGGAAGGTCTTGGGAATAGCGCCAGCATTGCATTAAGTTATGCGGTTTTAGGTGCTTTTGCGGTAGCCTTATCAAAAACAGGACTTCCACAATTACTTGTAGATTTCTCCATAAAATTAGTTGGAAAAAAAGGCGAGGCCCGTTCCAAGACTCTGCCAAAAGCACTGATTTTTTTAATAATATTTCTTATTTCTTGTATGTCTCAAAACTTGATTCCGATTCATATTGCCTTTATTCCTATACTGATTCCGCCTATTCTACAGGTATTAAATGAATTATTGGTAGATCGACGCGCGGTTGCAAGCATTATGACATTTGGCTTGCAAGCTCCATATATGCTATTACCTTTTGGGTTTGGAGCCATTTTTCACGGGATTGTCATTGATAATATTAAAGCAAATGGTATGAATGTATCTCTTAGTGACATGCCTTATGCGATGCTTCTCCCTACACTCGGGATGTTTCTTGGGTTGTTAGTGGCTGTTTTTATTACGTATCTAAAGCCTCGTCATTATGAACAAAGCACCCTTGCCGAGGATGCACCGACTTCTGTTGCCTACTCCGTTTATTCCTTAATTAGTGCGGCAGTGGCAATCCTCGTAACGGTTATCGTTCAGGTACTAGCTGATTCAATGATTATTGCTGGTGTAGCTGGGTTGATTGTCTTAGTTTTCAGTGGGTCTGTTCGCTTTAAGGAATCAGATGCCCTTCTAACTGAAGGAATGAAAATGATGGCATTTATCGGATTTGTAATGATAGCTGCAGCTGGTTTTGCGGAGGTAATACGCGCGACCGGCGATGTAGAACAACTGGTGGAATCCTCTGTTGCATGGATGGGCGACAGTAAGGGTCTAGCAGCTATACTTATGATTTTAATCGGGATTTTAATTACGATGGGAATTGGCTCATCATTTGCCACTGTCCCAATTATTGCAGCCCTGTTTGTTCCATTATGTGCGGCTATGGGTTTTAGTCCGCTTGCCACGATTTCTTTAATTGGGACAGCAGGAGCAATTGGTGATGCGGGGTCTCCTGCATCGGACAGTACTCTTGGACCAACCGCCGGGTTAAATGCGGATGGACAGCACAATCATATCTGGGATACGTGTGTACCGACTTTTCTGCATTTTAATATTCCGCTCATTATCTTTGGATGGATCGCGGCCATCATTTTATAGAGTTGAAAAAGCTTCCTTAGGGGAGCTTTTTTCTATGAGAAACAGGAAAAGATAATGGTGAGGCTTTCCTTGTTGTCTAGTGGCATGTGAGGTAAACTAACACTCGTGTTTTATGTTTTTGGAAGGTGGATTCTAACATGAACTTTAAAGTATATGTTCTGGCAATCTCAGCGTTTGTTGTTGGGATGGTTGAGTTAATTATAGGAGGAATTCTTCCTGTTATATCTGATGATTTAGGTGTTTCAGTTGGCGTAGCCGGTCAGTTGATTACCGTATTTGCGCTTGTTTTTGCCGTCTCTGGTCCTGTTTTGATGTCTTTAACAAGTAAATATGAGCGGAAGCGACTTTATTTAATCTCACTCGGTGTCTTTTTCATAGCCAATATCGGTTCGTTTCTTAGTCCGGGGTATGGTGCACTCTTAGTCTTTCGTGTACTAACATCCATGAGTGCTGCCTTAATTATTGTTCTTTCTCTAACCATCGCTCCAAAAATTGTGAAGCCAAGCTACCGCTCCCGAGCGATCGGTACGATCACTATGGGTGTAAGCTCTGCTCTTGTACTGGGTGTTCCGGTAGGAGTCCTTATTGGAGAGGCCTATGGCTGGAGAATTCTTTTTTTAATCATTGCTCTTCTATCTCTCATTGCTGGTTTGGTTATAATGAAGTTTCTCGACCCGATTGCTCCTGTTCAGGTTAGCTCTGTACGTGAGCAAGTAAGCTCCTTAAAACATCTGAAGCTATCTACTGCTCATCTTGTTACTCTTTTAGTGTTAGCAGGACACTATACAATGTATGCTTATTTTGCTGAGTATTTGCATGTGACGCTAAATGCTGAAGCTTATTGGGTGAGTGTGGCCTTCTTTGTATTTGGATTGTCTGCCGTAAGTGGCGGTGGGATCGGTGGCTGGCTTACGGATCGGATGGGACCTGAAAAGACAGTCATTTTCTTTACAATCCTTTTCTTTATTGTGTTAGTGACCATGCCACTCACCAGTCATTCCGTCATTTTATTCACACTATCTCTTATTGTGTGGGGGATGCTAAGCTGGTCTATAGCCCCGGCCCAACAAGGATATTTAATTAAAACGGCTCCAAGCACGTCGGATATCCAACAGAGTATCAACACCTCCGCATTACAATTTGGCATTGCAATAGGCTCAGGTGTTGGAGGTTTAGTAGTTAACGGATTCTCGGTTGAAGCAGCCCCTATTGCAGGTAGTGTGCTGGTGCTACTCTCAATCGCTTTTGCGCTATTTTCATTTAAGCAACCATCCATTGAAGGGAAAACGGAATCTTGACATCACCTCATACAATATGTAAAGATAAAAGCAATTAAGTGGAAAGGATGGTACCTCGTACAATGAAGTAGAATCTTATCTAATAAACAGTACATCTTAATGAATTTGAATGAATGGAAGACGCAACCAGTCTGTGTTCATTTAAAGAAAATTAACGAGTATGTTTAGAGATGAGATTCGGGCGATGTTTGTACAGGTACAGTCACTTATATTCTGCCGAGGTCTGCCGTTTGTAGGAGCAGTCTGGCTTATTTGAATATAGGTGTGCGCATCGTACGAACTCTCTCTAGCATCTGGAGGGAGTTTTTTTTATGTTATATCTGAAAATAGATCACCTTGAAAAGAGTTTTGGAGGACGGACTATGTTCCGAATCGAGACATTGTCTCTTTACAATCAGGAGCGAGTTGGAGTGGTGGGACGTAACGGAGCAGGAAAGTCTACACTGTTGTCGGTACTCGCTGGGACGGCTAAGCAAGATTCGGGCCAGGTGGAGAGATACGGAACCATTGCATATGTTCCACAGCTTGGAGGGGCAAATCAAGACATTCGCTCAGATTTACATGGTAAGTGGAGGCTTGCAAACCAATCAGAGGCCAGTGGAGGCGAAAAGACACGCCGGAAAATCGCACAGGCGTTATCGTCAGATGCGCATATCCTGATTGCAGATGAGCCAACCAGCCACTTAGACGTGAGCGGAATACGACAGCTTGAAACGGAACTTCATGCCTTTAAGGGAGCTATTTTGCTTACCTCGCATGACAAGGATTTCTTAAATAAGCTTTGTACGACGATATGGGAGATTGACGAGGGAAAGGTTACGGTTTATGAAGGGAATTATGATGCGTACCTTTCACAAAAGCAATTGGAGAAAGAAAAAGGATATAAGGAACATCAAGAGTATATGACTGAACGAAACCGCTTAATGGAAGCAGCGAAAAAGCTGAAAGCGAAGTCTGATGGAATTAAAAAGGCACCAAATCGTATGGGGAATTCTGAAGCAAGATTACACAAAAGAAGCTCTGGTGTGCAAAAAGCAAAATTAAATCGATCAGCTGAAGCAATGGAAACGAGAGCTCAAAAGCTAGAGAAGAAAGAAAAACCCATGGAGATTGAACCAATTGTGTTTAATCTTGCTGACTTCCCTGATTTGCACAGTAAAAGAGTGGTTCAGTTCTTAGACTGTACAGTAAACGTGGGGGATCGAACCCTTGTTGGTAAAGTCACCGGAGAAGTGGAGCGAGGGAGCAGGTTAGCGATAACGGGAGGGAATGGCACGGGTAAGACGACACTGCTTAAGATGGTTGTTGATCGGAGTGAACGTCTCCGAGTTGCTCAACCTGCAAAGATCGGTTTTTTCTCACAGCACCAAGAAAACCTCAACGACCAAAGATCAATTCTAATTAATGTAATGGAGGATAGTCCGTACGAGGAGACATTCGTGCGAAAGGTACTTGCTAGGCTGGCTTTTAAGCGGGATGATGTGTTTAAGAATGTGTCGGTACTAAGTGGCGGAGAGCGAATTAGAGTCTCCATGGCAAAGGTCTTTTTAAGTGATGTGAATCTTCTTATTCTGGACGAACCAACAAATTATCTAGACCTGGATACGAAGGAATCGTTAACTGAGATCCTACTTGCTTATCCTGGAACCATTCTTTTTGTAAGTCATGATCGTTCATTTGTTTCTGCTCTTGCCACTCATCAGTTATCGTTGGAAGAGGATGAGCCTAAGGTTAAAGCTGTTGAAACCACTGACGGAACAGCATCCATGAAAACTATAGAGGAACCGGATGTCCTAACGATTGATATGCAGCTTACAGAGCTGTTAAGCAGACTTTCAACTACAACAAATGAAGTGGAAAAAGCGCAGTTAGACATAAAGTTTAAAGAGCTCGTTAAAAAAAAGAAACAACTAGTAAGGAAAGCAGACTAAATGAAGAAGACGAGCGCTCTCCATTCGAGAGGGCTCGTCTTCTATTAAAGACAGAGATCAATAAAATAAGATGCTACTAATCCCAAAGTAGGCAATAAGAAGGCCAGCGAATGCAAAAAATCGTCTCCACTTAAAGCCTCCTGCTTTACTAAATTCCTCTCTCGTACACTGTTTTGCCATCATCTTCTTTACTTTTTGTGTGGCAAAATGATGGTAGTTGTAATTGCCAAATACCCCGTAGATAACTAAAGGAACAATGGCATAGGCTGTGTCCTCCCAGAGTGGGTATCCGGTTGTTAGGAAGAGAAGATCTGTAAAGAGTATAAATAAGAAAAAGAACGATGCGTAGACATACATAGCACGACCGGCAGACCAGCAAAAGGTACCGAATAAGCCACCTAAGTTTAGGCTGATTAACGTCGGCTTCCCACTTCGTCCAATGGCCCATTTCTTCTGATAGTCCGCATACTTAGGTCCAACATATAATTGAAGCGCTTCCTTTTCGTCTTTAGGTGTCTCATGTAAATGACCTGTATCCATACTTTTAGTTGATTCAAGCGTCATAGATGCCTCCATTTTAATAGGTTCATATAAAAAGAAGGCTTCACAAATTGTGAAGCCTTACACTCATTATACGAACAATGACATCAACATGCCAGCTAACATATAGCTTGAAACATAATTTAGTAGGATGAGTGTGACAGCAAATAATGCAACCAAACCATACAATGGATCGAATTTAGCTAAACTTGCTTGTTTCACCTCTGTTTGATAAACCATAATCATGATGGCAAAAAGCGTAAGGAATAATAATCCAAGGAATAATGAAGTAACACTGCCTATTCCGATTAATCCGCTAATAAAAGCAAGCACAGAGAGAGCAACAGGTACGACTAAAGATTCTCCGAACCGGCTATAGAATGCTTGAAGAGCAATGGATGATTCGGTAACAAGTTTTAACGTGAGAAAAAGACCACCAATGATAATGGCTAAAAAGATAAGCATAAAGAAGAATCCAGGGATAAAGCTTTCACTAAAACTCAAGCTTAATCCAAAGTAGCTATCCATACGAAAGCCAAGCTGTGCATACAACGTAAAGGCAAAAAAGAATGCGATAAGAGCGACATTAATTGTGGCAAAAATCACGTTGCCTTGGTTTTCTACAAAACCTCTTTGAGTTGGCGCTTTTAGATTTGAAAGAAAATAAGTCCAATAATTTTTAATTAGCGCCGTTACTTTTTCTACCGTTTCATTTTGTGGTTTTGCTGTTGTTTCAACTGTGCTTGCTTCCTCTGTTTGAACTGTTGATGGTTCGATTTGTTCCCCACACTGCTCACAAAATTTACTTTCGGGTGGCAGAGCTGTTCCACATTTTGCACATGTCATAATTAGATTCCTCCTCGTTCGGCTTCTTTAAATAAAATGAACATATCGTATTTTAGAATGGATTGGAAGTGATATGTATAATAAGGGTTATATTCCCTACTTAAGTCTTAGGATACATAGATTTTAAAAAGGAGAAAGGTACTAGCTTTTCTTTATAGATCAGTCCTTAAGAAGTATACTTAGCAAATATAAAATGCATGAGAAGGACTGTTCAAAATGTTGTGGATAAATGACGGTATTATGATCATATTAGCTATTTTTTTAGGTGTAGGGGCTCTTGATTATTGTTTAGGTAATCGTTTTGGGCTAGGTGTTTCTTTTCATAAAGGACTCATGACGATGGGCTCCGTCGCCTTAGCAATGATTGGTATTATTACATTGGCACCAATTGCGGCAAATTTTTTAATCCCTGTTGTTTCGCCACTTTATCTATTGATTGGAGCAGATCCGTCCTCCTTTGCGAATACAATTTTGGCTCTCGATATGGGAGGTTATGCATTAGCTGAAGCGATGGCACATGATGCAGATGCCGGTGTCTTTTCTTGGGTATTTCTTGGTACGATGCTAGGTCCTACCATTGTCTTTACCCTTCCTATTGCTCTTTCAATCATAAAAAAGGAAGATTATTCATCTTTTTCAAAAGGAATTCTGATTGGACTGAGTACCATTCCTTTAGGATGTTTTGTAGGTGGAGCCCTTGCTGGGTTTGAATATCAAATGATGATCCTTAATTTACTGATTCCTACGCTATTTTCACTAATGATTATGATTGGTTTGTGGAAGAGGCCAGAGTGGTGGATTAGACGGTTTGTCACGTTTGGGAAATGCGTTCAAGTTGTTGGAGTTATGGGATTAGTCGTCGCAGGTTTGGAGGTTCTCACAGGGATTCGTTTATTTCAGGAAATGGCTCCTTATTCGGAAGGACTACAAATTGTTGGAACGATTGCTCTCGTTTTAGGAGGAGCCTTTCCGCTTGTAGAGTGTATATCAAAGGTTTTTCGTAAACCACTTGAACGTTCGGGGCATCTAATTGGGTTAGATCGCTTTGCAATGGCAGGATTGGTCGCATCACTTGCACATGTGATCCCCGCGTTTACCCTTCTTGGGGATATGCAAACAAAAGGAAAAGTGGTCGTTGTAGCCTTCTCGGTCAGTGGAGCCTTTGTCATTGGCGGTCATCTTGGTTTTGTAGCAGGTATAGACCGAGATATGGTTCAATTTATGATAATTGGAAAATTAATTGGCGGACTTACTGCAATTGCGCTTGCTCTATGGTTTGAACGAAAGAAAAGCGTTTATAATGGATAGCAAAGAAGAACCGATATAGTATAAGAACAATATGAATGTCGTTAGGATGTGTGAAGAGTGAAACCAAACAAATATGCCATAATTGACGTTGGCTCGAATTCTATGCGCCTTGTTATCTATTCAGAAGATAAAAGCGGAAGACTAAAAGAAATAGAGAATATTAAACTCGTAGCAAGACTACGTAATGATTTATCTGATGAGTTAATTTTGCAAGAGTCAGGAATCAAACGATTAATTTCTTTTTTACATAGTTTTCAAGAGGTCACTCGGTTCCATCAGTTAAAGAATGTCCGATGTGTTGCAACCGCGGCCATCCGTCATGCTAAAAATCAGGATGAGATCCTGGAACGTGTAAAAAAAGAAACAGATTTCACAATGAGAGTCCTATCCGATTACGAAGAAGCTTATTTCGGATACATTGCTGTTGTGCAGTCAATGCCATTTACTGATGCCATTACCATTGATATAGGTGGTGGTAGTACAGAAGTTACCTTGTTTAAGGAAAGAGAGCTTATTCATTACCATAGCTTTCCTTTTGGTGCTTTAACCTTAAAGAAACAATTTGTAGTAGGAGATGCCGCAACGAAGAAGGAATTACAGGCGATTCGAGCCTTTGTCATCGAACAGTTTGAATCACTCTCCTGGTTAAAGGGTGCCAGTCTTCCGATCATAGGTATAGGAGGAAGTGCCAGAAATGTGGTCAGGGTTCATCAAGAGTCCATTGATTACCCATTATCAGGGCTTCACCAATATAAAATGAATCGAAAAGATGTGGAGGACGTTCGAACGATCTTAGCACCTCTTACATTACAGGAGCTTCAAAAGGTTGATGGTTTGTCCAAAGACCGAGCGGATATTATCTGTCCCGCCCTGGAAGTATTCCAAGGATTAGCGGACATCGTACATGCGGAATCCTTTGTGCTTAGTCGAAATGGATTAAGAGACGGAGTCCTGTTTGAGGAAAGAAAGATTAAGGGAGAGGATGTCCTGTATCCTTCCGTTGTCGAACAAAGCTTTCAAGAACTGGGGCTCGACTATGAAATTGATACAGCTCAAGCTAAGCATCGTATGGACACCGTGTTGCTCCTTGCACAAAAGCTTTGTACTGAAGGATTGATCACTGCAACAAAGGACGATCTAGCTCTTCTTAAACAAGCTGCATTCGTATACAATGTGGGTGCGTATATTGATGAAGACTCTGGTAAGCAACACACATTTTATTTACTTGCGAATCGTACCATCAATGGAATATTGCACAAGGACCGAATTAAGCTATCATTGCTTGCATCATTTAAAAATAAGTCCTTTTTCAAGCAAAATGCAGGTACATTCAAAAATTGGTTTACAAACGATGAATTGTGTCTATATCAACAATATGGAGCCATTTTAACATTGGCCAATAGCTTTCATTCAACCAAACGAAATATCATCGTTGATCTAAAAATTAAGAACAAAAACGATGGTCTAACGATTACAGCTAAGTGTGATAAAGATTGGAAGCCGGAGCAATACCAAGTGGAGAAACAAAAGAAGCATTTAGAGAAACAAATTAAAAAATCTATATCTGTTGAGTTTGTTTGGAGTGAGTGAGAGACCAAGAAATGAGCTTGACATGACAACAGAAGACTGATGATCCTCAGGTAGAGAGTCATCAGTCTTTCGTTATTCTTTGTCCTTACTTTTTTCAAAAAATGAACCGATCTGTCGAAATCTTTACAAAACATTTACATTTAATGATTCTTTCAGATGATACAATATTCCTAAAATCTTGTCTAAAAAAAGGGTGCTTGTATGTTGATGATAACAGAAGAGATTCGTCGAAAGCTTAGTGACCCAATGTACTATAATAATAGGGAATTAAGCTGGCTTGCTTTTAATGAAAGGGTATTAGAAGAGGCATTAGATGAAACCAATCCCCTTCTTGAACGGTTAAAGTTTTTGGCTATTTTCAGTTCGAACCTGGATGAATTTTTTATGGTGCGTGTGGCTGGCATCAAAGACCAAATTAAGGCCGGGTTTAATAAGCCAGAAAACAAAGCAGGAATGACCCCGAAACAACAACTAACAGCTATCACATCAAAAACACACCAAATGGTTCAATTACAATACCACGTTTTTCAAGATACGCTGGTGCCAATGCTTGCTGATGAAGATATTTATATCCAAGAAATGAAGAGCTTAACACGTATGCAAACGCTTCAGTTGGAGAAGTACTTCGAGGAGCACATTCTTCCTGTACTGACGCCGATGGCTGTAGATGCGTATCGCCCATTTCCGATGTTATTAAACAAAAGTTTGAATCTAGTCATTCTGTTAAAGGATACTCATGATTTAGGTGAAGGTGAGAAGAAAACGGCACTTGTACAAGTGCCTTCAGTATTAGATCGCTTCATTCCAGTTCATGGATCTCATCCAAAACGACTACATTTTGTTATGCTTGAAGACGTAATTCGTTTCTTTATACACAAATTATTCACAGGGTATGACATTGTATCCTCCTCCGTTTTTCGTATTACACGAAACGCCGATTTAACGATCCATGAAGAAGGAGCGAGAGATTTATTAAAAGAAATCGAAAAAGAGTTAAAGAAACGGAAGCGCGGAGCAGCCGTCCGGCTTGAAATTCAGAAAAAAGGCTTTGATTACTCTATTCTTGATTATCTAACAGATGAATTAGAAATTCATAAGAAGGATGTTTATGAAGTCGATGGGCTGATTGACCTGACTGCTTTGTTTTCATTCTATAAGAAGGTATCAGGTGAGAGAGAGCATTTAATGTATCAAGCCTTAATTCCACAGCCTACTCTTGAGCTTTCACACGATGAGGATATCCTAGAAAGTGTGTGTGATCGAGATATTCTATTGCACCATCCATTTGAATCGTTTGAGCCGGTTGTTGACTTTGTTGCGAAAGCGGCAGAGGACCCTGATGTTTTGGCTATCAAACAAACACTGTACCGGGTAAGCGGAGAGTCACCGATTATTAATGCGCTGATTCGTGCGGCTGAGAAGGGTAAGCAGGTGACGGTTTTATTTGAGCTGAAAGCGCGTTTTGATGAAGAAAACAATGTGCTTTGGACCAAGGAGCTCGAAAAAGCAGGCTGTCACGTTATTTATGGGATGACCCATTTAAAAACACATAGTAAAATCACACTTGTAGTCAGAAGACGAAACAACCGGATTGAACGCCTCGTTCATCTTGGAACCGGAAACTACAATGATCAAACGGCTAAGATTTACACGGATTTAGGTTTGTTTACATCTAAAAGAAAGTTTGGGATGGATGCGACGAATTTCTTTAATCACTTAAGTGGGTACACAGAAAAACCGGTCTATCATCATTTGTCAGTCGCACCTTTTGATATTCGAAAAGATATTCTCTCGCTAATTGACAAAGAAATAAGTTTTCATCAGCGGTTTAAAAATGGCCACATCATCTTGAAAATGAACTCTTTAACGGACAAGCCAATTATCACAAAGCTCTACGAGGCATCAAATGCTGGTGTGAAAATTGAGCTCATTATACGTGGCATCTGTTGCTTGCGTCCAGGTCTTGAAGGGGTGAGTGAGAACATTACTGTTCGAAGCATCGTGGGAAGATTTTTGGAGCACACCCGTATTTTCTATTTTCATCATAATGGAGAAAAGAAGCACTTTCTTTCATCGGCAGATATGATGACTCGAAATATGGAAAAGCGCGTGGAGATCATGTTCCCTGTGTATGAGCCAGCGATCAAGCAACGAATTATGGGGATCCTCACAACCATTCTCTCAGATAATATGAAGGCGAGAATTCAAGATGCGGATGGAACCTACCACTACGTGAAACGACGCAAAGAGGAACCATTTATTAATAGCCAGAGCTCGTTATTCAGTCAAGCCTACCGAGTGAAGGAAGATGAGGAATAGCGGGAGACAAGCGAGTATTCTAGTTTACTAGAATGCTCGTTTTTGTGTCTAACAATGAAAACGTTGGAAGCGGTCCAAACACTAATGATATGATAGAAGTACGTATAAAAGCTATTATGAGTAGCAGAAAGGAACGGGGCTATTTGAAGAAATAGTACCCAAAATAACCTTATGTATCAAAACCTAGAGGACACAATTATAGATTTAGAAAAACACGGACATCTGATTCGAATTAAAGAAGAGGTTGATCCCTATTTAGAAATGGCTTCGATTCAACGTCGTGTGTACGAAAAAGGAGGTCCTGCCATTTTATTTGAAAATGTGAAAGGCTCCAAGTATCGTGCTGTATCCAATCTGTTTGGGACAATTGAGCGAAGTAAATTTATGTTCCGTAAGAATTGGGAAGAGATTAAGGAGCTTGTAGAACTACGGGATGATCCAATGAAGGCAGCTAAGCACCCAATTAAGAATGCGAGCAAGGGCTTTGCTGCACTTAAAGCGTTACCGCAAAAGAAATCAAGCTTATCCGGGGCGGGGTTTGAAGAGATCTCCATTTCTGATCTACCACCGATTCATTCGTGGCCAATGGATGGGGGCGCCTTTATTACCTTGCCACAGGTATATAGTGAAGACCCATCAGATCCTGGCATAAAAAGCGCCAATATTGGGATGTACAGAGTACAGCTCGATGGGAATGAATACGAAAAAGATAAAGAGATTGGTCTGCATTATCAAATCCAACGAGGGATTGGTGTGCACCAGACGGAGGCAGCAAAAAAAGGGGAGCCTTTGAAGGTCAGCATCTTTGTTGGTGGACCACCATCACACACATTGTCAGCTGTGATGCCACTACCTGAAGGGTTAAGTGAGACGTTGTTTGCTGGCCTTTTAGCTGGTAAACGATTTCGTTACAGCTATGAGGATGGCTACTGCGTTAGCCATGATGCTGATTTTGTCATTACAGGTGAAATTTATCCAGATGAGACAAAGCCAGAAGGACCATTCGGTGATCATTTAGGCTACTATAGCCTGATACACGAATTTCCTGTATTGAAGGTTCACAAGGTCTACGCTAAACCCAATGCTATATGGCCGTTTACAGTTGTTGGCCGACCGCCTCAAGAAGATACAAGCTTCGGAGCGATCATTCATGAATTAACGGGGAAAGCCGTCACTCAGGAATTACCTGGAGTCAAAGAAGTCCACGCAGTTGATGCAGCCGGGGTACATCCACTTTTATTTGCGATTGGCAGTGAACGCTATACACCGTATCAAAAGGTAAAGCAGCCAACGGAGTTACTAACCATTGCTAACCGCGTGCTCGGCTTTGGGCAGCTAAGTTTAGCGAAATACCTTTTCATTACTGCAGAAGAGGACGAGCCGATTACAACGCACGATGAGCTTGCATTTATTCGATATGTAATAGAACGGATGGATTTTAAGCGTGATGTTCATTTTTACACAAATACAACGATTGATACACTAGACTACAGTGGGACAGGATTAAATAGTGGAAGTAAGGTTGTGTTAGCGGCGTATGGTGATAAGAAGCGTACATTATGCAAGGAAGTACCTTCAGAATTATTAGCCCATCCAGCTATCAGTCAGGCTCATCTTGTTACAGACGGTGTAGTCAGCTTTGAGTGTAAGCCATTTGAAAGCTATGAACAAACGGCACATGAAATGAATAAGCTTACACAGGAGCTAGCAGAAGCGGGTACGTTTGATACATGTCCATTACTCATCCTTGTTGATGATAGTGCATTTGTCAGCAAAACGAAGGATAATTTTCTTTGGGTGACCTTTACGCGTAGTAATCCATCTCATGATATGTATGGCATTAATGAACAGACACTCCATAAACATTGGGGTGCTGATGCAGTGATCATCGATGCCCGGATTAAACCACACCATGCGCCACCGCTTATTGAGAATGATGAAGTTGAAAAGAAGATTAATCGCTTCTTTCATGAAGATGGATCTTTAAAAGGATAAGGTCTGGCCTCAGCTTAGAGCTGGGGCTTTTTTTGGGAATAAAACTGTCCGATTTGACCATACTGGTTTTAACATAGTTAAGGCTATCTGCGTATCATAAGTACCTAAGACCCTATGAGGAGGATCTCTATGATTGATCAGACAGAGAGAGAGCTGTTTCAAAAGGAATTGGACTTTTTAAAAGAACTTAGAACAAAGGTCACAGAGGACGAAGGCCATATCTCAATGATGCTTGAGGATGAGATTGTTCATATTGAATCAGTCTTAAATGAGTCTGATGATGGAGAAATAAAGGACTAATAAAATATTGAAGTATGCCTTGGCTTTAGCTGAAGGCTTTTTTCGTATGTCTTAAAACGATCGCATATTACTGGAGCTTTGTGGAACGCTTATAAGATCAACTAACCAGAATAGAGAACGTGAGGACCATTTAAGGAAGAGGTCTATCTATTCAGTCAAGGAGTTCCGGTACCTATGGTGAAAAAACATAAAAAGAAGAAAAAACAGCAAGGGTCAAAGAAAGGACTTGCTTGGTGGCAGCTCTCCCTGCTTGGAATCGGATGCACCATCGGAACGGGTTATTTTCTAGGATCTAGTATTGGGATTACGATGACTGGGCCATCCATTGTGTTGGCTTTTTTGCTCGCTGCTATTGGTACATATATTGTCTTTTTAGCTCTAGCCAAGCTGACATCGAATGATCCTCAAGAAGGTTCTTTTTGTTACTACGCCGAAGTAGCATTTGGTCCTAAGCTCGGCTTTGGCGCAGGCTGGAATTATTGGATGTCCAATATTCTGATCATAGGGAGTCAATTAACAGCCTTATCCATCTTGTCTCAGTTTTGGTTTGAAGATACCCCTCTGTGGCTGTTTGCAGCAGGATATTCGATCCTTTCCATTGGTGTCGTGATTCTTGGAACGAAGGGATTCGATTCTGTGGAGAATGTGCTCTCTGTGATAAAGACAGCTGCTATTTTTCTATTCATCATTCTCGGTTGTCTGGCAGTGTTTCATGTGATTCGCGGGGAGACAGCAGGCCCTTCCTTAAACATGTCGTATGAATCCCTTTTTCCACATGGTTTAAAAGGATTTTGGGGCTCTCTCATCTACGCGTTTTATGCATTTGGAGGAATTGAAGTCATCGGATTAATGGCGATGCAATTAAAATCGAAAGAAGATGCGCCGAAAGCGGGAACGGTATTGCTTGCTGTGGTCGCCGTTTTATATATGGTCTCACTTGGGCTTGCTGTCAGCATGACCGCTTTATCGAATTTTACAGATAAAGAAAGTCCGTTTGTAACGGCGTTATCGAGCTATAATTTGTCCTTTTTTCCGCATGTATTTAATGCGGCCATCATCGTTGCTGGCTTCTCTGCGATGACCGCTTCACTCTTTGGAGTGAGTACGTTACTTGTCAGTATGGCTAAGAAAAAGCATGCGCCTAAGCTGTTTGAAAAGAAGGTGAAGTTTCATGATTTGCCCATTGCTTCACTTGGTCTAGCCGTTGTTGGATTGATTTTAGCTGTGGTGGCTGCACTCGTTCTACCTGGTAAGCTTTTTGAATACATCACAACGGCTGCTGGGATTTTAATCTTATTTAATTGGATGTGCATTTTGCTTTCTAACATGAAAGTGATCAAACAACATATGGGATGGAATATTGTGAATGTCATCGGTATTCTACTGATGCTGCTCGCCATTGCAGGGATCTTACTTGAAGATACAGGGCGGCCTGGCTTTTACTTGAGTCTATTTTTCGTGATTGTCATTACAATCGCTTCCTTTATTTTTGAACGAAAGAAACGAAAAGAAAGCCAGGCAACGTAAAAAGAAGTTGTACAACCTCCCCCTCATGAATAGGCTTTATGGAATGAGTGAGAAGGGGAGAGTCAATGATTATACTGGGTTACATTATGCTGGGCATTTCATTAGCTGCGCCAATTGGACCTGTAAATGCTGCTCAGATAGAGAAGGGACTTCGTGGAGGGTTCCTGCATTCTTGGTTTGTAGGAATTGGTGCGATGATAGCAGATCTTTTGTACATGCTTATCGTCTTTTTAGGTGTGTCGCATTTTCTTGAAATTGAAGGCGTGAAGGTGTTTCTCTGGCTATTCGGAGCGTTTGTCCTGGTCTATACCGGAGCAGAATCACTTAAAAAGGGGTCAACTGAAGTAAGCGGTGCTAAAACATCTAGGTATAATCAGACGTTAACTCAATCCTTTTGGTCAGGATTTTTGATATCTGTTGTGAACCCTCTAACCATTTTATTTTGGCTAGGTATTTATGGATCGGTTTTAGCAAAGACGGTCACTCTCTATGATATCAATCAAATTTGGCTATACAGTGCGGCTATATTCATTGGCATTTCAGCTTGGGATATTGCGGTTGCTGTTTTATCAAGCACTGCTCGAAAATATGTAAATCAGAAAGTGATTGGGAGAGTGTCCATCCTATCAGGAATTTGTTTGATTGGTTTTGGGGCATATTTTGGTTATATGGGAGTAAGTACACTTTTAATCAATTGATCACATAAAAAAGAAGCGACACCTTTTAAAAGGGTCGCTTCTTTTTTAACGCTGCTCTAGGCGAGCGATACGGTCATTTAAATCTGGGTGAGTGGAGAATAGTTTAGACATTCCACCCTTGTTGTTAATTTTCATTGTTTGAACGGCTGAATCATCTGTATGACCATTCTTCACGACTGCGCGATCAACGTGACGCTGAAGAGAGCGAAGCGCGTGAATCATCTTATCATTTCCCGCAAGATCTGCTCCTCCACGGTCAGCGTGGAACTCACGGTGACGAGAGTAAGCACTTACGACCATACTTCCTAAGATAGAGAACAAAATCTGAAGGATAATAATTGTTGCAAATTGAACCACAAATTGAAGTTCAGGTCGTACATAACGTGAGACGATCATTGCAATCACGCGAGATAAGAACACAACAAATGTATTCACAATCCCTTGTAGAAGCGTCATCGTGACCATGTCACCGTTTGCTACGTGAGCTACCTCGTGAGCAATAACACCTTCAACTGCGTCATCATCCATTGATTGCAAAAGACCAGATGAAACAGCTACAAGCGAACGCTTCTTAGAAGGCCCAGTTGCAAAGGCATTAACCTCTGGTGATTGGTAGATTCCAACCTCAGGCATATGCATAAGTCCTGCTGCGCGGGATAGGCGATGAACTTTTTCAACAATCGCACGTTCCTCATGAGATAGTGCTTCATCAGGATTTAATACTTTTACTTTCATCATCATCTTGGCAACCCAACGAGACATGGCAAGTGAGATGAATGATCCAGCAAAACCAATCAATAAACTGAAGACCATCAAGCCTGCAAAATCAATTCCTAATCCGCTGTCGGTACGGAAACCATTACCGCCAATGCCTGTGAACGTTACGATCAGTCCCCAAACAATCACAACGGTGGTCATAACCAGGATATTGGTTAACAAAAATAGTAGTAAACGCTTGCCCAAATTGACACCCCCGAAATAGTTGTATACTTCATCATACCACGTCTCACTCTATTACATTCGAATTAGATGTCATGATTTTGTGAACCATTTTTATTGAGGCAAATGAGATCTGTCATAGAGCATTCGTAAAATACAGAGAGTTTGTCAGATTTGCCGTCCATTTCATGGTTAATTATCTACATATCATTTATCTATCATATTATCTGACAAAGTCGTTGATTACTGAATATTCAGCATTTATGGTAGTGCTATGAATCTAATTGAAAAAGCTGCCAGCTGGATAGGAGGATGCGATGAATGAGAATCTTACCGAAATGTTGCGCGCCAATTTTGAAGAAGTAGAACCCCCTTTGTCAAAGCAGGAAGCCTTTGAGGAAGCGAGCAGGTGCTTGTACTGTTATGATGCCCCCTGTATAACCGCATGTCCAACCGGAATTGATATCCCAACATTTATTAAGAAGATTACAACTGACAATGTACTTGGTTCAGCACGCACGATTATGGAAGCAAACCCTGTAGGTGCTAGCTGCGCGAGAGTATGTCCAACAGATGAGCTATGTGAAGGTGCATGTGTTCTTCATGGATCAACCAAGCCAATTATGATTGGAAAGCTTCAACGCTACGCCACAGATTGGGCCATACACAATGAAAAGGTTCTATTTAAAGCTGGTCGCAGCAAAGGTCAATCAGTTGGGATTGTAGGCAGTGGTCCAGCCGGACTTTCAGCCGCAAGAGAGTTAGCTGTTATGGGGTATGAAGTGACAATCTATGAGGCGGAAGCAGAAGCTGGTGGTTTAAACACGTACGGAATTGTTTCATTTCGACTGCCTAAGCGCATTTCTTTTTGGGAAGTAGAGCAGGTGAAGTCAGTTGGTGTAACGATTCTCACTAACATAAAGGTAGGCAGAGATATTGAACTTACAGAGCTGAGAAACAAGCATGATGCGGTGATTCTAGCGATCGGTATAGCATCTGTTCCTTTTTTACAAATTGATGGAGAAGAATTAGAAGGCGTATATGATGCCATTGAATTTGTGAAATCAACCAAAGTCAAAGAGCTCACAGAAGATTTTGCCGGGAAACGAGTTGCAGTGATCGGAGCAGGAAATACAGCTATTGATGGAGCTACCTGTGCGAAAAGATTAGGAGCGAGTAACGTCAAGATTCTATACCGAAGAACCGAACATGAAATGACAGCGTATGACTTTGAGTATGAGTTTGCTAAACAAGATGGAATTGAATTCAGGTGGTTAGCAAGCCCTGCTAAGATCAATGGAGATCAGGCAGGAAGAGTGCAATCGATTGAATACATGGAAATGGAATTAACGGAAGCGGACCTAGATGGAAGACGAAAAACGATACCAACTGGTAGACGTCAGACGGTGCCAGTGGATTTCGTCATTCGCGCAATCGGACAAACGAGGTATGCTGAATGGCTTACACGAGAAGGGATCAAGTTAGATCATGGTGTGATTGAGGTTGACTATGATCGGTATGAAACGTCGATACCGGGGCTTTTCGCCTGTGGAGATGCCATTTTCAAAAATGGTTCAGGAGAAGCAATGGTTGTAACGGCTGCTGAGCAAGGAAAACAAACGGCATACGGTGTGCACCATTTTCTTTTAAACAAGCGAAAACCTTTACGTGCAGAGGAGGTAAAGTATGGCTGATTTAACGAGTAACCTAGCAGGAATTGTATCGCCTAATCCGTTTTGGCTGGCAAGTGCCCCTCCGACAAATTCTGGCTACCAGGTGCAGCGTGCATTTGAGGCTGGTTGGGGTGGAGCTGTATGGAAAACGCTAGGCGAGCCCATTATCAATTCGACCTCTAGATTTGCCGCTGTCTCGTTTAATGGGCAGAGAGTAGCAGGCTTTAACAACATTGAATTAATCAGTGATCGTCCTCTAGACGTTAACTTACGAGAAATTGAAGAAACCAAAAAACGGTTCCCGGATCATGCCATCATTGCGTCTTTAATGGTTGAGCCAAAGCAGGAAAAGTGGCACGAAATTGTTAAAAAAGTTGAAGCAGTAGGTGTGGATGGACTCGAACTGAACTTTGGTTGTCCACATGGTATGGCAGAAAGAGGGATGGGTGCAGCATCCGGACAAGTACCAGCTCTTGTTGAAAGTCAAACCTATTGGGTGAAGGAGGTAGCTGAAACTCCCATTATTGTTAAGCTAACTCCAAATATTACAGATATAACAGCCACAGCAGAGGCAGCTGTTTTAGGGGGAGCAGATGCAATCAGCTTGATCAATACGATTAATAGTTTAGCTTCTGTTGATATTCATACATGGAACACGGTTCCGAACGTGGATGGCCTAGGAACACATGGTGGGTACTGTGGGCCGGCAGTTAAACCGATTGCGTTACACATGCTTGGCGAGTGCGCTAGAAATGACTTGGTCACTGTTCCGATCTCAGGGATCGGGGGAATTTCAAATTGGCAAAACGTTGTTGAATTTATGTTAATGGGATCAACAACGATTCAAGTATGTACAGCTGCCATGCACCATGGATTTAGAATCGTTGAAGATATGATTGATGGCCTATCAAACTACTTAGATGACAAAGGAATTGAGTCTGTATCGGAGCTGATTGGTCGCTCTGTTCCTAAATATTCGGACTGGGGGAACGTCAATTTAAATCACCAGGTTGTTGCTCGTATTCAAACGGATACCTGTATCAACTGTAATAAATGTCAGATTGCCTGTGAAGATACGGCCCATCAGTGCATTAGCCGGTATAAAGAGGCCTCTGGTGCGTCCTATTTAGCGGTGAATGAAGAGGAATGTGTAGGGTGCAATCTCTGTTCTATCGTTTGTCCAGTAGAAGGAGCCATTGAAATGGTTCCAATAGCAAATGGACTTCCACCTTTATCGTGGAATGATCGGCAACATGCGATAAACGCGTTACAGACGTCAACTCATACGGGAGGGAAATGAATGAGCACATTAATTCAAAATGGAATTATTGTCACGGCCTCGGATACGTTTGAAGCAGATTTATTAATACGTGATAAGCAAATTGCTGCCATCGGAACAGGATTATATGAAGAAGGAGCAGAGATCATTAATGCAGAGGGGTGTTATATCTTCCCGGGAGGAGTCGATCCCCATACGCATTTAGACATGCCATTTGGAGGAACGGTTACGGCCGATGATTTTGAATCAGGCACAATTGCCGCCGCATTTGGAGGAACAACAACCATTATCGATTTCTGCTTAACTGAAAAGAAAAAACCTCTAACTGATGCAATCCAAACCTGGCACAACAAATCTAAGGGAAGGGCAGCCATCGATTATAGCTTTCATTTAATGATCGGAGAGGCAACGGAAGAGGTGTTATTGCAACTACCCTCCGTTATAAGTGAAGAAGGGATATCCTCCTTTAAAGTGTTTATGGCTTACAAGGATGTGTTTCAAGCGGATGATGCAACATTGTTCCACACTCTCAAGAAGGCCAAGGAACTAGGTGCCTTAGTGATGGTGCATGCAGAGAATGGTGATGTTATTGATTACTTAACAAAAGAAGCGCTAGCAAATGGCCAAACTGATCCGATCTATCATGCACTGACTAGACCGGTTGAGGTTGAAGGTGAAGCTACAGGGCGCGCCTGCCAGCTCACAGCCCTAGCTGATTCCCAGTTGTATGTCGTTCATGTTAGCTGTGAGGAGGCGGTTCGAAAAATTGAAGAAGCACGTCGCGCCGGAGCGGACATCTGGGGAGAAACATGCCCACAGTATTTGACACTTGATATTGAGGACTTGCGAAAACCAGGTTTTGAAGGTGCAAAATACGTATGGTCACCACCACTCAGGGAAAAAGCACATCAAGATGTGTTGTGGAATGCATTGCGAACAGGATCCCTTCAAACAATTGGCAGTGATCAATGCTCCTTTGACTTTAAAGGTCAAAAATCACTTGGTATGGATGACTTTACAAAGATTCCTAACGGGGGACCGATGATTGAGGATCGTATGAGCATTTTGTACTCAGAAGGCGTAGCAGAGGAGCGTATCTCGTTAAACCAATTTGTTGATGTCACTTCTACTCGAGCAGCCAAATTGTTTGGTTTGTATCCGAAAAAGGGGACCATCGCAGTTGGTTCGGATGCTGATCTGGTGATCTTTGATCCCTTTGCCGTACGAACTATTTCAGCAGACACTCACCATATGAAAGTAGATTATAACGCATTCGAAGGAAAGCAGGTAAAGGGAATCGTGCGAACCGTTTTATCCAAAGGAAAGGTCATTATACAGAACCAATTATATAAAGGAAAAGTAGGAGATGGTAAGTATATTAAACGCGAACAGCTCCGGAACCAGACCTATGCTGAGCGAGTGTAAGTTCAGGGATCGATTCAATTTGAGAGGATGAGGATGGAATGGCTAAAAATCAATACTTAAAGTCACCTGATTTATTTCCTGTTACGGAGCAAAACCGTTCAATTAGCTCGTTTGGTTTTGCCATTCTCTGGACCAGTATGGCAGTTGTTCTTGCAGCCTTTGCCATTGGCGGCGATGCCATTCAACAAATACCTCTTCATTTAGTCATCCTTGCTACACTCGTTGGATCCATTGGTATTGGGATTTGTATGACGTTAACAGGTGATATTGGAATAGAACATGGACTTTCTTTTCCTGTCTACATGCGAGCACCATTTGGCACAATTGGTACACACATTCCCTCTATAATCAGAGGGTTTGTAGCGTCCTGTTGGTTTGGAGTAAACACTTTTTTTGGAGCAACGGGTATTAATGCGATTTTTGTCATGCTTTATGGAGTTGATCAATGGTTCTTATGCTTTCTTGTCTTTGCTGCACTTCAACTTGTGAATACAGCATTCGGAATCAAGGCAATTGAACGTTTTGCTAATTTAGCAGCACCTATCATTGTTATCATTTCGGGCTGGATGTATCTCACATTATCTGATCAAGCAAAGGCTGCAGGAAGAGATGTTTGGGTTTGGGTGGAAGATCCAGTAACTGGATCAGCTACGATTGGAGCATTCGCGCTCATCGCAATGGCTACGATGGGATTTTGGGGGACCTTAGCAGCTGATATGCCTTCGATTTCAAGGTTTATCAAAGCACCGATGTATGAACGTAACTGGTTTAAGCGGAATAAGGCTCAACTAATAGGAAGTCTTATTGCTATGCCGCTTGTTCATACCTTTATGGTGATCGTTGGAGCGGTTTCATATGTAGCTGTTTTCATTTCAAATCCAGTAGATGCACTAGTGGAAACCTCAAGCAGTGTACTTATTTTAGGAATACTTATGCTTATGATTGCTTTAGCTCAGTGGTCAACCAATACCTCATCTAATCTTATTCCAGCAGCAACCATTTTCTCTAATGTTGGAGGACCAAGAGTTCCACACTGGGTAGGGGTAATGATTGCTGGACTAATTGGTATTTTGGTGCAACCGTGGAATCTCTTTTCTATTATTGTTCCTGCCTTATTAATAGTGGGTGGTATTTTAGCAGCGATTGTTGGAATTCTGGTGGTAGATTATTATTTGATCCGCAAGCGTCGAGTGAATGTAACGGAACTCTATGAAGAACATGGACAATACCACTATTGGAAGGGTTTGAATCTAGCTGGTTTGTTCTCTTGGGTGATTGGAGGAGGCATGTCGTTTCTCTTACCTAGCTACTCCTTTTTAGTAGGGTTTGCAGTGGGAGGAGTCCTCTATTATGTCAGTGCAAAATATTGGTGGTTCCATAAATACAAGCAAGCTGAGCTAGAAGACCCAAGTGATGAACGATTCCTAGGGTTAACCGTAGGGAAGGATTGGCTTATTGACCAAGATGAATTGGAAACAATCGAACATTTAGCAGAAGAAGCGTAGACAGGAGCGGGTGATATGGCAGAGTACATGTATTATCAATCTGAAAAGGAACTGATTGATCATCTGATGGAGGATGGGTATGACATTCTTGAAATAAAGGACCATCTAAATGGGAGTAGCGTTCAGTTTGTTCATTCTGAAAAGGAAGATCATAAATACATTGAACTAGGGAATGCCAACGCTAGAAAATATGTAGCTACAATACTCTCTCTGCAATTAATAAGGAGGAAGGTGACATGAACAAACAAAAATTAGTTGTGAATGGGAATCGATTGCGTCAGACACTTGAAGACTTCTCTCATTTTGGAGCAACAAATAAACAGGGTGTAACAAGACTTGCCCTATCAAAAGAAGATTTAGAAGCAAGGGACTATTTTAAAGAACAATGTGAAGCGATCGGAATGCAAGTCACTGTTGATGATTTGGGTGTGATGTATAGCAGGCTAGAAGGCAAGAACCCAGATGAACCAGCTATTTATCTTGGATCACATTTGGATACAGTAAAAAAGGGAGGACGATTTGATGGGGTACTAGGTGTTGCGGCAGGTTTAGAGGTTGTCCGCAGCTTCGTCGAACATGATCTTCAACCAGAGTGTCCGATTGTCGTTGTAAACTTTACAAATGAAGAAGGGGCCAGGTTTGAACCGTCAATGATGGCATCTGGCGTAATCGCTGAGAAATTTGATACAGATACCATGCTGAAAGTAAGAGACAGCGATGGAGTGAATGTCCGTGAAGCTCTTGAAGACATTGGTTATGCAGGGGCTGTAACAAACCGACTTAAAAACGGGAAGGCCTTTCTTGAGGTGCATATTGAACAAGGACCAATCTTAGAGTCAGAGTCACTTAAGATTGGAGCGGTAGAATGTGTTGTTGGGATGGGCTGTTATGAGATTGAGATTATTGGCGAGTCCAATCATGCGGGCACAACCCCCCAGCACATGAGGCGTGATGCATTAACGGCAGCAAATCGTTGTATGACGGCATTACATGATGAGCTCAGGAAGCTCGATGAGAGCCTCGTATACACGATGGGTCGATTTCAGGTATTCCCTAATATTCATACAGTGATTCCTAATCGAGTGGTCTTTTCAATTGAAGCTAGGCACCAAAATGAAGAGGTGTTAGAGCGGGTGCAGTCAATCATTAAGGGTGTAGTACGGGACACACAGTTGGACTGCGCCCATACGATGAAAAAGCTCTGGTCAAGGGACACAGTTTGGTTTAATCCGGAACTAGTTGAACTCATCGAAAAATCAGCTCAATCACTTGAATTGCCTTATAAGCGTATGGTCAGTGGTGCAGGGCATGATGCACAGTTTATCTCGACTATGATGCCAACTGCCATGATTTTTGTGCCGAGTGCACATGGGAAAAGCCATGATGAGGATGAATATACATCATGGGAGGAGTGCGAGAATGGTGTGAATCTGTTGCTTGAAACGGTCTTAGAGCTGTCAGGATCATCATGAGTGAAGGGAGTGTTGTTCGGTGCAACCATTAACAGGTAAAACGCATGCGGAACAGGATCAACAATATGTGTGGCATGCCATGCATCGGTATCAACCAGATAAACAACCAATGGTTGCAGAGAAAGGAGAAGGCTCTTGGTTTTATGACACAGAAGGTCAGCGTTACATGGACGGAGTCTCTGGACTATGGTGTTTAAACTTAGGGCATGGTCAGTCAGAAATTATAGAGGCAGCGACTAAACAAATGAGTGAGCTTGCTTATTTTCCACTTTCCCTCGGTCATAAGCCGGCGATTGACCTAGCAAAAAAGCTAGATCAGCTTTTAGGTGGATATCGTACATTTTTTGCGAATGGCGGATCCGACGCAAATGAAACCGCCTTTAAATTAGCAAGGCAGCATCACAAGCAGACCGGACATCCGGAGAAGTATAAGATCATCTCACGTTATCGTGCATACCATGGGAATTCGTTAGGGGCTTTAAGTGCTACTGCACAGGCCAATCGAAAAATGAAATACGATCCCATCGCACCTGGATTTCTACATGTGCCACCACCCTATGCGTATCGATCGAGCTTTGGAGATCAGATGAGAGACGATGAGCTGGCTGCAAATTATTTAGAGCAGACGATTCTTTGGGAAGGACCAGAGTCGGTTGCCGCTTTTATAATGGAACCTATTATCTCAGGCGGGGGCGTGCTCTTTCCGCAGACCTCGCTGTATTATGACCGGGTCAGAGAAATTTGTGACAAGTATAATGTATTGCTAATCCTCGATGAAGTCGTCTCAGGGTTTGGACGAACAGGTAGAATGTTTGGTCATCTGCATGCTGAAAACTTTAAACCCGATATCATCACTCTTGCTAAAGGCTTAACAAGTGGGTACCTTCCACTAGGAGCTACCTGTGTGAAGCGAAGCATCTATGAATCCTTTAAAGAACAGTCGGAAGATAACCATTTCAGACACATATCTACCTACGGAGGACACCCTGCCTCATGCGCCGCTGCATTAAAAGTAATTGAGATCATTGAGCGAGATCAAATCGTAGAGCGAGTGGAGGAGCTAGGTGATAGAATTCTAGGTAAATTAAATCAGCTAACCGAATCCCCGGTGGTCGGGGATGTCCGCGGCATTGGATTTTTATACGGAGTTGAACTCGTGAGCGACAAATCAGCAAAGACGCCCGCCCCAGATACCATGTTGGCATTAGTTGTGGCAGCCTGTCAGGCGAGAGGACTGATTATCGGTAAAAACAGTGACACCATTCCAAACGGAAGCAATGTTCTCATACTAGCTCCACCCCTCACGTCAACAGAAGAGGACCTTGAATTTTTAGTGCGAACAGTAACAGATGTGATACGAGAATTGTAGAAACTGAGAGCGGAGGATAGGCCTTTGGGGTCTATCTTTTTTTGTGTGCATAGCTGGGTTGTGATGATGCGCGGGAATGAGGTCGAGGTGCGCGAGTTGGGATGAAGGTGCGCGGGATTAAGGAGAGAGTGCGCGAGCTGGATTGATAATGCGCGAGCTAGCGCGGAATACACCTGACAGCACCAACCTATCTTCACCTCTTTTTGTGTAAACAGCCTGAAAGTAATGATTGCTAAGTATAATGGAGTAGCGTACACTATATAATTGAGAATGAATATCAGATAGTAGAAAAGGAGTCAATTATGCTACGAGCGTTTATGTCGTATTACAAACCTTATAAAGCACTGTTTGCGTTTACTCTGGCTTGTGGAATTTTAGCAGGAGCTCTTGAGCTTGCGTTTCCTCTTGCTATTAATTATGTAATAGATAATCTCCTTCCTTCGGGGAATTGGCAGCTCATCTTATGGGGCGGGGTTGGCCTGTTTGCCATGTATATCTTTAATGGGGGCTTTCATTATGTAGTCACCTATTGGGGGCATAAGCTTGGGATTAATATTGAGACGGATATGAGGAGGGATTTGTTTTCTCATATTCAGAATCAATCGGTTCAGTATTTTGATAACACGAAAACGGGTCATCTGATGTCTCGGCTGACAAACGATTTAATGGATATTGGAGAGATTGCTCACCATGGTCCCGAGGAGCTTGCCATTTCCATCATGACACTGCTTGGTGCTTTTGGAATCATGCTGACGATTAACTGGAAACTTGCTATTTTAACGTTTGTCCTTGTTCCATTTTTAATTATATTTACGTATTATTTCGGGAAAAAGATGTCAGTGGCTATGACGATGTTATTCGGAAGTATCGCTGATTTTAACTCGCGTGTCGAAAACAACGTAACTGGGATTCGTGTTGTAAAAGCATTCGTTAATGAAAAGCATGAAATGGATAAATTCCAAACGAATAATAATCATTTCCGTTTCTCTAAGCTAGCTTCTTATAAAATCATGGCAAAGCACACAGCTTTTAGCCAAATTTTAATGAAGTTTCTTTTAATCTTTGTTTTGCTTTGTGGTACTTGGTTTGTCATTCAGGGTGAGTTAACGTATGGAGAGTTTGTTGCGTTTGTGCTACTTGCTAATGTGATGATTGGACCGATTCAAAAGCTAAATGCGGTCATGGAGATGTATCCAAAAGGGATCGCCGGATTTAGGCGTTATCTTGACCTTCTCAACATGAAGCCCGAGCAGGAGGATCGTCCTGATGCGATTCATGTGGATCAAGTAAAGGGAGAAATTACGTACAAGGATGTTGTGTTTGGTTATGAGAATAAAGATAAAGTTCTTAAGGGAGTTAATTTCTCGATAAAAGCAGGAGAAACCGTGGCGCTTGTCGGTCCATCGGGGGCAGGAAAAACAACGATTACGAGTTTACTCCCTCGCTTCTATGAAATTGAAGGTGGAGAGATTCTGATTGATCAAACGTCCATCCACGATCTCACTATGGCTTCACTACGGGAACAAATTGGTGTGGTTCAGCAGGATGTGTTCTTGTTTGATGCATCGATCCGTGAAAACATCGCGTACGGTAAGCTTGGTGCAACAGATGAAGAGATCTGGAAAGCAGCTGAGCAAGCTCAAATGACGAAGATTATTCAATCGCTTCCTGAAGGCTTGGATACGTTAATTGGCGAACGAGGCGTGAAGCTATCTGGTGGCCAGAAACAGCGTCTTTCGATCGCGCGCATGTTCTTGAAGAATCCAGCGATCTTAATTTTGGATGAGGCGACGTCTGCGCTAGATACAGAAACCGAATCTGCTATTCAGCAGGCACTAGCCGAGTTATCAGTTGGGCGCACAACCATTGTGATTGCGCACAGACTTGCAACGATTAAGGAAGCTGATCGTATTTTTGTGGTCACTGAAAACGGGATTGAAGAAGAAGGGACACACCAGGAGCTACTTCAGCAAAAAGGGACGTACAGCCGACTTCACCAGGCTCAGTTTGATTTTGATTACGCAGGTGCGTAAACGAAACATGGGGCAAGCCATTCTTTGCGGATGAGCTTGCCTCTTTCTATTTTCATACAAACATCTTATGGGAGGACACAAGTGAAGAAACATCGAATGATTGTTATAGGATTATTCGCTGCAATCTGTCTAACAGCCTGTAGCGAGGGAGAGTTTTTTGAATTACTGGATGGCTTCTTTGAGGAGACGGCAACCAATGCGATAGATGTGCCAAGAGCTTCTGCGAATGTAGGATCAGACGGTGAGGCGTCCGTGACGATCTTTGACGTTGGCCAAGGGGATAGTGCACTTGTTCAATCGGATGATACAACGATTTTAATTGATACCGGTAGACATGACAGTGATGTCATCTTTGATCATTTAGAGGCTGAGGAGATTAAACACATTGATCTACTTATCCTGACCCATCCCCATGCAGATCATATAGGGAATGCGGATGAAATCGTTCGTTTGTACAACCCACAAACTGTTTGGATTGATGGAAATGAAACGACATCTCAAGTATTTGAACGGGTAGTGGATTCTCTGTTAGAAAGCGATGCAGAGGTGATGGAACCGATAGCTGGTGAATTGTATGAACAAGGTGATTTTTTCATAAATGTATTAAACCCATCGGAGGAACTTACAGGTGATTTAAATAATGATTCTGTATCGATTAAGCTTACATATGGCGAGGTATCATTTCTTTTCACAGGTGATGCTGAAAAGCCTGGAGAACAATTAATGATTGATTCAGGTATAGATCTACAAAGTGAGGTGTTGATCATGGGACATCACGGATCAAACACGTCAAGCAATGACTTTTTTCTGGATAAGGTGCAGCCGGACATCGCCATTTATTCAGCTGGAGAGAATAATAGCTACGGTCACCCAGGAGAATACGCGTTGAAACGGGTAGAGGATATCGGAGCAGATATCTACGGTA
The DNA here is from genome assembly GCF_050276055.1 of Alkalihalobacillus sp. NPDC127517. Classification (NCBI taxonomy): domain Bacteria; kingdom Bacillati; phylum Bacillota; class Bacilli; order Caryophanales; family Bacillaceae; genus Alkalihalobacillus; species Alkalihalobacillus sp. NPDC127517. The sequence continues at coordinate 55,044 of NZ_JBNNQX010000003.1, read as the reverse complement.
CAATGGATGATGGAACGATCATCATTCGTACAGACGGACAAACAATAAATGTAGAAACTGATACTTAAACGAAGGGGCGCGTTACTTTGGAAAAAGCAATTCTAGATCGTTTTGAAGATCAAAATATGGCTGTGCTGTTAGTGGGAAGCGAAGAGAAAGAATGTTTAATACAGCGTGAGCTCCTACCGAGCGAGGCCATGGAAGGCAGTCTTTTAGTAGTAGAGCGCGATGATCACAAAATCAAATCAGTTCAATTAGATCAGAGTGCAACAAACGCACAAACAAAGCGTATTCGAAGCAAGATGTCGCAATTACGCGAGCAAAAAGGGATGAAACGGAAGAAAAACAGAGACTAGGCGTATGGCCTGGTCTCTGTTTATATTCTCCGCCACTCAATCACACGCAGCCCCCCTTTCTGAATAAGATAAACAAATACCTTATTCAGAAAGGGGGGCTGCGTGTGATTGAGTTGTATGTCATCTTCTGTATCGGCTTTGTCGCTTATCACCTAGGATGGCTTGGCGCAGGGAGTCGGCCGGTTCTTACCAACTTACTCTTGTATGTCACGTTACCTTGTTTAATTATTTCTTCCCTTTATGTTCCATTTGATCCGGATGCAGGAGCTGGTATTGGTGCACTAATTCTCCTGTCTGTTTACTTTCTAGTTAGTACGGCGATATATGTGAGACTGTTGTCCGCTTGGTTGCGGTTAGGTAGTGAGACGTCTGGAGTGTTCCAAAACCTTTTGTTATTTGGCAACCAAGGATTTATTGGTGTTGCAATGGTGACCCAGTTGCTTGGACCTGACTATTTATTTTTAGCCATGGTGTTTAATCTGGTGTATTTTGTTTTCATTTGGACCTATGGCATTTGGGTGATGAGTCAAACGGCGAGTCGCTCCCGTATAATGGACCTTTGGAAAAATCCAGGACTACTGGCTACGCTGATCGGTTTGTGCTTTTTCTTTTTTCCCATTTCTCTCCCTGGCGCCATTCTTCAGGCTATATCGAGTGTAGGTGATATGACAGTCCCTCTTTCTATGCTTGTTATTGGATGTTTCACTGCGTCCTTTCCGTTTCGTGAATGGACGCAGTATATGCGTTCAAAGGTTACTTGGCTAATCGTTGTGTTAAGATTGGCTGTTTTACCATCACTGTTCATTCTTCCTGTTCTGGTTTTAGGATACCCTTTTGAATGGGTAGCTGTTGCATTGATTTTATCCGCTGCTCCTTGTGCCCCTACCATTTGTTTATTTGCTGAGACTTATGGCGGTGATACCAAGCTTGCTACGGTTTCGGTTTTACTTACAACTCTTGCTGCTTCGGGGACGGTGGTTCTATTACTTGAACTGGTTCGTCTCTTGCATCCCCTATTTGCGTAGCTTCCACTCTTTCACCTTTTCTCGCTGCTTCTCTGGCCACCATGCGCCGCATTGATCAGATACCATACATGCAGCACACGCTTCGAGATCATAAACAATCATACTCTTAATTGGCGGGGAGTAAAGGTGAAGTGTAACGAGATCCTGCTCTTGGGCGCGCATCTTGTGAACCCCATTCCGTGGGGCGAAGAAAAACGAACCTTTGTGCTCCACTCGTGAGAAATAAGCTTCAGGCAATTCTCCTTTGTCTACTCTGTACACTGTGTTAATGGTTGAACCTGAGATCACTTGAATCCAACCGGAAGAAAGGCCATGATCATGAGGAGCACACGATAGATCAGACCAATTCATTAGAAGCAGTTCTACTTCATCATTTTGAAATAGAAGCTTCCGATAATAAGGTTTGTCTGAATCCATTTTTAAAAAGGGTCTGAGATCTTTTATGGTTGTGTTTAAGGAAATGAGAGCGCCCCTCAGCTCTTCTTTAGTGGGGGAGGTTAGCTGCTGCAGCCCTTGTTCAATTTTCTGAAGGTAATCCATGGAACCCCCCTTATTCATTTGTTGCGATCGGACGATTTGCAATGATCACTCCTAAGATAACTATGATGCCGCCAAGTACACTTATGAGTAAGATTTCCTCATGTAGTAAAAGAACAGCTGCGATCAGTGTGGTGAGTGGTTCAAGATATAGAAAGGAGGAAACTTTTGATGCCTCCATAACCTCTAAAGATTTGGCCCAAAACCAATAGGAAATCCCTGAAACGAAAACACCTAAAAAGATAAGATGCAGCCATTCTGACCCAGTTAATAGAGGAAGTGCCTGCCAACCCTTTGTTTGATAGAGGAAGGGTAGAGTAAGTGCAAAACCGATTGTACACATATAAAAGGTAATGACGATTGAAGGAAAGGGAACAGCTAGTTTCTTTAGTAAAATCGAATAAACAGCCCAATTAAATGTACTTGCAAGCATTAGGAAGTACCCTATTTGAAGGCCAAATGAAAGGGACTGACCCGATCTAGCCGTTGTGATAAGGAGAACGCCGATGACTGCAAGCAGGACCCCACCTACTTTGAAAGCTGAAAGACGTTCTTGTAAGAAAAGAATGGATAGAAACATGGTAAATACCGGTGCAAAAGAAATCATCCATCCCGCAGCAGAGGCATCGATGGTCAGGAGAGCGGATGCTTGAAGGAGCTGGTGAACAAATACACCAAGAATCCCAAGAATGATGAGATGAGGTATATATTTAAGATGAATCCGTAAGCTTATTCCCTGGGCAAGGATAAGAAAAAATAGAAACAATGCCCCTATACCAAAGCGAAGAACTAAGAGTGTTAATGGATCAAGTGTATGAAGAACAGCTTTGGTTGATACAAAGGAAACACCCCAGAAGCTGATTGAAAGAAGGGCATAAAGTGATGCGGCAGAAGAAGGTGTAGACAGTGACATCCATTCCATTCCTTTCCCGGTGCTTTGCTTTGTACAAGCATATGCATGTCCTTTGCCATTCATGTGGGTGAATCTCACGCAAGGCACGTGTCTCAGGAAAATGATACATTAGAGTTACATGAGTGATTACAAGGGTATAGAGTGATATAGAGGAATAAAGGGGAGACGATTAAATGATGAAAGCAGTTGGACTGAAACGATATTTGCCAATTGAACATGAAGAAAGCTTTTTAGATGTGCAACTGGAGAAGCCGAAGCCTGTGGGCCGGGATCTCCTTGTTAAAGTCATGGCGGTCTCGGTGAATCCCGTTGACACAAAACAACGTGCACCTAAGGGTGATGTGGAAGAGGAGCCGCGTGTTCTCGGCTGGGATGCAAGCGGGATTGTTGAAGCTGTAGGGGAAGATTGTACAGACTTTAGAGTAGGAGATGAGGTCTACTATGCAGGAAGTATCACGCGCCCAGGCTCTTATAGCGAATACCAGCTTGTGGATGAGAGAATTGTGGGACAGAAGCCACGCACGCTTGATTTCGCAAAGGCTGCTGCACTTCCTTTAACAACCATTACAGCGTGGGAAGGTTTGTTTGAAAGGCTAGCAATTGATCCAGCGCAGATCGAGCAAAACAAGGATAAGCATCTTCTCATCATTGGAGGGGCAGGCGGCGTAGGTTCTATTGCAATTCAACTGGCGAAGTGGGCTGGTTTAAAAGTGACAGCGACGGCTTCACGCGAAGAGACGTCAACATGGATTCGTAAGCTTGGAGCAGATGCAGTTGTCAATCATCATCATTCCCTTGAAGAGCAATTATCTGAAGAGGTTGATTTCATTTTTTGTTTAAATAATACAGATCAACACTGGGATGCCATGGCTACAATCATTAAGCCACAAGGGAAAATATGCTCCATTGTAGAAAACAAAGACCCACTTGATCTAAATGTGTTAAAAAGTAAAAGCGCAACGTTTGTCTGGGAGTTTATGTTCACCCGTGCAATGTATGAAACAAGTGATATGAAAAAGCAGCAAGAGCTGTTAAACCAAGTAAGCCAGCTTATTGAAAAAGGTCATTTGCAAACAACGCTTACCGAAACGCTACATCCAATTGAAGCAAAAACCATTAAGCAGGCGCATCAAATGGTCGAGAGTGGTAGCATGATAGGTAAGGTTGTTGTGGATGGGTTTTAATAACAAAAAAGGCTAGTGATTCTTTAATTAGAATCACTAGCCCTCTTCTTTTTATCAACTTACCACTCTCTCGGCTCGTAATTTAACTCATTAAACAGCTGCGTTCGTTCTTTTTTTGTTAAGTCGCGCCATTGACCAACAGGTAGGTTCTTTAAGTGTATATTCATAATACGTGTGCGTTGAAGGCGATACACTTCATAGCCCAGTTCTTCACACATTCTACGAATTTGGCGGTTTAAACCTTGCGTTAAGATAATCTCGAATTCAAACTTCGAGAGCTGAGTCACCTTACATGGTAAAGTTTTAGTACCAAGGATATGAACACCTTCAGACATTTGTTTAAGGAATTCTGGTGTGATTGGTTTATCGACAGAAACGATATATTCTTTTTCGTGACGATTTTCTGCACGAAGAATTTCATTCACAATGTCACCATCATTTGTCAGTAAAATGAGACCTTCTGAATCCTTGTCCAATCGACCCACATGGTTGACTTTAAGTGGGTGATTCACGAGATCGATGATGTTTCCTTTTACCTTTTTCTCCGATGTACTTGTAATCCCCACTGGTTTGTTTAACGCAATGTACACGTTGTTCTTTACAATGTTAATGGTCTCCCCGTTTACGACCACGTTGTCACCAGGGTTCACTTGGTCTCCGAGCTTTGCCACCTTACCATTAATCGTCACTCGACCACTGTTAATTAGATTGTCAGCTCCCCGGCGAGAGGACTTTCCAGTTTCACTAATAAATTTATTAATTCGCATGTTGACACATCCTAGCTTTGATCTTGAACATTCTGATTGATTTGCCTTAACCATACAATATTCAAAGCTTAATGTACAGGAGACGAAAGGGAGAAGGAATTATTCTCCGTTCTCTGCAGCTCGCTCCTTAATCATCTCAACAAACAAATCAATTTGATGCGATACAGAAATCGGGTTATACGGATAAAACGTATCAAAATCATTTACAAACACGCGGTTGTTAGCCACAGCATCAAGGTCAATCCAGATCGACGAATCGGTGAATTGATCAAGGCTATCACTCGTTCCTTCAGGGTTGTAATCAGTAATAAACATATAGTCTGCAGCATAATCAGGAACAACTTCCATGGATAATTCTTTTACTTCACCGGTTTCGATAATGTCTGATTGGATGGTTTTAGGTGCATCAAGTCCTAACGCATTATATAATGCTTGACCCCCGCGTCCTCCCGCATCACCAAACACCCAAAATGCGCCCTTATCAGTCATCTCATAAAGTCCAACTGTGGCACCTTCTTCAATGACGCCTTCAAGCTCTTTTCGACCTTGAGCTGCTTTCTCTTCAAAATCAGCAATAAATTCTTCTGCTTCTTGATCACGACCAGCAATTTCTCCAAACATAGTAACCGTATCTTCAGTAGTCGTTGTTGTATTGTATGGAATGACCACAGTGGGAGCAATGGCCTCTAGCTCTTCAACATTCTCATCACTCATCACAACAATCAGATCGGGCTCAGCTGCTAACACCGTCTCAAGGTTCACAGGATCCCCGATATCAGTGACTTCTGCTAATTGATCCTCAAGGAGGGGATTTCCAAAGCTCCAAGAACCTGCACCAACAACGTTTGCCCCTACTGAGAAGAACTCACCAGCATAGATGTCCGTTACAATGCGTTCTGGTTTAGCTGGAATTTCAACCTCATTTCCGTTTAGTTCAAAGACCTTTGTTTCGGAGATTTCTGAATCTGCTTCTCCTTCAGTAGCAGATTCTGTTTCAGAGTTTGTGTTGCACGCCCCAAGGATGAGAATGAGGCCAAGAATGAAAGCTATACCTGTTCGTTTAGTTAATTGCATGAACGTACCTCCATATTAATTAGTAATGAATATCATTATCATTTAAAATGTATCAAACTCTTCTAAAAAGATCTAGATCTTTTTCAGTGGAAAGGTAAAAAGAACAATAAAACAGAGAATAAAATGCCTAATCTATGACATTATTATCTATTATTTTCATAGATTAACCGATATGATGGTAAAGAAATAAGTAGAAGCAGGGGGAACAAAACGTTGGATCAGAATAACATTACGTCTTCAAGAGAAACGGTTTACTTTGTGTTAGCTATTATCTTTAGTGTGTTTGTGTATCTTATTGCAGCCTTTTCCATTATAGGGATCGGGATCGCCTTTATCCTTTTTGCCATTATGATTTTCCTTAATATGATGATGCTTGGTTCCATTCGAGGGAATGGGGTCCGGATTAGTGAACATCAGTTTCCTGACGTGTATGAACGAGTAAAGGTAATGTCTGAACAGATGGGGCTAGCGAAAGTGCCTGATGTGTTTGTCATTCAATCAGAAGGGATACTGAATGCGTTTGCCACACGTTTCTGGGGACGCAACATGGTTGTGTTATACTCAGAGATTTTTGACTTAGGGCGTGAGCAAGGAAAGGAAGAGCTTGATTTTATCATTGCACATGAGCTTGCCCATGTGAGACGCAGACATGTGTGGAAAAACATCTTGATTGCACCTGCTCAATTTATTCCGTTTTTAGCTCAGGCGTATAGTCGTTCATGTGAATACTCATGTGACCGTGAGGCAGCGTTCATCACCAATAACCCTGCCGCTGCAAAACGAGCATTAACGATTTTAAGTATCGGTAAAAAAACCTATACCGAAGTAAATGAAGACGCATTTGTAGAACAAATTTCTACTGAATCACATGGAGTGGTCTGGTTAAGTGAGGTCTTGTCAACGCACCCTAACCTGCCAAAACGTGTTCAGTCCGTACGTGTGTTTATGGGTGAAACGGATAAGCCTGTTTATACAGAAAATGCAGGAAAAGTGGTTATTGGTATCGTCATTTTAGGGGCTGTGGGGGTTGTCGCTTACATTGGAGTCATTGTCACATTTGTTATTGGTGGGCTCCTGTATGGAACCATCTTGCCTGAATTTGAGTCAGAGTGGAGTGAACTGACCGAATACGAGGAGTATGAGGATGGGTTTTATGATTATGATACAACGGAGCTGAGTAATGCAGTAATGGATGGAGATTTAGACGAGGTAACCCGACTGATTGCGGATGGGGCTGATTTAGATGAACAGGACTATTACGGGGAAACCGCTCTGACTCAAGCAACATATAATGCTGATAAAGCAATGATAGAGTTATTGTTGGAAGCAGGAGCTGATCCAAACATAGCGGATGAATATGGGACGACACCTCTTATCAACACAGTGTATTACAGAGATTACGAGTCTGTAGCCATTCTTTTAGAATACGGAGCTGATCCGGAAATAGAGGATCAGCAGGGAGATAGTGCCTTAAACCTGATGAATGTCGAAACAAAAGAAGAACTTATAGAAGCAGTTAATCAATAAAAAGAAGCGGGCCAAGGAGCTCGCTTCTTTTTCTATCTAAAAGGACGCTTCCGTAACGGTTGAAATCGCTGCGAATCAAGTGCCTGTATTGCTGTACCTGCTGTAAAAAACTCTTCTCTTATCACACGGCAGGCTCTTAATTCATAGTCAGCCATGTAGTCGACGTAGGGGTCGTTACGGACCAGCACGTCCACTTCCATTGTGGCGGCTATTTCCCCGTGATCATTCTTCCAATGCTTATAGTCATAGATCTTCTTAATTGAAATGACTCTGGACTGCTTTTTTAATTTGTTAAATCGTGCTTTTGCTTCTTCTAGTGTTAGTTCGTTTTCTTCAACCTTCAGAAAGACGGTTGTCCGGCACCTTACCTTACAGGCAAACATCAGCCCGCCTCCTTACACTTATGGCTTAGTCCTGGTTTAAGATATTATCCTCCAGATAGTCTTCCTTGCTCCCATGCACACGGATAATGTGCTGTTCGCCCCAATCACATAATAGGTTCAGAATACCTTCCAGCGACCTGCCATAATCGCTTAGCTCATATTCCACACGTGGCGGCAGCTCATGATAAAGCGTGCGAATAATGACACCATCCTCTTCTAATTCACGCAGCTGGGCAGTCAGCATCTTTTGAGAAATGTTTGGCATGAGTCTTCGTAATTCGTTCGTTCTCTTTTTTCCGTGTGTTAAGTGACAAAGGATCACACATTTCCATTTTCCACCGATTACCTCAAGTGTAGCTTCAACAGAAATATTATATTTTTTTTGTTTCACTACCGCATCCTCCTTCGTACATCAAATAGGAACCAAAAGGTACCTATCGAACAAAAAAGTACGTACTTTTCTTTCGTTAGAATACGAGTAATAATATCACTTATCGATCGAAGAGTGAACCTCATGAGTGTTTGCATAGAAAAAGAAAGGATGCTTGTAGACATGGTAACAAATAAAAAAAGAAGTCGAGCTGCCTTATTGGCTTTAGCGATCACCGCTTTTGCGATTGGCACGACTGAGTTTATTAGTGTCGGATTGCTTCCGCTCATCGCAGCGGATTTAGGAGTGACTACAACGGCAGCAGGATTAACCGTTTCTCTATATGCATTAGGTGTTGTGTTTGGTGCACCTGTTCTAACGTCATTATTATCAAATGTGCCAAGAAAGACCCTTCTTATGTGGATTATGATTGTGTTCATTATTGGAAATGCTCTTGCAGCAAGTGCGTCAGTGATTAGTGTTCTACTGATCGCAAGAGTGATCTCCGCTTTATCGCACGGGGTATTTATGTCCATTGGAGCAACGATTGCTGCAGATCTTGTGTCGAAAGAAAAACGAGCAAGCGCCATCTCTGTTATGTTTACAGGATTGACTGTGGCGACTGTAACGGGGGTGCCCTTTGGAACCTTTATAGGAGTTCAATTTGGTTGGAGAATGGCCTTTGTCGCCATTGTAATCATTGGCATTTTGGCCTTTGTCTCAAACCTTCTCTTAGTCCCATCTGACTTACGGAAAGGCACACGAACCACATTTGCAGACCAACGAAAGCTCATCACAAATGGACGGTTACTTCTTGTCTTTATCATTACGGCGCTTGGATATGGAGGAACCTTTGTCGTGTTCACGTATCTATCGCCTTTACTTCAGGACGTGACGGGCTTTGGGGAACAGACGGTAGCATTTATTCTTCTGATCTATGGAATTGCCATTGCCATCGGAAATATGATTGGAGGAAAAGTAGCTAACAAACGTCCAGTTCAAGCGCTCTTCTATATGTTTATCATCCAAGCCATCATTTTATTTGTCTTAAGCTTTACGGCTACATCGCAAATAGCAGGCTTATTCACAATCTTAGGAATGGGATTGTTTGCATTTATGAACGTACCAGGATTGCAAACCTATGTGGTTACGCTCGCTGAACGATTTGTTCCGAGCGCTGTAGACGTAGCATCGGCGATTAACATTGCCGCCTTTAATGCAGGCATCGCAATGGGTTCATACGTCGGCGGAATGGTAGCAGAGTCGATTGGTCTGATTCATACGGCATGGGTCGGTGGCGTGATGGTTCTTGGAGCGGTCATCTTAACTGGCTGGAGTGCAAAGCTAGAAAAACAAGATCTAAAGAGCGAGAAACTCGCATCTTAATTTACTGGAGGAATCGGATATGACTACACATGTAAAAGAAACAGTGACACTAAATAATGGGGAGCACATGCCTTGGCTTGGCCTTGGAGTCTTTCGAGTTGAAGAAGGGAACACACTCGTTGAAGCCGTGAAAACAGCTGTAAAACAAGGATATAGAAGTATTGATACAGCAGCAATCTATGCAAACGAAGCGGGAGTGGGGCAGGGTATTAAAGAAGCACTTCAAGCATATGAGACAAGTCTTAAAAAGCTAGGTCTTGAATATCTTGATCTATACCTAATCCACTGGCCTGTGGAAGGAAAATACATGGGGGCGTGGAAAGCTCTTGAAGAGTTGTACGATCAAGGACGCGTGAAATCAATTGGCGTTAGTAATTTTCAAATTCACCATCTTGAAGATCTAATGAAGGAAGCGACGGTGAAGCCTGTTATTAATCAAGTGGAGTTTCACCCACGCCTGACTCAGAAGGAGCTTTTAGCATATTGCGAAGCGCACAATATTCAGCTTGAGGCTTGGTCACCATTAATGAATGGAGAGCTTTTAGAAGAAAAATGTCTAAAGGATTTAGCGAGTAAGTATGGAAAGACACCAGCACAAATTGTATTGCGTTGGGATCTTCAGCAAGGAGTAATCACAATTCCTAAGTCAACAAACGAGCAGCGAATTGCCGAGAATGCGGACATCTTTGACTTTGAATTAAGCGTGGAAGATATGGAGCAAATTGATCAACTGAATCAAAATCGTCGTATTGGACCAGATCCAGACCGGATTGATTTTTAATTTAACATAAAGTTAACACCCAGATTATATCGACTGATCTGGGTGTTTTTTCTTATTAAAAATTAAAAAGGAACACATTTAAAATTACTTTGACAGATAGAGTAATCCATTTTATAATTACTCTATCACATATAGTTCTATCACGTAGAGTAATAATGAAAGCAGGTGTCTGTTATCCGTAGTGATATGTTAAGGGGTCACGTTGATTCCATCATTCTTCGGTTAGTTTATGAAAAAGATCGTTATGGCTATGAGATCTCTAAGGAGATTAGCAAGCGAACCGAAGCGAAATTCGAGATAAAGGAAGCTACTCTTTACGCAGTGTTTCAAAGGCTTGAAAAAAAAGAATTAATAACCTCATACTTTGGTCAGCAGTCACAGGGTGGCAAACGTAAGTACTACGCAATTACAACACTCGGAAAGGCTTATTTAAAAGAAACCATGAAAGAGTGGCAGGAAATGAAAAAGATATTGAATTTATTTATGGAGGAGTTAGACTCATGAAGAAAATCAAACAGCATGTGGAGCGTTTGTTTCAGGATTTACCGGAAACGGACGAAGTGGTGCAAGTAAAAGAAGAAATCATCATGAACCTTGAAGAAAAGGCACAGGATTTAATGGAGCAGGGAAAAAATGAAGAAGATGCAATTAACAAAACCATTGTTGATCTCGGGGACATTGATGAGATTAAAGCTGAACTGCAAGGGACAACACAAACTACAACCACAAAACCACGTAAAAAGACATATCCGAAGCTGAATCTACTCTTCTCTATTTGGGGCAGTGCATTAATCATTGCTTTAATGGTCTTTATTAATCTTGAATACTCGCCTCAGACGATTTGGTTTGTCTATCCGACCTTTGCCATTTTATGGTGGCCTTTATCAATGTATTTCCATTGGCTAAAGCAAGGAGGTAGAAAAGCATGAGAACTTTCCCTTTCTCCATCATAGCATCCTTATTCACGATCGCGTTTCTTTTAGTAGTGAACTGGTTAACCACTCCAACTGAACTTTGGGCGATCTATCCTGCATTGTTTCTGTTATTGTGGCCACTTAATAGATTATTTAAGTTCCCTGATGGACACAAATGGTATTCGCTCATTGTCTCTATCCTTTTGATTACGGTGCTACTCGCTATTAATCTCGTGCAAACACCAGAATATTATTGGATCCTTTATGCTTGGTTACCACTTTTGTATTGGCCACTTGTTGTATTTGCTGGTCGACGTGCAAGTGAAGCTACATTTGCTATCCTTGCTAGTCTAGTGTTTGTTCTCTATTACGTGGGGTTAAATGTGTCTTTCCAAACAGGCTTTCCGTGGTTTATCTTTCCGACCTTTGTTATTTTATGGTGGCCATTATCGGTGACGTTTGCTAGGCGCCCAATGCTTTTCTCCGTATTTGGTGCATTACTTGTAACGATTTTCTTTTGGAATGTGAATGCACTTACCTCACCAGATGTGATTTGGGCGGTATATCCTATTTTTGCTGTGTTATGGTGGCCTCTAGCTATCTATTTCTTTGTGTATAGACGAACGGTTTAAGAGCTTAACATCAAAGGGTGTTAGGCTTTTTTGTGTTTAAGCGCTTGCACGTTTTCTATTGGATCTGCTAAGGTCAAAGCAGGTCGTGTTTTTTGAGAGAAGGAGAATCAATATGACAACAGACGTCCAAGCCAATGTAACGAAAACCGGAGTTGGGATCATTACTCTAAACAGAGAAAAGGCGTTGAACTCCCTTTCATCAAGTATGGTAAAGGTGATAAATGAAACCCTACAAGCGTGGAGGGTGGCAGATGATGTACATTTAGTACTGTTAGAAGGGGCAGGGGAGAAGGCCTTTTGTGCAGGTGGTGATATTAAAGAGCTCTACCACAATGGAAATAATCACGTAGGAAGAGCCAAATCCAGTGCGTTTCTTGAATTGGAGTATGATACAGATCAGCTTATATCCGATTACCCTAAGCCGGTTATTGCTCTTATGGACGGAATCGTTATGGGAGGCGGTGTTGGTCTATCCTACGGTGCAGATGTTCGCATCGTAACTGAAAAAACAAAATGGGCAATGCCAGAAACAGCCATTAGCTTTTTTCCAGATGTCGGTGCAGCTTACTTTTTGAATCAAGTCTCTGGTGCTATTGGAATGTATTTAGGTCTTGTTGGAGAATCCATCCAAGCGGGAGATGCATTGGCTATCGGGGTGGCTGATCAATATGTTCAATCAGAAGACCTATCAAAGCTAAGAGATGAGTTGATACATATTGAATGGCGAGAAATAAATGATACTCTAAAAAGCATAGCTGAATGCGTGCGAAAGCTGAGCAAACCAGCTCCTAAAAGTGAACGACTCCATCAGTTAGCTCCTCACATTAAAAAACATTTTTCTCATTCATCATTGATAAAAGTGATGAATTCTTTGAGAGAAGACTCTTCAAGTGAGGCGCAAACCATCTATAAAAAGCTTCAGAACCGGTCGCCGCTCTCATTACATGTGACGTTTGCTCATTTAACGAATGGCAGAAATCTATCTTCCTTTAATGAATCATTATCGAATGATAAGTACGTGGCTTCTCGTTTTATGGAGTGTAGTGATTTCTATGAAGGTGTGCGGTGTTTATTGGTGAATAAAGGGGCAGAGCCTTCGTTTAAATACCAGTCGATCCAGGAAGTACCTACTGAAACGGTGCGTTCGTTTCTAGAAAAGTAGAGATAGAAGAGGGATAAAATATGTGGCATTTTTTATTCGAGATTGTCGTTCAAGTCATGCTTCCAATCTTTGTTTTATTAATAGCAGGAGCGCTGCTTCATCGGAAATTTAATTTTCATCTAGCATCCTTTTCAAAGCTATTAACGAACTTTTTTCTGCCAGTTGTGGTGTTTGTTAATATTTCAAATAGTCGTCTGGACGCTGAATTATTACTTAATATTGGTGGATTCTTGGTCATTCAATTTGTCATACTGGCTCTTCTTAGCTGGGGGCTGGTGAAGCTATTAAAGATTGATTCGAGTCTTGCTCCAACCTTTCAAAATAGTATTGTGCTGATGAACTCGGGGAATTTTGGTCTTCCGGTAAGTCAGTTAGTCTTTGCGGGGAATCCTCTTGGTATCTCCGTACAGGTGATTGTATTGATGTTCCAAAACTTAATCACATATACATATGGTCTCATGATTTCAGCCTCAACCAAGTCATCGGGTTTCTGGAGGAACTTATCAGAGCTCTTTAAAACACCGATTATCTATGCCCTTGTATTAGGCTTGATTTTTTATCAGGTTCCTTGGGAGCTTCCAGTCTTTATTCAGACACCGATGGAGCAAGTATCAAACGGGTTTATTGCAATGGCGCTGTTTGTACTTGGTGCACAAATCGCCTACCCGACGATTAAACAATTTTCACTTTTGTTTTTTATTTCGATCGTTGGGAGGCTTGTGGCTGCTCCACTTATTGGACTCGTCGTGATCTGGATGCTAGGACTGGATGGCACCGTGGCCCAGGGTCTTTTGATTGCAAGTTCGTTTCCAATGTCTAGAAATAGTGCGTTATTTGCGTTGGAATACAACAATCACCCGGAGTATGCAGCGCAGGCAGTGCTTGTATCGACGATTGCCAGCTGCTTTACCGTGACCTTCTTTATTTACCTGAGTCAACTCTTATTTTAAGAAACCTAACAGAGGTGTAAGGTTTCTGTAAGTAAAATCTATAGGTTCCTCTCTGTGCAAGTAGTAAACTATGAACTAGAAGAGAGGTGCTAGATGATGAAAAAAGTAGGAATTACGTTTATTTTAGTAATCGTCGCAGCCGTTGCGGGATATATGGTCTTTACTAGTTTTCAAGAAGACGATTATTACGTGAAAATTGTAGATGAGGGAGTAGAGCCCGCTGATGCTCCACCAGAGGCGACCCATCGAAACTATGAAACGCTTGGTATAACAGAAGATGGAGACAGTGAAAACATTAAATTTCTAGGAATGAAAAAACTCCGCATGGGAGCGTATCTCACCGTTACAATGAGAAACGGTGAAGCAAAGACCTATCAAGAAGTGAACGAATCAGATGTACCAGAGGAGATTAAGAGAGAATTAGACGAACAATCATAGGAACGTGAGGGCAATGAATCTGAATGTGAGGTTCATTGCTTTTTTGTTGGATGGGTCAGAGGATCGAAGTGATAGACCGCAAATTGAGCAAACGTTCTTGAAAAAGACCCCTCGCCAGTTGCAAGGGGTCTTACCATCATTATTCAAATATGAGTGTGATTAGATTTAAGCCAAACAACTGATCAATAAAAACAATGACAATCGCAAATGGCACAACGTATTTAACTAGTGCATACCAGAGAACAAATAGTTTTTTACCTGCGTTTGAGCCTGATTGAAACTCCTGTAAGAGGATGTCTTTATTTATTTTCCGAGGAATAAATAGACAGATTAATAAGGCGCCAAGTGGCATTAAAACGTTACTTGTCAGGTAATCGACTGCGTCAAAAAAGGAGCGATCTCCGATAAAGAAGTCCGAAAGTACGCCGTATGATAATGTGGACGGGATCCCAACGATAAAAATCAGAAGGGCAAAGAGCCAGCTTGCTCGCTTTCGTTTGTTCTGATCGCCACGAACAAATGCAGCGACAACAATCTCAAGTAATGAGAAAGCTGTACTTAAGGCAGCAAATAAAAACAAAACAAAGAATGTAATCAGCAAAATTTGGCCAAAAGCAATCTGTTCAAAGATTGCCGGGAGAACGGCAAATATTAATGC
This sequence comes from Alkalihalobacillus sp. NPDC127517, assembly GCF_050276055.1. NCBI lineage: Bacteria > Bacillati > Bacillota > Bacilli > Caryophanales > Bacillaceae > Alkalihalobacillus > Alkalihalobacillus sp. NPDC127517. The sequence continues at coordinate 39,987 of NZ_JBNNQX010000003.1, read as the reverse complement.
CGGCCCCTCATCTGGCTCAAAGCCAAATGTGAACACACCTGGGAAGATGACTAGTCCCGCAAGCAACGCAACAAATACGTTCATAACAGCAAGTGCCATCGCTGAGGCAGGAAGATTCTGTTGTTTTGATGCATAGGAGCTAAAGGTAACCATAACCGAAACCCCTACAGATAATGCGAAAAAGGCCTGGCCTAACGCAAACAGGATCGTTTCACCATCAACTGCAGAGAAATCGGGTGCAAGCAAGTATTGAATCCCTTGAACGGCTCCATCGAGTGTTAGTGAATAGGCGGCAAGAATGATTAATAATATAAGTAGAGAGGGAATCATCCATTTGCTTACTTGTTCAATCCCTTTTTGAATTCCTTTAGCTACAACAAATGCGGTGATCAAAATAAAGACAAGCTGAGCGCCCAATGCGAGTCCGGGACTTGCAATGAGTCGACCGAAATAGTCCTGTGATTCATTTAATGATAGGTTTGAAAGCTGTCCAGTAACTGAAGATCCTAGATATAACAGGGCCCAACCACCGATCACACTATAAAAAGATAGAATGAGAAAACAGCAGACGACCCCAAGCCAACCCGTCACTTGAAAGGGTGATCGTGGTGCTAATGTTTTGTATGTTGAAATGGCGTCCTTACCAGAATGACGACCAAGAATGTATTCTCCAATTAATAAGGGTACACCTAAAAATAGTGTTAGCACTAGGAAGACGAGAAAGAAAGCGCCGCCTCCACTTTGACCAGCAATATAAGGAAACTTCCATATTGCGCCAAGACCAATTGCGCTGCCGGCTGTTGCGTAGATAAATCCAAGCTTAGATGACCATTGTTCTGTTGCGTTTGACATGATGTATGCGTCCTCTTTTCCTCTTTAAAACATTATTTCATGTTAGCAGAGGGAGAAGATAGAAACAAGTGAATGTTTAGATAATATCTTGCAGAGGATTAACGAATGGCGTCGATGAGCTCATTGAGCGTGCTCGCTTTATCAAGATCATGCACAGCCTGCTTAATGTGATTTGCTTGTACCTCACTGCAGCCATCATTAAGCTTTTGTTCAAGCTGACCCATTGATAGCGGTTTGTCGGTTGATCCGAATGGTGCATCAACTCGTGATTTAAGAATTGTGCCATTTTCTAAATGAATACGCACGATTGTAAATCGTCCTTTTGGTACAGCGTGAGGCGATGGTTTAATGGTTACATCATACTGTCTCGTCACCTTATTCATCACATTGCGGATAGAAGACGGAATGGCTTCATGAGTAAAATCTGATAAGGTAGCTGTCCGCTTGGTAAGAAACAATCCAACGATATACTCTACACTGAACCGGCCTTCATCCCCTGTTTGAGGATGAGTGTGGATGAGCGCTGCATCTCCTTTTGGTGGATAGATTACCTCGATCATTTGGATGTCTTCTAAGGTGAGTGTATATTGGTTAAGCAACTCTTGGCATGCATCGGCTGCATGGAAGGCGGCTGAGCAGAATGGATAGATTTTAAACCAAAGACCAGGCGTTGAGATCTTCCATGATTCTCCCCAGCTCGAGGTGAGTGTATTAGCAAATTCAGTTCCATCTCCGTAAAGAGTAAGAAATCCGTTTTCCCCGTCTAACGTATCGTTTGAACCGACTAAACCAAGCTCTGTTAGCTTAGTAGCGACATATCCTTGCTCTGCAGCAAAGCCTGCATGTAATGGTTTGACCTCTGTACCAAACTGATTACGCATGCCTGAGCTTTGAGTTGCAGCAAGGCCAATTGAAAGCTCTGTTTTTTCTGCGGAAAATTTTTGCAAATAGGCGCAGGCGCATGCAGCGGCGATGCCTCCGAGTGTTGCTGTGTTATGCCAGCCCTTTGTATAATGCTTGCTCCCGATAGCTAGACCTAAGCGAGCCATCACCTCAACACCAACTACATACGCTTCTAAAAAGCGTCTTCCACTGTATGAGCCAGTCGCCGCAACAGATAAGAGGGCTGGGAGGATAACGGTGCTTGGATGTCCTCGTACGTCAGTATGTACGTCATCAAGATCGAGTGCATGGCCTAAGTAACCATTAAAAAATGCTGCTTGCCTTGCCGACACCTTCTTATACATTCCAATTAAGGGCACGTCTGCATGCCCTCCTTCTTCATCAAACCACCTCATAAGCAACGTGCCGGTTGCAGTCTGACCCGCTGTTAGGCTTGAAGCAAGATAATCAAGTACTCCCTTTTGGGCTGATGTTATTGCCTCGTCGTTCGGTAATGACTGAGCAACAAGGTTTGCAAAAGTGGCTGTCCAGTTAGTCACGGTTATCCCTCCTAATAGCAAAAGACCGGTGTGTTTACCGGTCTGCGTCTTCTGTTTGATTCAGTTGCTTAATAAATCGTTTTGTGCGATCCTGTTTCGGGTTGTCAAACAACTCGCGTGCATTGCCTTCTTCGACGATGTGTCCATCTGCCATAAAGATCACACGATCGGCTACTTCACGAGCAAATGCTAATTCGTGGGTAACGATAATCATGGTTGTATCTTTTTTAGCTATGGATCTGATGACCTGTAAAACCTCTGACACAAGCTCTGGATCGAGTGCTGAGGTTGGTTCATCTAGAAGAAGAGCAGTTGGGTTCACGGCAAGCGCGCGGGCAATTCCGACACGCTGCTGCTGCCCTCCTGATAAGGTAACAGGATAAGATTGGGCTTTATCAGATAAGCCGACTTGTTCCAATAAATCAAAAGCAATCTTATGAGCTTCTACTTTACTCATTTTTTTTGTAATACGCAGAGAAGCTGCTATGTTCTCTAATACTGTTTTATTCTTAAATAGGTTGTAATTTTGGAAGACCATAGCGGATTCCCTCCGCAAGGCATGAGCATCCTTTTTTGTATAGCTCGCTGCATTAATTTGTGTGTTACCGACTTGAATCATCCCTGCTTCCGGTTGTTCAAGAAGATTTAAGCAACGCAGGAGGGTTGATTTACCCGAACCAGATGGACCGATCACGGCGACAACCTCACCATTCTGAACAGTAAGGTCAATGCCATCTAGTACAATGTGCTCGCCAAATCGTTTTTTAATTTGTTTAACCTCAATCACAATAAACCCTCCTAACGTACATATGGCCTGTTCATTTTTCGTTCAAACCAGCTTTGAAGTGCACTATAACCAATAACTAACACCCAGTAAATGAGTGCAACAGCCATGTATGCCTCAAAGAAACGTAGGGTCGAAGCGGCGGCCATTTTACCGGATGCAAGCATTTCTGTTACACCGATTGTGAAAGCGAGCGCCGTTTCTTTCAGTAAGCCGATAAACGTGTTCCCTGTTGCGGGAATGGCATTACGAACCGCTTGTGGAATGATAATGTGAATATACGCTTGCGTTTTTGTCATTCCAACGGTCATACACGCTTCAAGCTGCCCCTCGTCAACGGAGTAAAGCGCCGCTCGAAAAATTTCGGCCAGATACGATGAGTTCTTTAAACTTAGTCCGATGATGGCTGCAGATAAGGCGTCCAGGGAACTGAACGCTGGAAAAAGCTGAGGCAGTCCAAAATAGATTAAGAATAGCTGAACAATAGTCGGAACTGCCCGAAAAAAGGAAATGTATACAGAAGCCAATTGATACAGCACTGGGATTTTTCCTTTTGTAATCAGAGCCAGTACCCCTCCAATAAGAACGGCCATGATCATTGAAACAATGGCCATTAACAGCGTTAAAGGAAGAGCCTTTAACAAAACGGGAAAGACAGATATCATATAATCAAAATCAAAGTTCATCGCTCACACCCCAGATTACTCTTGTTCTTCGCTAATTGGCTCTGTCACATCATCTTTGAAGTACTTCTCAGATAGCTCAGAAAGTGTTCCATCTGCGCGAAGCTCTTCTAAAGCTTGGTTTACATCTTCTCTAAGCTCAGCATTCTCTTCTGAAAATGGGAATCCAACTTCTTCATACACAATCGGATTGCCTACTAATTTAAGAGGCAGGTCGTTTAACTCCAATTGAGCAAGTAGTACACTACGTCCATTTACGTAGGCATCAACACGACCTAGTGCCACATCATTCAGAGTTCCTTCTTGAGTTTCATATGTGCGGATGTTGATCTTACCATCTGGATCCTTGCTTTCAAGATTCTTGGCATGGTTTGAACCAAGTACTGCTGCGACTTCTTTGCCTGCCAGATCATCTAGTCCGTTGATTTCTTCATTATCCTCAGCGACCACAATTTGTGTACCAGCGTATGAATACGTATCTGAGAAGTCGTAGAGCTCCTTACGTTCTTCAGTTACGGCCACTTGGTTCGCTACCGTATCAAGCTTTCCGGCTTGAAGCTGACCCATGACACCACTAAATTCCATTAATGTCCAATCGACATCGTAACCAATTTTGTCGGCAACATGTTCAATGACTTCAACGTCAAAGCCTTGAAGCTTGTCTCCTTCTTTATAAGCGAATGGGTAGCTTTGACCAGTTGCTCCTACGTGTAAAACGTTTGCTTCATCTCCTCCATCAGCAGATGAGTCGCCCGACCCGCAAGCAGTTAGTGCAAGAATACTGGTTAGTCCTAGTGCGAGAGTGATTTTATGTGTTCGTTTCATGTGAATCCTCCTGAGTGTTCTTTGTTGTGGTTTGATCAAATAAGATGTGGCAAAATCGTTTTCTTTAAGTAGATGGTTGTGTGACCTTTTCCAAGATCGGCGCTACCGGCCCGTTCGTATCCTCGGCGTTCATACATTCCAATTAACCATGGATGCTTGTCTGCTGTGCCAAGTGAAAGGTAAGGTGCTTTTAATTGCTCGGCTACGACCGTGTGTTCAATCCAATGAAGAAAGTCGCTTCCGTCTCCTTTTAGTGCGTGGGTTGGATCTGTTGCAAACCACCAAAGGTGCGGTACACCAAAGGGGCCAGGCTGCAGTCCCCATGGCATACGTAGGCTAGCTGTCGCAATCATCTTCTGGTCTCGTAGCATGAGGTAACATGTATTGTTCATTATGTTCTTCTTAACAAGCTCAATGTCAGCCGTTGCAGCAGCGAAATGAATCCCTAATTCACGAATGGGTGCGTACGCTCGTAATGTGAGATCAAGTATCTCTTCGGCATCCTCCACAGTAGCTAATCGATAGGACGGATGTTTAAACATGATCTGATCCATTCGTATACCGGTTGTGTGGTTCGTCTATTCCAAGGTTTCCTCTTAAGGTAGTCGCGTCATATTCAAGACGGAACAATCCACGCTCCTGCAAGATAGGAACCACGTCATTCACAAATTGATCCAAGCCTTCTGGAAGGAGTGGAGGCATGACATTAAATCCATCACAGGCTCCGTCTTTGAACCATTCCTCTAGTTTGTCTGCAAGTTTTGTTGGTGTACCAACAAAGATGTGATGTCCGCGTGATCCAGCAACATATTGATAAAGCTGGCGAATAGTTAAGTTGTCGCGCTTCGCCATATCAATGATAAGCTGAGCTCGGCTTTTCACAGCGTTTGATTGCTCAACATCAATCTCCGGTAGCGGACCGTCTAAAGGATAATTTGATAAATCGAAGCCACCAAGAGCCGTTGATAGAATGCTAAGTCCCACTTCAGGTTGGATGAGATCCTGTAATTCTTGATACTTCTGGTTCGCTTCCTCTTCAGTTGCTCCGATAATCGGGAAGATTCCAGGAAGAACCTTTACATCATCTGATTCACGACCATTTTCTTGAACTTGCTTCTTAATATCGGCATAAAAGGCTTGTGCCGCTTCTTTATTGTTTTGTGCAGTGAAGATAATTTCAGCATACTTCGCTGCAAGCGCCATGCCATCCTTAGAAGATCCAGCTTGGACTATAACGGGCTGCCCCTGTGGTGTGCGCTCTGCATTCAGTGGCCCTCTTACTTGGAAGTAGTCCCCACTATGATTCAGCTCGTGGTATTTAGTTGGATCAAAGAATACCCCAGCTTCTTGGTTGCGAATGAACGCCTCTTCCTCCCATGAATCCCAAAGTCCTTGAACAACATCTACGAATTCGTCTGCCCGGTCATATCTCAGACTATGCTCGAGGTGCTCGGTACCGCTAAAGTTCTTAGCTGTATCAGGAATGGACGAAGTCACCACGTTCCAACCAGCACGTCCTGCGGATAAGTGATCGAGTGAGGCAAACTGACGTGCAATATGAAAGGGCTCACTGTACGTAGTAGACGCCGTAGCGACTAATCCAATCTTTGAAGTAGATTGAGCCAAAGCACCAAGAATGGTAAAAGGTTCAAACCTCGTCATCACATTTGGGTGAGATTTAGGGTTTATAGATAAGCTATCTGCCAAAAAGAGCAGGTCAAACTTTCCTTTTTCAGCCGTTTGTGCAAGCTCTTTAAAATAGTTGAAGTTCATTGATCCATCTTTTTGGGCACGAGGGTGTCTCCATGAAGCTACATGATGTCCTGTACCAGCCAAAAAGACGCCTAAGTTCATTTTTTTAGTTGAATCGCTTTGCACGATACATTCCTCATTTCAATTAAATCTATACTCATAGTAAACTGATAATGTCTAGTAGTTTTATCGGGTTAAGAAGATCATAATATTCTTGTCGGATTATGTCAAACGGTAGTGTTTAGCAATTTTAAAGCATGTGTATTATGCCCTAAAGGATCGAAATAATCTTCTACCATTAGATGAAAGGAAAGAAAATGAAATAGTCCTTTAAAACAAATCGTTATCACGATATACTAGAATTAGTTGGAAAAGTGGAAATATAAAAGCGAGATGTGTAAATAGAAAGGATGTTGTTAAGATGAGAGATCTTTCAGTAGTTAAAGAAACGCGAAATGAATTACGAAGCGAATTAGTGAATTGCATTAAAAAAGTAAAAGAAATGCAGGTTGACGAGAAGACGTTTAGAGATCTTTCTCAGTATGATCAACAAGTGTATATCTACCTTGATCGTACGGTACAACGTTTACGCACTCAGATCAACGCACTTGAATTTGTCTTAAATGAAGATACGGAAATTGCTGATGCGTTTTCAGATCGTGCAGCAGAGAAGCATAAGATTAATAAAGAAACGGTTTTTAACACACCTGAGCGAGAAAGTAATGACGAGAACGGCTACAAGCTAGACCTTAGCAATTTGAACTAATAAACAGGAGCCCTGGGTTAAGCTTAGGGTTCCTTTTTACATAAGGAGAGAGATACATGAGACTTCATAAAAAAGTGGCCATCGTAACCGGAGCAAGTCAAGGAATTGGAGAAGGAATTACACGAACATTTGCTAGAGAAGGAGCTCGAGTTATTGTTGCAGATGTGAATAAAGAGTTAGGTGAACAGCTTGTTCGTGAACTAACAGAAGCGAAGATTGAAGCTCATTTTGTAGAAGCGGATGTGAGTAAGGAAGAACAAGTAAAAGCTCTAATTAATAAAACGGTAGAGACGTTTGGCGGGGTGGATATCCTTGTAAACAATGCAGCCGTAACGGTTCGTAAATCAGTAGAGGACACATCGTTTGAAGAGTGGCAGCAGATTTTAGGCGTAAATCTAACAGGTGCATTTCTGTGCTCCAAATACGTGATTCCTGAGATGAAAAAGCGTGGGGGCGGGGCGATTGTAAATATTGCATCGTGGCATGCAGAGAAAACCATTACCCGACTTGCAGCCTATGCTGCATCAAAGGGTGGGCTGACAGCCTTAACTAGACAAATGTCACTAGATTTAGGCCCTCACAACATTCGGGTGAATGCGGTTTGTCCAAGTACCGTAGATACTCCGCTTTTAGAAAAAACGTTTGCTAGCCTTGAGGATCCGGAAGAAGCATTTAACCAAACTCTTCAGTTTCAACCATTCGGCCGGATTGGTACGGTTGATGATATTGCCAATGCCTGCTTGTTTATGGTGTCTGATGAGGCAACGTATGTAAGTGGCCAAACCTTGATGGTTGATGGAGCGGCTATTAATAAAATTGCTCGTCCACTTATGTTTGATTAATGAAACAAGAAAAAGCTGTCCTCAATGGACAGCTTTTTTTAATGGAATTAGAAAGAAGCAGCAGCTTTTGTTACTTCAACTAATCCGTCAGCAATGATTTCTTGAGAACGTTCAGGGTATTGGTTATGTCCTTGAATGATCAATTGAGTTGGCTCATGAATTCCCCATAGAGCAAGGTTTGTGTTCACATAGCGAACGGCAGCTTCACTAGCAGCCATGAAATCAAGCGCATAGTCAGATCCACGTGCAGCAAGAACCGCTACTTTTTTGTCTCCAGCTAGTCCAACTGGACCTTCAGCTGTGTATTTGAACGTACGTCCAGCTTGAGCAAGATAAGAGATGTACGTTACAAGTGGTGCTGGAACGGTTCCGTTCCAAAGTGGTGTAGCAATCACAACTTTATCAGCATCAAAGAATTGACCAAGGTATTTTTCAGTTAGATCAATGTACTTTTGATCTTCAGCTGTAAGTTCCATTCCTTGGCTCTTTTTGTAGTTAGCTGTAATGGCATCGTTACCGTAGTAAGGAAGATCAGCTTTGAAAAGATCTAATTCAGTGATTGTATCGTTTGGGTTTGCTTCTTTATAAGATGCAACAAATGCATCATACATCATAACGCTGATTGCTTGATCAGCAGGGCGGTCGTTAGCTTTGATAAATAAAACGTTAGACATGTTTGTGTTCCTCCAGATGTTAGTTTAGATAGTTTTTTAACAGTAGTTAGTATACAACGCCCATGTAGTGAGTAATAGTACGCACTTTAAAGTATTATAGTTTCCAAAAGGATACTATTGGATGTACCAGGCGTTTTTATATGTATAGGATGTCGATTTTAGAAAAAACTACTCACAAAACGACGAAAAGAGGATGAGTATGTCTAAAAAAGATCATAAGCCAAACAATCAATTTAAAGAAAACACGAATCATGGGGAGCATCGTAATGGCAGGCTTGCTCAAGCAAAGAACAATAATGCGGAACAAAATCGTGAGCCTAACGAGTATTTAGACGGGAAAGCATAAAACTACACTTTTCGACAAAGTGAGAGTATATTCTTCTTGTATAGAAATAACTAAAACTCTAAGGGGCTGTCATGATGGACTTTAAAGACAAAGTAGTATTAATTACAGGCGCTGCAGGAGGAATTGGAATTGCTGCTGCTAAGAAGTTTGCTAGCGAAGGAGCAAAGCTTGCTCTTGTTGACTTAAAGCGGGACGTGCTCGAAAAAGCGGCACAAGACGTAGAAGCAAAGGACTTGCTTTTACTTGATGGAAACGTGGCTAAGGAAGAGGACGTTGCAGCGTTTGTTTCAAAAACTAAAGAAACATACGGTCGAATTGACGTCTTTGTAAACAATGCTGGTATTAATGGTCAATTCAACAATTTAGTAGATCAAACAACGGAGAACTTTGAAGCAGTAATCAATGTAAACCTTAAAGGTGTTTTTTACGGCTTAAAACATGTAATGCGTGTTATGAATGAGCAAAAGAGTGGAGCCATTGTCAATACTGCTTCAAACGGAGGACTATTAGGTGCACCAGGTATGGGCTTATATGTAGCATCAAAGCATGGTGTAATCGGTTTAACAAAAACAGCCGCACTTGAAGGAGCTCCAAACAATATCCGTGTGAATGCAGTCGCTCCATCTGGTGTTGATACGCAAATGATGAGATCCATTGAAGCAAATGCTGAGCTTACTGGGGCAAAGGATCCAAGAAAACAATTTGAAGCAAGTGTTCCATTAAATCGCTATGCAACGTCAGAAGAAATTGCAAACCTAATGGCCTTCCTTGCATCCGATGAAGCTTCATTTATCTCAGGATCGTACTACAGAATAGATGGTGGACAAGGCGCTACATCTGTATAATCTGGTTACAAAAAGTGATGAGTTTGGGACATTACTAAATAGGAATTAGAAAATGGCGAATGATTCAACCATCGAATCATTCGCCATTTGACTCTTTAATAAAACGAGCGAGGGATTCTCCTGTAGTTTTTATACATGATTTAATGTTTATTCCTAGCCTTATTTAATAATAATGAAATCAAAAAGATTAAAGCAAAAAGCGGAAAAAATTGTGTATCATTTCTCGATACTGATATAATAATGAAGCATCACCTTTTTTTTATTTGTGGTCAGGAGGTTGCTTATTGTTTAATCAAGTTCTAGTCAAACGAATATTGACTTTGATTGCCATTCTTGGAATTGCTGTATTCGTCTATTTTAATTTTTCATACTTTTCACCAATCTTTTTTGCCTTACTGACTGCGATGATTTTTGAGCCGTTTGTGAAAATGCTCAAAAAACAGTTGAAAACAGAGAAGAGATTGCTGCCCGTAACCATTGTCTTTCTGTTATTTGTCTTGTTGGGTGGTTACGCATTATATCTAACATTTACTAGGGTCATTCGTGCGATCTATGATTGGTCTTTGGACCTGCCACAGTATGCGCGCGAGGTTCAGATCTTTGTTGATAACTTTATTATTAGCTTTAACCAAACTATTGCTGAAATTCCTCAAGGGAACCAAATTGTTCGAGAGATCGAAAGGCAGTCGGAAGGACTGTTTGATCGAGCGATGAGTATTACTTCAGATATTCTTGCGGGAATTACCTCTTTACTAACAGCCGTACCAAATATGCTTTTTGTTGCTTTGGTTTACCTTATCACATTGTTTTTATTTAGTTTAGACCTACCAAGATTACTTAATTTGTTCTTTAATCTATTTAAGATGGAGACTGCGAGTAAGCTTAGATTTGTTTTTCAGCGTATGAGTAAAGTGTTCTTAGGGTACTGGAAAGCGCAGTTTATTTTAAGTGTAGGTGTGTTTGTGGTGACATACATAAGTTTACTCTTTATCTCACCCAAATCTGCTTTAATTATGGCGATCTTAATTTGGCTAGTCGATATTATTCCACTTTACGTAGGACCAGCTTTGATACTTGTACCATGGGGAATTCTTGCAATGGTGCTTGGTGGAACAAATACAGGACTGCAGTTAATCATCCTGGCAGCTGTATTATTGATTGTTCGAAGAATTGTTGAACCGAAAGTACTTGGAGATTCAATTGGACTTGCCGCATTACCGACGGTGTTGTCAATGTATTTTGGTTATGTATTCTTCGGTGTAATGGGCCTAATCCTTGGACCATTTGTCTATATCGCGATTCGATCAGCTAAAGAAGCAGGACTGTTTGAACTGAAATTAACAGAAGATGTACCGAATCAATCAACGAAAAAATAACTAAAAACCATGCGGACAAGCCTGCAAAAGGTCGTCCGCATGGTTTTTTTAAAAATTATTCTTTTTTCTCGCTATTGTTTAAAGCATCAATCCAAGCAGCAGCCATTAGAACGTCGCCTTTAGAGTTCATATGAACGCCATCCGTAGTGACAGGAACGTTTGATTCCGCTTCGAGGTAGGTTTGGAACGCTTGATTAGTTGGGACAAGAATCGCATCGTACTTTTTGGCAAGTCTGTGGACTGCCTCTATATATGATTGTAGCGTGTGATTTTCTTCAGAGTTCAAATCTTCTTTAATAATGGTAGGTTCCATCAAGATAAGCCTCGCATTTGTTTTTTCGAGTGTGTATCTAAGAATTCGATCGTAAATTTCTTCAAACAACTCAGGGTAAACCTGTTCTCGATCAGGATGCTTCGTTTGACTCCACGCATCATTAACACCAATTGAGATGGAGACCCAATCGGGATTCAAATCTAAGACGTCCTGTTGCCATCTGTCCTCAAGGTCTGTTACTCGGTTTCCACTAATTCCTCTATTATAAATGGCAAGATGTAGCTCTGGGTGTTTGACCATTAAATAATCATGAATGAGTGCAGCATACCCAATTCCAATCCCTTGTGGATCCTCAAAACGTCCGTTTTCAGTGATACTATCTCCTATTAATACAAAGGTATCATCCTGTTTAAGCATTGTTTTCCTCCAGAATTTTCGTTATACGTTCATTTTGCCAATCTTTTATAAAAAAGTCATTCGTCTTGAGATGACTGAATGGCTATGTCGATCATAGCATATTTGTTGTCCGAGGTTGAGGGTTCGTCAGGAATCAATAAAGAAAGTGTGTTGTTTTTTGATAGATAGTTAACATTTATTATATATAAATGCGAAATGTAAGCGCTTATAATTATAAAAAGAAAGCACTTACAAATCATGGGGGTTGATTCGTTATGAAAAAGAGATGGGGCATACTTTTTACGGCTACTTCCTTAAGTTTGATTGTAGCTGGATGTACTCCAGGTGGACCTACAGGCGGAAGCGGAGAAGCCGAGGGAGATCAAACCGTTATCAGAGTTTCGTGGTGGGGATCAGACGAAAGACACAATATGACGACCGAGGCGATTGCATTATTTGAAGAAAAGAATCCTGATATTCGAGTTGAACCAGAGTATACAGGCTTCGATAGTTACTGGGAAAGATTGACCACACAAGCAGCGGGTAGTAATTTACCTGATGTTATTCAGATGGATACATCAAAGCTAGAGCAATATATTTCAAGTGAGCTGGTGATGGACGTTAATCCATTTATTGAAGATGGAACCATAAATATGGATAACGTTGATGACGTCTATCAAGAGATGAATATAAAGGATGGCAGTACATTCGCAATTTCTTCAGGAGCCAATGCATTTTCAACTCTTTACAATGAAGCATTATTTGAAAAATATGATCTCGAGCTAGAGCCAGGATATACGTATGATGATCTGTACGAAGCAATGGACACAGTCTCTCAAGGCGAAGGTGATAGAGCTTGGGGATTTGACTTTGTAAAAGCAGAATATGAGGCGTTTACTCATTATGCTCGTCAATTTGATCAACATTTCTATAACGAAGATGGATCATTAGGATTTGAGAACGAGACGTTAGTGAACTTTTTGGAAATGGAAAAGAACATGATAGATAACGGCGTATCAACTCCTCACGATGTGACGGTTGAGATCAACGACAGTGGAGAATCAATGATTGCCAACCGAGAAGCGGCGATGGCAGTTGGAGCGAGTAACGGAGTAATTGGTATTCAACCAATGTCAGAGGATCCAATCGGTGTGAACGTTCTACCGGTAGCTGAAGGAGCAACAAGTCCGGGAGATTGGATTCGTCCTAGTATGTCTTGGAGCATTTCTGCTAATTCCGATAAGCAAGAGGCTGCTGCGAAGTTTGTTGATTTTATGACTAACGACATTGAAGGAAACGAAATCTTGATGGCGGAACGTGGTGTTCCAATCTCATCTGAAATTCGAGAGCACTTGCTAGATCAGGTAGATGAAAGTGTCGCAAAAACATTTGAATTTCTTGAGATTGTTGGAGAACGTGCTGGTGAGTCTGAGCCATTACCACCACCAGGAGAAGCGGAAGTGAGAGCTTCGTTTAATCGGATGCTAGAGGCAGTCAAATATGGAGATATGACACCTGAAGAAGGGGTAGAGACATTCCGTTCTGAAGCAGAGCAAGTTCTAGAGTAAAGATGACTTCATATGCAAGATGCTGGATTGAGGTCAGGCCAATTGTGGACTGACCTTTTCCTACATGTTTGCAAATCATACATTTAGAGGTGGGAAATGGAGACAGTTAAATCAACTGCAGAAACGCTTACGCCTGAAGAACAGAGAAGAGTCCGGAAGAAAAGCTGGAAGGAAAGTTTTACCGCTTATCTTGTCATATCGCCATGGTTACTTGGTTTTTTTGGACTGGTGATTGGACCGATGATTTATTCTTTTTACCTGTCATTTACTAATTATAATATGCTCACAGCACCTGTATGGACAGGTTTTAGTAACTACGTGAAGCTGTTCACCAATGATCCAAGATTTATTCAGGCATTAAAGGCTACATTTACATTTGTCGTGATTGCCGTACCATTGAAACTCGCTTTTTCCTTGTTTCTTGCTTTGATCTTTAATGCTGGAAAGAAAGGGTCAGGTCTGTTCACAACCATTTATTATATTCCTTCAATTATTGGGGGAAGTGTTGCTATTGCAGTTGTTTGGAGACAGCTCTTCGGACGAAATGGTGCAGTGAATTCCATGCTCGATTCACTCGGTTTAAGCACGATTAGCTTCTTTGGTGATCCAAATGCAGCTATGTCGATCCTTATCCTACTTGTTGTTTGGCAATTCGGAGCTCCAATGATTATCTTTCTTGCAGGTCTTAGGCAAATACCAAAGGACCTATACGAGGCTGCAAGTGTAGATGGTGCAGGTCGAATCAAGCAATTCTTTAAGATCACCATTCCAATGCTGACACCAATTATCTTTTTTAACTTAATTATGGAGATGATTGGTGGGTTTATGACCTTTACTCAAGCGTTCCTCGTTACGGGTGGAGGACCGCGAGATGCGACATTATTTTATGCGGTGTACTTATATGAAGTGGCATTTGAGTTCTTAAATATGGGTTATGCCTCAGCGATGGCGTGGGTTCTACTTGTTATCATTGGCTTTTTTACCTTGATTATCTTTAAGTCATCAAGCTTGTGGGTTCACTATGATTCGGATGGAGGGAAGTAATGATGAAAAAGCCTAAACGTTTATCTGATGTGATCTACTATGTTTTCGTCATTGGTTTTAGTTTCCTCATGCTTTATCCGATTTTGTGGATGTTTGGTAGCTCACTAAAACCAGAAACAGAAATCTTTTCTAATGCGATTTCGCTTATACCCATTGAGGTAGATTGGCTGAATTACTCTGAAGGTTGGGCAGGGTTTGGAGGATTTGGGTTTGATGTGTATTTTAAGAACTCTTTGTTTGTAACGGGAAGTGTGGTTGTCGGAGCAATCTTATCTTCAAGTATTGTTGCATATGGCTTTGCCAGACTACGGTTTCGTTTTAAAAAGGTTCTCTTTGCATGTTTGCTATCAACAGTCATGCTCCCTATGCAAATTACCTTAATTCCACAATACATTCTGTTCCAGCAGTTTAATTGGGTGAATACGTTTTATCCTTTGATCGTGCCAGCGTTCTTAGGTGGAACTCCGTTTTTTATCTTTTTATTGATCCAGTTTATTAGAGGGATACCAAAAGAACTGGATGAGGCAGCTATTATTGATGGATGCTCAACATTTGGTGTGTTTTGGCGGATCATCTTACCCTTGCTGAAGCCGGCACTTGTCACAGTCGCAATCTTTGCGTTTATGTGGTCATGGGATGATTTTCTTTCTCCACTTATCTATTTAAATAGTGCTGAGATTCATACGATCTCACTAGGCTTACGTAATTTCATGGATGCGGAAGCAGGAACCTCATGGGGGCCTCTACTCGCTATGTCATCCCTATCACTGTTACCACAGCTTATCTTATTCATGTTCTTTCAACGGTATTTGGTAGAGGGCATCGCAACAACTGGCTTAAAATAGATCAACCCACGATAAGGAGGCAGAAAAGGAATGAACATTCAAAAGCTTGGAGACAGTGTGATGCACTATTGCGATATTCTGATGCGGCTCGCCGTCCTAAACCTATTGTGGTTAGGATTTACCTTACTGGGGCTGGGGTTATTTGGCTGGGCACCAGCGGCACAGGCATTGTATCGGACGATAGGGCAAGCTTATAGCGCCAAGGGATTAACGGAAGTCCCACTCCGAGTTATGTATCATCAATTTAAAAGAAGCTATAAACAAGAGTTTATTCGAGCCAATCTGATGGGGTGGGGAATCATCCTTACCTTATTATTGCTTTTAGTAAGTGGCCGAGCGATGATTTTAATGGAGGCTGCATTGTTTCCTAGAATGATCTTACTAACCATCCTTTTCCTCTTTTTATCTGTCTTGTTTTTTTCGTTTCCACTTAATGTTTATCGAAAAGAATCGTTTGTGCAGACGGTCCGAAGCACATTAACAATTGGAATCGCCAATGTTCATTATGTCGTTGTTTTGATATTAGTGTTAGGAGTTTCAATCATCTTATGTGTCCTTTTTCCTGGGCTCATCCTATTTTATGGCATTAGCGTTCCAGCAGCTATTATCATGAAAGTAGCCGCACATGCTTTTGATCGAATAGGTTTCACAATGAGTGAGGAACCGTTGTAGGGGGTGGCGTATGCCTCCCCTTATTTTCATTCGTTGTATCATTTGATAAAATAGATTGAAAGCGATAACAAAATAAAGTGTAGGTTGGGTCGATACGATGGATCTATTTAAGCGATACAAGATTAGGCACATATTATTTGGTAGTATCACTGCATTCATCCTCCTTACCCTCTTAACGATTATAGCCGTCACCTACCAATTAACGACAAAAGAAAATACGGAGAAAACGGTTTCGCACCAAGTAGAGAAATTAACTCTCTTAAGTCGAGAGCTAAGTAGCGAACTAAGCAGTTTTCAGGAGACTTCTATTGGTCTATCACGCCAAAAAGCATTTCAAGAATTAATGAGACAATCTAAAGAAATGGAATCTGACTCTAGTTCAGCCTTTTCAAGGCAGAGAACTCTCGTTGATCTTGATTTTTCAAACGTCATATACAGTGTTCCTGGTCTTCACTCGATATCCGTTTACATGGATCAGCCACCAGTTAATTCACAGCATCCTGTTCAATTTCACTCTATGGACGAGTTCCATTCCTTCCCGTGGGCAACGAAGCTATCAGATGTGACAGCAGCATGGATAGGAGAGAGAAAGGTAAACCTTCTATTTGGTGAGGAGGATGTCGTGAGTTATGGCCGAAACGTCTATTCCTCTAGAGGAGATTTGATTGGTGTACTGATCTTGAATATCCGAAAGGACTTTATTGTAGATTGGTTACGAGACAAGGGAAACACGAAGAACTTGTTTATTTTAGACGGTGATGGATCGTTACTTTCGCAATCCCCAGATCAAGATGAATTTCAACCCTATTTAAACCAGTTATCAACCTTATTACAAGACCAAAAAGGCATCACTGAACTGGCAGAGCTGACGAAGGAAGGAGACCTTATCGTTTCGAGTGCAGTGCCATCCTCTAATTGGACGTTGTTAGAAGTAACACCGAATGAGCTCATCACAGCTGGAAGTAAACGAATTGCGATGTGGTTATCCGCAATTGGACTCATTTCTATCTTTTTTGTGACCATTACGATGCTGTATTTAACAAAACAATTCACTCAGCCTATCATTCAATTAAAAAATGTAATGCAAACCTATCCACAAACGTCGGCTACTGAAGAATTGCCAACTGACTACCAAAATGAGTTTGGCCTTCTCTTTGATGGATACCTTCAGCTTGTTGCGAGAAGTGATTCATTGTATGCATCTGTCTTACAAAAAACAAAAAGACAGCGAATCGCTGAAAGTAAGGCGCTCCAAGCAAATATCAATCCGCATTTTCTCTACAATACGTTAGATCAGCTGAACTGGAGGGCCATTGAACGAGGTGACGATGATATGAGTAAAATGCTTGAGTTACTCGGTCATATGCTGCGTATAGGTCTATCAAAGGGAAAAAGTTATCTATCCATACCGGACGAATTAGACTATCTGACGCACTATTTGGAGCTCCAGAAGATTAACAAGGATGGAAAGTTAGATTATCAGATTCAAACGAGTGGTGATTTATCTCTGTTTTATCTACCGAAGCTCACACTACAACCGTTTGTTGAGAATGCAGTGATTCATGGATTAACAGATAAAAGGAATGGTTTTATTCAAGTGACGATAGAAGAAAATGCACAGTCATTGCTCATTAGCATCTCTGACAATGGCAAAGGGTTATCCAGGAATGAAAGTGAACGATCTTCATTTAATCCGGGTGGGTACGGGATCGCGAATGTGAAAGAAAGGCTCGATGTGTATTTTGGTGATAGCGCTTCGATTGTATTAGAAAATAACCAGGGCGAGGGTGTAACCGCTCGATTAATGATTCCTAAGGTAGATGCTCAATTTTTTCATTTGTTAAATCAAGATGAGGAGGGGGCGACATAATTGTGGAATGTAGTGTTAATTGACGACGATGAACGAGTGTTACGTGGGCTAAAGATGATTATTCCTTGGGAGGAGCTTAATTGCCATTGGATTGGGCAAGCAAAAGACGGGGTGGAAGGAATCCAACTGGTAAAGGAGACAAAGCCTGATGT
Source organism: Alkalihalobacillus sp. NPDC127517 (assembly GCF_050276055.1). Classification (NCBI taxonomy): domain Bacteria; kingdom Bacillati; phylum Bacillota; class Bacilli; order Caryophanales; family Bacillaceae; genus Alkalihalobacillus; species Alkalihalobacillus sp. NPDC127517. The sequence goes on along the minus strand of NZ_JBNNQX010000003.1, from coordinate 21,979 downwards.
CATCATGACCGATATCTACATGCCGGTTAAAAATGGATTAGATATGATTGAAGAGCTCCAACAATGGGGCTACGACGGTCAGGTTATTGTATTAAGCGGCTATAATGACTTTGAATACGCTAGAAAAGCGCTACGCCTTCAAATCAATGACTATCTATCCAAGCCAGCTTCAAGGGAAACCATTCGATCTGTTTTAAAGCATTCGATTGCACGTTTGGAAGAAAAGAAGCAGGAAGACCAGATGGAACGAGAGTGGCTGGAGTCCATGGTGACTGACGCAATGAGAATCAATTGGGAGCTTATTCGTGAAGAGTCGTCTCATTCAGCCGATGCACTGTCTCGAGCGAACGTTACGAATTGCTTGTTAACAAACAAACAAGAGCTTCAAGAGTCGATTAAACAAGCAGATGAAAGAACGGCAAACAGGGTGATTCGCACGATTTACGAAGTAGTAGAAAAGGAGCCGTATCATGAACAAACAGCCATTCAGCTAGGGATACAGCTCTGGACGATTATTACCTACAGCTTATACGAAATCGGGATTCGGTTAGATGAACTGCCTTTAGACGATGATGATATCTATAAACAGTTATCAAACGGTCAGTCCTGGAATGAGTCAGTCCAACTGTTTGAGGGTATTGTAGCTGAGGTATGTCAAAGTCAAAAATGGGATGAAAATCTTAAGCACCGGCAACTAGTAGAGCAAGTGCTAGAATCGATTCAACAACGGTTGGAGGAGAATATCACGCTATCAGATCTTGCAGATGAACTATATATCTCTCGAAATTACTTAGGTCGAATTTTTAGGAAGGTTGTAGGTGAGTCATTTAAAGACTACTTACTTCGTGTTCGAATGGAGAAGGCTAAAAAAATGATCTATGAGGGATCCTATCTTATCTATGAAATCTCAGAGAGGGTTGGATATACGAATCCTGCCTATTTTTCAAGTGCGTTCAAGAAATACAGCGGACAGACTCCTACAGAGCTTATCCAAAAGAGAGCAAGAATAAAATAGCCGAACACATTCTTAGAATGGTTCGGCTTAAACCTATTTACACCTATTGAATTGATACATCATGTAACACTAAGACACCAGTTGGGCTTTCCCAGAAACCTTCTACTTCGTCTCTGACTCCAACCAGAAATTCCTCATGTATGAGTGGTTGGATGATACTATCATCAGCAATCATTGTTTGAATTTCGCTATAGAGCTCAAGGCGTTCGTCTTCGTCTGTGCTTTTACGTGCTTCTTCAATTAACTCATCTATGTCATCGCGAGCCACAAATGTACGGTTTCCTTGTGCCCCTTGGTTATCAGAGTGGAAAAGAGCTAAGCCCATATCTGCATCTCCATTAACGGTTGACCAGCTTAAGATAAAGAGTTCTTGTTCTCCTTGAGACGTTAGATCAAGGAACGCACCCCATTCATTTACCTGGATGGATACATTCACACCAATTTTGCTAAGGGCTGACTGGATGTACTCAGCCATATCTGTCCGTTCACGCTGATCACTCGTGTTGAGGGTAATGTCCAGCCCGTCCTCGTATCCTGCTTCTGCTAGAAGTTCTTTTGCTTTTTCAATATCATACTCGTTGAATACAATCGAATCATCATGTCCAAAGATCTTAGGGGCAAGTGGAGTCTTAGCTTCAACACCAACCCCATTAAAGATCCCTTCTAAAATATCGGTACGATTAATGGCTAGTGAAAAAGCTTCACGAACCAGTGGGTCACTTAATAGTTCGTTCTTTTGGTTAAATCCAAGATATAAAAGGGCAACACTTTCTGTTTGATTCACGTGTATGCCATCGGTCGCTTCAAAGCGGTTCAAGTCACTTGCACTGACGTTATTAACAATGTGGGTTGCGCCGGTTTCTAGATTGGCAATCCGGGTACCGCCCTCAGGAATGACTTGGAAGGTCACGCTATCTACCTTAGCAGGCTCACCCCAATAGTCTTCATTTTTTAATAACTTGATAGACTCTCCGGAGTTCCAGCTATCAAAAGTAAAATACCCTGTCCCAATTGGGTGTTCATTCAAATAACTACCAGGTGTTGCACCGTCAGCCATTGCTTGATAATCTGCTTCAATTGCAACAGGACTCATCATAGCTGCTCCGTAATGAGCCAAGTTAGCAGGCAATGGAGCAAACGGGTATTCAGTATGTATGCGAACAGTAGTAGGGTCAACTACTTCAACTTCACTAATCATCTCAAACAAAAATGCTCGAGGAGAGGCAACCTCAGGATCAAGCACACGATCAAGATTTGCTTTCACGGCATCTGCATTAAACTCAGTGCCATCATGGAATGTCACACCTTCTCGAAGGTCGAATTCCCATTCCGTATCATTTATCTGCTTCCAATCTTCAGCAAGACCAGGCTCTAAATTTAATTCTGGATCTTGTACAACAAGTGATTCGAAAATATTAGAGCTAATGTTACTGGATGCTGTATCGTTTGATCCATGAAGGTCAAGTGTCACAGCTTCGGACTGCATATCAACAACAAGATCTCCCCCTGTAGCGCTCGCTGTTCCACCTGCATCGGTGTTATCGCTCGCGCACCCAACCATAACAAATGCACTTAGTGAGACAATAACAGCTCCTAACCCAAAAAACGTTTTCTTTCTCATTACTCCACTCCTCTTAATTCTCTCTATAGTCTGAATCTTTACTACTATAACGCGAAAAAGTGTAACAGACAATAAAAAATCCGAGCTGAAAACTACTTAATGGAGTAAATGTAGTTATGTGGCGAAAGAAGCCAAAACGAGTTAGGATAAAAGTAAAGATCACAATGAAGTCCGACTTAAAGTAGCCATTCATACATTTCATAGGAGAAAGCAAATAAAGAGGTGAATACATGAAAAATAAAATTCTTCGGCATCTCATGCCACTAACGGATGAGGAACGAGATATTCTTGCTAACCCTAAGGTTTCACATACACGCTATTCGTCACAGGAGCACTTCACTACAGTAGAGAGTAAAAAATTTCTCGCTAATAATGAAACGATTATGGTACGAAAACACACTCGATTTGTCCAATTCCCTAAGCATAAGCACGATTACATTGAGATGAGTTATGTTTTACAAGGCTCTTTTACACAAACAATCGCCGGGAAACGAATGCAATTAAATGAAGGTGAGCTTATGTTCTTAAATCAACATATAGAGCATGAGATTGAGCCCTGTCAAAAGGACGATATCATCATCAATTTTATTATTCAGCCCAGCTTTTTTGAATACATCTTTTCCTTCTTAAACATTCGAGGTCCCATATACCGCTTTTTAATGGATAGTCTTTACGCTTATTCCTACCAGGGCCAGTACCTCACCTTTAAAACCGCTAACCATGAGGTTCTACAGACACATATTCATACGATCATTCATGAAATTCTACACCCCAATCAAGTCTCGGAGGCAAAGGTGAAACTACTCGTTGGATTAGTTCTTGTTGAAATTTCTCAGAACGAGCAAGAAATTGAAGGTAATGAAATGTTCACCCTGCACACAAACTGGATGCAAGAAATCCATACCTATATTAACCAATCCTACAGCACAGCGACGCTCACTGAGATTGCTTCGACCCTCAACCAACATGACTATGTGTTGAGTCGAGCTATTAAACAGATGACCAACCAAACATTTAAGGAGCTATTACAAGAAAAGCGCTTATCCATTGCCTGTGAGTTAATGGCAAAAACAGACCTTCCCATCACGATGATTGTGAATCAGGTTGGTTATGATAATGTAAGTTATTTCTACCGGATCTTTAGCAAGAGATACGGAATGACACCTAAAACATATCGTATATCACTTGAAGACCTCTAAATCAATAGGGGTCTTTTGTTTTGCAAATAAGGACATAAGATTAGATCTTTCCGGACATAGAGATCCGTAACCCGTTTTTATATACTTAATAAAAGAAAGCGATTTCAAAGGAGGGTTAAAAACATGTCGTCTACTCATATTGCCGTGGATATTGGAGCATCAAGTGGTCGATTACTTGTGGGTACACTAGATGGTCAGAAAATAGACCTTCAAGAAGTTTACAGGTTCCAAAACGCGATGATTCATCGTTCAGGACATCTATGCTGGGATATAGACGATCTCTTTGCTGAAATAAAGAAGGGTATTCATATCTGCCGTGAAAAAGGGATAAAACCTAAAACGATTGGCATTGATACGTGGGCTGTTGACTTTGTGTTACTTGATGAGTTTGATCAGCCAGTAGGTCCCGTGGTTGCCTACCGAGATACGCGTACGGAAGGCGTCCTCGAAAAAGTAACTGAGGAACTATCTAAAGAAGAGATTTACACCAGAACAGGCATTCAGTTTCAACCGTTTAACACCTTCTATCAATTAGCAGCTCTAAAAGAGTCTCATCCAGAAATGATTGAGAAGGCTAAGTCATTTCTAATGATTCCTGATTACTTCCACTATCTTCTCACAGGAAAAAAGGTGAACGAATACACAAATGCCACCTCTACACAGCTACTAAATGCCTATTCGAAAAACTGGGATGAATCTTTACTTACGTATTTAGGGATCAGTCCTGATTTATTTGAAGAGATTGTACTTCCTGGAACTACGCTCGGAGGATTAAGAGTAGAGCTTGTTCAGGAGTTTGGTTTTGATCTAGAGGTTATCACTCCAGCCACACATGATACTGCATCCGCAGTAGCTGCTATACCGGAGGACAAGGATACCATCTACTTAAGCTCTGGGACATGGTCTTTACTGGGGGTAGAGAACGAGGAGCCACTCTGCGATGAGAAAGCGCAAGCGTACAACTTCACAAATGAAGGTGGAGTAGATTATCGTTTCCGTTTCTTAAAGAACATTATGGGGTTCTGGATGATTCAAGAGGTCAAGCGTCTTTATGGTGATATCTATTCCTTTGATGAGCTTGTCCAAGCAAGCAAAAAAGTGAAAAATCCATCCATTATTGATGTTGATCAGCAACGATTTTTGAATCCAGTAAACATGATTGAAGAGATTCAGACTGCTTGTATCGAAAGTGACCAGCCAGTGCCTGTCAGGTCAGGTGAAATAGCAGCCTGTGTGTTTCATAGTTTAGTTAAGAGCTATCAAGCAGCGATTCTCCAGATAGAAGAGATAAATGGCAGGACTTATGATCAAGTGAACATTATTGGTGGCGGCGCAAAAAACGAATATGTGAACCAGTTAGTAGCAAATGTAACGGGAAAAACAGTGGTCTCAGGGCCGATTGAGGCAACGGCGATAGGCAATCTGTTAGTTCAGATGCTTGCCACAGGTCATATCAGCACTTTGGCTGATGCTCGTGCGCTTGTAGCAGCATCTTTCTCGCTAAAAACATTTAACCCACAAAAAGGAGAGATTCCCCATGGCTAACACACCGTTTGAAGAAGCAAAAACTCATTATGAGCGTTTTGGAGTAAATGTGGAAGACGCATTTCAGAAGCTATCAAAGATTCCTATCTCAGTACATTGCTGGCAGGGCGACGATATATCTGGATTTGAAGTGACAAAAAGAGAGCTTTCGGGAGGAATTGATGTCACAGGTAATTACCCGGGAAAAGCTCGTAATGGAGAAGAGCTTCGCGCGGACTTAGACAAAGCGTTGTCTCTCATTCCAGGTACGCACCGTGTAAATCTTCATGCCATTTATGCAGAAACAGACGGCGAAGAGGTCGACCGTGATGCGATTGAACCTAAACACTTTGAAAAGTGGGTCTCTTGGGCAAAGGAGAAAGGAATTGGGCTCGATTTTAACCCAACTGTCTTCGCTCATCCAAAAGCGGAAGATGGCCTAACTCTTAGTCATCCTGACCCGGAGATTCGTACGTTTTGGATTAATCATTGTAAGGCAAGTAGAAAAATTGCTGCGTATTTTGGGAAAGAGCTTGGAACACCTTCCTTGGTTAACATTTGGGTGCCAGATGGATATAAGGACACCCCGAGTGATCGATTCACTCCTAGAAAGAGATTAAAAGAGTCACTGGATGAAATTTTTTCTGAAGAATATGATGAGAGTCTGGTTCTAGATGCTGTGGAAAGCAAGCTATTTGGGATTGGCTCGGAAGCCTATGTTGTTGGATCTCATGAGTTTTATCTAAGCTATGCTCAACAGAATAACAAGCTATGCTTGCTTGATTCAGGACATTTTCATCCGACAGAAACGATTTCTAATAAACTGTCATCCTTGCTTTTATTTAATGAAAAGGTCGCACTTCACGTCTCACGTCCCGTTCGTTGGGACAGTGATCATGTGGTCACATTTGATGATGAATTAAAAGAAATCGCTCATGAGATTATTCGGGCAGACGCACATGAGAGAGTGAACATCGGCCTTGATTTCTTCGATGCCAGTATCAACCGTGTTGCAGCATGGACGATTGGTACACGGAACACGGTGAAGGCATTGCTATACGCATTGCTTGAACCAACTGGTCATTTAAAAGAATTGCAAGAACAAGGAGACTTCACGGAACGATTGGTTTTACTTGAGGAATTTAAAACATATCCATTCGGAGCGATCTGGGATGAATACTGCCAAAGACAACAAGTACCTGTTAAAGAAAGCTGGTTAAACGATATAAAGAAATATGAAGAAGACGTTCAATCTAAACGCGCTTAGTCAAACCAAATAGAAAAGGACTGATTAGAATGGTAAAAAACCTTTGGAATCAACAAGAAGCTGAACAAAAACAAGGATTAGATGAACTGGTCTACCGCTCAAACCTAATTGGTTCAGACCGAGCAGTATGTAACTGGGGTGGCGGAAATACATCCATGAAAACATCAGAAATCGATTTTCGTGGACGCGAAGTAGACGTCATGTGGGTGAAGGGAAGTGGATCTGATCTAGCAACGATGGGTGCAAAGAATTTTACCGGGCTACGCCTTGACGATATACATCCATTGTTTGAAAAAGAAGAAATGCCAGATGCTGAAATGGTTTCATATTTAGAAAATTGTATGCTGAGTCAAAAGCATCCGCGTGCATCGATTGAAACGTTACTACACGCATTTCTTCCTTTTAAGCATGTAGACCACACGCATCCTGATGCAATTATCAGCTTATGCTGCGCAGACAATGGTCAGGAACTGGCAAAAGAAATCTACGGTGACCGTTTTGTATGGGTACCTTATATTCGTCCGGGGTTTACACTCTCTAAGATGATCGCAGAAGGTGTGCAAAACAATCCTAATGCAGAGCTTGTACTCATGGAGAAACACGGGCTGGTTGTTTGGGGAGACACGGCACAAGAGAGCTATGATCGAACGATTTCTACAATCAACGAAGCAGAAGCGTTTATTCAGTCGAAGCAGGATGTACCATTTGGTGGGGAAAGAGTAAGCTCACTTTCTGGAGAAGAGCGCAAAGAACTGTTATCTAGTGTGATGCCTGTCATTCGTGGACAGGTGAGCCAGCAAGAAAAGGCGTTACTCACATATGATGATGGTGAGAATATTCTCGAGTTTGTAAACAGCCATGATGCTAAGGATTTATCTCAGGTAGGTGCGGCTTGTCCGGATCATTTGGTTCATACAAAACGTGTCCCTCTCTTTATTAGCTGGGAGCCAGATGCAAGGGATGCGGCTGGTTTAGCGGAGAAGCTTGTTAAAGGCATTGATTCATACAAAGAAGAATACAAAGCTTATTTTGAAAAAAACCAGTCAGAAGGCGACATCATGTTTGATCCTTCTCCACGTGTCATTTTAATCCCTGGTATTGGAATGGTGAACACAGGGAAAAGTCTTGCAAATGCGAAGGTAAGTGGAGCCCTTTATACACGAGCCATCTCCGTTATAAAAGGAACAACCGCGCTTGGTCAATTCGTTTCTTTAAATGAAGAGGAATCGTTCCAAATTGAGTACTGGCCGCTTGAGTTGTATAAGCTTTCGCTTGCACCAACAGAGGCTGAATTTTCACGTAAAGTTGCCTTTGTTACAGGGGGAGCAGGAGGAATCGGTAGTGAAACATGCCGTCAGTACGTCAGCCAGGGTGCACATGTAGTCATTGCAGACTTAAATCTAGAGGGTGCACAGAAGGTGGCTGAAGAGATTAATGCAGAGCATGGTGAGGGGCGTGCCATCGCTATTAAGATGGATGTAACAGATGAGGAAGCGATTGTGTCTGCCTTTTCTGAGGTTTCCCGCACATATGGTGGACTGGACATGCTTGTTAATAATGCAGGGCTTGCTACATCAAGTCCATTTGACGAAACAAGTTTAAAAGAATGGAACTTAAACTTAAACGTGCTTGGAACAGGCTATTTCCTTGTGTCTCGTGAAGCCTTTAAGCTGATGAAGAAGCAATCAATAGGTGGAAGTATGGTCTTTATCGGCTCGAAGAACTCGGTGTATGCAGGCAAAAATGTATCTGCATATAGCTCGGTCAAGGCACTTGAGGCCCATTTAGCTCGTACAATTGCTGCTGAGGGCGGGGACTTCGGAATTCGAGTGAACACAGTTTTACCAGATGCCGTCTTGCAAGGTTCGGCGATTTGGGGATCTGCATGGCGCGAGGAACGTGCCGCAGCATACGGCATTAAACCAGAGGAGCTTGAGGATCATTATAAGAAACGCACAACACTTGGTGTAATGATTCTTCCTAAGGATATCGCTGATGCCATTCTGTTTTTGTCTTCGTCCAAATCAGAAAAAACAACAGGATGCATGATTACAGTAGATGGTGGAGTGCCTGCAGCATTTACAAGGTAATAAAGAAGAGAACGAGGATGGCACACAACTAAAATTCAATTTGAAAAGGCGAATGATTCGATTGCAGAATCATTCGCCTTTCGTGTGTTTTGCGTGTTTTAGTAAGACGAGCGGAGGAAGAACCCGAGACTCCTACGGAACAGAACGCGGTCAAGACACTGTAGCGGCGCCCTTTCCGCGGAAGGGGCTGAGGCCGTTCCCGTGGAAAGCGAGGGATTCTTCTGTAGTGGATTATTTGCTATATTCGTGTTTTACTCGCTACATTCCAGTTATGTCCCGCCCTCGTCCTTTTTTCTTATTATATAGAAGAAACCAGTTGTTTTAATGCTTCCTCAATGGACGTTACAGGACGACCAAGAACTGCTTCAAAATCACTTTTCTCTGTAGCTAAACTGCCTACGCGAATGCTTTCTTGAATGCCAACTACAATCGGAATCGCAAAGTCAGGCACACCCGCTTGTTTCATCGCTTCTGCATACTCTTCGTCACTAACCTGTTTAACAGAGATGTCTTTTCCAGTAACAGACTCTAAATGTCCAACGAGTTCTTCCTGCGTATAAAGTGGACCAGAAAGCTCATACGTTGTAAAATCATGTCCCTCTTCCGTTAACACACGTGCAGCAGCCTCTGCATAATCCTGCTGCAGTGCCCATCCAACTTTACCTGAACCAGCTGAAGTAATCCATGGTGCACCTTGGGTAGCGGCTTTAATACTATCTGTTTCATTTTCTAAATACCAGTTGTTACGTAAGAAGGAATATGGAATGCCTGTTTCTTTAATGGCTTGTTCAGTTGCGACATGAGGCGGCGCCATCAGATTTTGACTGTTGGTTGCATCCGCTAAACTTGTGTAGGCGATAAATGAAACTCCCGCTTGCTTAGCTGCTTCAACAGCTTGTGTATGTTGCTTAATTCTTGTTTCATTGTCTCCATCTGCAGAGATGAGTAGCAGGTGATCAATGCCAGTAAATGCTTTTTCAAGCGATGCAGGATCATTAAAGTCTGCTTGGCGTACATCCACTCCCAATTCCTTTAGATCTGTAGCTTTTTCAGGATTACGCACACTGACTGCGAGTTCACTTGCAGAAATGCGAGTAAGAACGGATTGGACAATTTTAGAACCGAGTCGACCAGTTGCACCAGTAATTAATGTTTTCATATGAAAAGCCTCCTAAGATTTAAATCTACTTGTAACTATTATTATTACATGTATTTATAATAGTTACAAGTTTGGTGCTTGTTAATCGAATTGAATGGTCTATTCAAAAGCCCACATATTGTTCGTCATACCAAACTGTACTATACTTGTAATAGCATTTGTTACAAGAATGGATGGTGCAATATGTCGATTAGTAGTCGATTTTCAGTAGGGATACATCTGTTATCTCTTTTAGATATTGATAAAGATCAACCAGAGATGAACACATCTGAGTTTTTAGCAGGAAGTGTGAATACGAACCCAGCCGTTGTTCGAAAAATAATAGGCATGCTTCGAAATGCAGGACTTGTGAAAACAAGACCGGGCAAAGCGGGGGCAGAGCTTGCAAAGGATTTATCCGAGGTAACACTGCTCGATGTGTACAAGGCAGTAGAAGCCGTGAAGGAAAACCAATTGTTTAGTATTCATGATCATCCAAATCCAATATGTATTGTTGGACGAAACATACAGCATTCAATTGGTGAGCATTTTAATGAGGCGCAGCAAGCGCTTGAGCGATCATTGGAAAAAACAACAGTGGACCAGGTTGTCCGCCAAATTGAGAAGGACGAAGCGCAACAAGAGAGTAACTGATCATCTTGTTGTTTCTCGTTTCGTGCGTTATCATTAAGGTCTTAAGGTCAGATCATTGGAGTGAGCAGATGCTTGAAGATCAGATTCATCAAGTGAAGAAAACGACGATGTCACAGCATATCGTACAGCAGCTGATGGAACTAATTATAAATGGAACCATTCCTCCTGGTGGTAAGCTGCCAAGTGAAAGAAAGCTTATGGAAATGTTTGGTGTTGGACGAAGCACATTAAGAGAAGCGATTCGTGCCTTAGCAGCACTTGGTTTAATTGAAGTACGTGTGCCAGAGGGTACTTTTGTAGCTGAAAGCTTTGGGGACTTTTTTACGAAGCATCTTGAGCTCATGTCTAAAATAAGCTTTGATAACATTCTTGAGCTTGTAGAAGCAAGAGTAGGCGTTGAAGTCATACTTGCCGAACTGGCGGCGAAAAAGTCAACAGGCGAAGATCATGTGCGACTCGATGATGTTGTTAAACGCATGCAGAATGCGAGTACCCATGGTAAGTTCCTGGAGTTGGATCTAGAGTTTCACCGATTGATTGCGGAGATGGCGAGAAACTCATTTTTATCAGAGGTTCTCCAAATTTCAAGTGTCGTAACAAAGGTCTGGATGGCAAAAGTGATCGAAGGCTATTCCATTCAACAGAAGCTCATGGATCAGCACCTTGCTGTGGCAAACGCGATAAAAGTAAAGAATGCAGAACAAGCAAAAGAAGCGATGGCGATTCACCTAGATACGATTAATCAGCTGCTTGTTGAATATAAACAACAAAACAGAGAGATCTCAGTCGACTAACTGAGTCTCTCTGTTTTGTTTTATTTATCATCAACAAGAATATAGCAAGCGCGAACGGGCCCATGTACGCCAACAACTAAATTCATTTCAATATCAGCACTATTACTAGGTCCAGAAACAAAATTCACACAGGAGGGAATCTCCTCTCCCGCTTCAACTTTTTGATGGAGCATCCGAGTCGCTTGACTAATACGAGGTACAAGCGAGCTCTTAGGAATGATAGCAATAAACGACTTTGGAAGAAAGCTCACAGATCGACCTTTTCCGGAATCGTGGAGTAAAGTGACCGTTCCAGACTCTGCTAATGTCATATCGGAAAACGTAATGCCAACATCCGCATGTTCTGCAAAGGTGATATTTCCTTTTTCATCGAGTGAATCCCATTCGTGAACGTGGTGACCTTTATCTTTGTGTAGCGTAAAGTAGGAATCAAGACCATATTCGGCGAAGCGAGGATCCTGCCAATGAATAATGGAAGAAGCCTCATAATCATTTAAGACTTTGTCAACAGTGGTCGAAAGCTTATCAAGGGTGGTTTCCTCCACTTGAGTATGAATCGCAAGACACCGATCTTTGAGCTGAGCCACAAGCTCATCCTGACTGGCAGTTGTCGAAACGTCCCATTGTGGACGTTTTTTCCACGTTGGACGCTTGACCGTTTTCTTTCGCGGACGACCGAGGTTTTTGGCAATCTCATTTAAAAACGTCTCTTGATGATTTTCTTTAGTTGTCATGCGTTGCATCTCCTTTTTCTTTCTTAAACCAACTGCGGAATGATTCGCTAGCAGGTGTAGGGAAGTCACGGATGTCTGTCCATGGTTTCATTGGACCAGGCCCACGAACAATCTTTCCATCTTTCACAAGTGGCTTCATGAGCTTTGGAGCAAGCTTTGTACCCGTACGTAACAGATTCGAGTTACTCATTGCCATACCAAAGCCTTTCATCGCGAGCTTCTCGCCCCACGTACTCAATTTTTCATCTTCAACAATTTTACGACGATGTTCAATTAAAAGAGAGTGGAGTGGGATCTTCACCGGACATGCATCCGTACACGCAGCGCAGAGGCTTGAAGCAAAAGGAAGCTCCTTATGATCATCGTACCCTCCAAGTAATGGGGAGAGCACTGCGCCGATTGGACCTGGATAAATGGACCCGTATGAGTGGCCACCAATGTGCCGGTAGATCGGGCACACATTAATACAGGCTGCACAGCGAATACACTGCAGAACCGATTGAAACTCTGTTCCTAAAATGGAAGAACGACCATTGTCGACTACGACTAAATGAAACTCTTCTGGTCCATCCGTTTCTCTATCGCGCCTTGGACCAGTGAGACCGGTAACGTAGCTCGTCAAGTTTTGACCAACCGCACTACGGCAGAGCATGGTTACCATTACATCAAGCTCTTCCCAGGTCGGAACAATCCGCTCCATTCCCATGACCGCAATTTGAGTGTTCGGCAGATCTGCGGTTAGATGGGCGTTTCCTTCATTTGTGACTAATGCGATGGAACCTGACTCAGCGACCGCAAAGTTACAGCCCGTGATTCCAATGTCAGCTGTTAAAAATTCCTGTCGTAGCTGTTCTCTTGCAAATAACGCTAACTCCTCTGGTTTAGACGATCCCTTGTATTGACGTTTTGTATCAAACGTATCGCGAATTTGATCGCGGTTTTTATGAAGGGCAGGTGCCACAATATGAGACGGAGGATCATGGTCATCAAGCTGGAGAATATACTCACCTAGATCAGACTCAATGACCTCACAGCCAATTGATTCTAATGCATGATTCATTCCAATTTCTTCGGTTACCATAGATTTAGATTTAATAATCTTTTTGGCTTCTTTTTTCTGTGCTACACCTTTAATATAGTCATTTGCTTCTTGAGCAGTTTGCGCAAAGAAAATATGTCCGCCGCTTTTCACTACATTGGTAGCAAGCTGTTCCAAATAGTAATCAAGGTTTTCAAGGGTATGCTGCCGGATTTCCTCCGCTTGCTCCCGCCAATCCTCCCAATTGCCTAATTGATCAGAAGAACGTGTTTTTGCATTTTTTAAACGCTCTTGTGCTGAAACAACAGATCCTCTCATAAATGAATCATCCAGCCCTTTATTCACTCGATCAAAAAACGGTTTGTCTCCAATTTTCATTGGCATGCTGGTCCCCTCCTTACACCTTCTGTTGATTTAAAATTTCAGCAATATGCTTTACTTGAACAGGCTTCCCAAGTCTCTCAAGACGTCCCCCGATATTCATCAGGCATCCACAATCAGCCCCAATCAATACATCTGAGCCCGTTTCTTCAATATGAGCAATTTTCTCATCAACCATTTGCTCTGAAATCGGTTTCATTTTTATGGAGAAGGTTCCTCCAAATCCACAACAGGTTTCTCTACCAGGAAGCTCCGTATACTGCAGACCATCAACCTGTTTAAGAAGTTTCATAGGCGCTTCTTTTACACCTAGTAATCTCGTCATGTGACATGATGAGTGATAGGTAGCCTTGGCAACACATGATGCCCCGACGCTCTCTGTACCAAGCACATCTACTAGAAACTGAGTGAATTCATATGTTTTAGACGCAAGCTCTTCAGCTCGTTTCAACCAAACGGCAGATTCTTCTTTAAAGAGATGCGGATATTCATGAAGCATGGCAGCACATGATCCAGAAGGTGCCACAACATATTCAGAGTGTTCAAATGCACGAATCTTTTTTTTAGCGACTTCCTTTGTCTCCTTGTGGTACCCACTGTTAAAAGCAGGCTGCCCACAACAGGTTTGGTTGGCAGGGAAATCGACGGTGCACCCTTGCCGCTCTAATACCTCAACCACATCTTTCCCTACATTCGGATAGAATACATCTGCCAAACACGTAATGAATAACGATACCTTCATACCACTCACTCCAATTTTGTCATATGGTCAGACCATTAAATGTTGTTTTCATTATAAACCGGGTGGAAGGGGAGTTCAATAGTGAAACGTTAAGCCCGTTTACGCAAAACCCCAACGCTCACGCCCCATCGATCACCTCCGACAAAACCTGCCCATTCCTCTCCACGCCATCTTTACAACCTACATCCTCGCTTAACATTCTCCATGCTTTTCCTACTGACTTAAAAAATACTTTATCTTCCATTCATAGATGCTTAATGATCGGAACGTAGCATAGGAGCTAGTAAGCCAATCTAACAATTCTAGGAGGCAGATACATGAAAACGTACTGGACGATAGGGAGCACGGCAGCGCTTGCTTTGCTTATGATGACAGGGTGTGGATCAACTTCTTCCTCAGACACTGTGAGCGGAGCGACTCCGGATGAGCCTATAGAACTTACATATTGGTATGCGTGGGGAGACAAGATTGGGGAGAACAATGAGAATCTTGTAGCGCAGTTTAACGAGGAGCACCCTTCCATTCAAGTAACGGCAGAGTTTCAAGGTACATATGATGAGCTTCATGCAAAAACACAGGCATCCTTCGCAGCGAAGGATGCACCAGAGGTCACACAAAATGAAATAGCTTCGGTTGAGACTTTTGCCAAAAACGGGATGACGGAGAGCTTGCAGCCTTTTATTGAAGCGGATGATCTTGCTATTGAGGACTTTAATGAGGGCTTAATGGGGAACTCGTATGTGGATGATGAGATTTATGCTCTTCCATATCTCCGCAGTACACCAATCCTATACTTGAACACAACAATCCTCGAGGAAAAAGGACTTGATCCTGATGGTCCAAAAACGTGGGATGAGTTCAAGGAGTATGCGGCTGTTCTGTCCGAGGATGGAACGATGAAGGGTGCAACTATGCCTATAGATATTTGGTTCTATGAAGCCTTTGTTACACAAGCTGGTGGAACCATGATTGATGACAACGGGAAGCCTGCGTTTAACAGTGAAGCAGGAGCTGAAGCCATTGATTTTATAAAAGAAATGTATGAGGAAGGCTCCATTAAGGTTCCTACTGGAGATGTTGCAGGAGATACGGCGAAGCAGGATTTTGTGAATGGGAAATCAGGAATGATGCTTAGTTCAACTGCTGATCTGACATATTTAATGACAAATGCGAGTGAACAGGGATATGAGGTAGATACTGCTTTTATGCCTGAGAATAAGCAGTTTGGAGTTCCAACTGGTGGGGCGAATCTTGTCATGACAGCTGGTTTGGATGAGGCGAAACAAGAGGCAGCATGGACATTTATTAAATGGATGACAGATACAGAGCAAACCGCGTATGCAAGTGAATTTACAGGTTATCTGCCAAGTAGACACTCTGCTTCTGAAACAGAGGCAATGCAGAAGGTCTACGAAGAGGTGCCTCAATATAAAACAGCGGTTGATCAGCTTGAATATGCGCATGAGCGTCCGATGGTAGAAGGTTATCCAGAAGTCGTAAATGCATTAGTAGAGGAAATTACACGAGCCGTCCTGCAGGATGGAACAAGTCAGGATGCGTTAGATAATGCAGAAAAACGCGCGGAAGCAGTCTTGAAATAATAGGAAGGGAGAGGGGATTATGGCGAGTATTACCCTTAAAAACATCAGCAAACGCTTTGGAGATGAACGAGTCATTGACAACTTGAATTTACACATTAAAGACGGATCATTTACTGTGTTTGTTGGTCCTTCCGGGTGTGGAAAATCAACAAGCCTCAGAATGATCGCGGGTCTTGAAGAGCAGTCGGAGGGTGAGATCTGGATTGATGATCAACGTATCGATCATCTTCCTCCTGGAAAACGGAATATTGCGATGGTGTTCCAGAACTATGCCCTCTACCCAAGTATGACAGTTAAAGGGAATATTGAATTCGGTCTTAAAAATAAGAAGGTACCAAAAGCGGAACGGGAAGCGTTGATCCACGATATTGCTAGTATCGTGGGTCTGACTCCTTATCTATCAAAAAAGCCTCAGGTTCTCTCAGGTGGGCAGCGTCAACGAGTGGCACTTGCAAGGGCGATGGTGAAGAAGCCCAAGGTTTTTGTATTTGATGAGCCGCTTTCTAATCTTGATGCCAAGCTAAGAGGGCAGATGCGTACAGAGCTGATTCAGCTTCACAAACGCCTGGGTACAACATTTGTGTATGTCACACATGATCAAACAGAGGCGATGTCAATGGGTGATGAGATTGTGATTTTACATAAAGGACTTATTCAACAGATGGATAAACCGATGACGATTTATCACCATCCAGCGAATGTCTTTGCTGCTCAGTTCATTGGCACTCCGGCTATGAATGTGTTCACTGTAGATGAGCTTCCTGAATCATTTCAGCATGTCGGTCAAGAGGTAAACCAAATTGGATTTCGTCCAGAGCATGTCACCATTTCCAAGAATCTCGCACTTTCAGGAGAAAAAGCGATTGTTAAAGCGGAGATCAAGACAGTTGAAACGTTAGGATCTGAAACATTGTACCAGCTTGAAACGTCCTTTGGAGGGATGGTCGCTAAAAGTATTGAACCACCTCTCTCAATGGGGGATAAGGTGTACATCAGTGTCTCCAAAGGGCATCTTCATTATTTTGATCAAAATGGGGTGGCGATAACAAAGCCTCATGTTGTTCATGAAGAGGTGGGCATTGAAGCATGATGCAAAAAGCACAGCCCTATTTGATGATTCTTCCATCTCTCATTGTGTTCGGACTATTTTTTCTCTATCCCATTGGCTACTTAGTTCAGTTAAGTTTGCATGATTGGAACTTTATTAGCCCAGAGATGAATTTTATCGGACTTGAGAACTTTACTCAGCTTTTTCGTGATAATGAATTTAGAGAGGTTTTACTCAACACCTCTGTGTATACCGTGGCAAGCGTGAGTGTAACTACTATTCTCTCCATCTTTCTTGCACTTTGGCTCAATAAACAAGGCTGGTTTTACACCTTTTTGCAAGGGGCTATCTTTAGTCCGCACGTCATCTCTTTAGTATCCATTGCCTTGTTATGGATGTGGATGATGGAGCCGGATTATGGCTTATTGAATTGGGCATTAAATCTTGTTGGCTTAAACGGTATTCAATGGTTAAATGCGCCGGAGACGTCCTTGTTTTCTCTAATTGTTGTAGCCGTTTGGAAGGGGCTTGGCTTTAACACGTTAATTTTTATTGCGGGTCTTCAAAGTATTCCGAAGTCAGTCTACGAAGCAGCGGATTTAGATGATGCTACAAGGTTTAGTCGGTTTCGTGAAATTACGTTACCTATGCTATCACCGACCATCTTCTTTCTTGTCATTATTAACTTAATAGGGTCATTCCAAGTATTTGAGACAATCTCCATTATGACACAGGGTGGTCCCATTAATTCAACGAATATGATCGTGTATTACATCTACGAATATGGATTCCAATATTTTAAAATTGGCTATGCTTCGGCGGCTGGTGTCTTGTTATTAATCATTATTAGTGTGTTTACGGCGATTTACTTCTGGCTCTTATCACGTCGTGTTCATTATCAATAAGGAAAGGAGCCTACTTACTATGAATGGGGTAAAGCGTTCGATAAATGTGGTGGGTCTTGTGCTTCTTGCTCTTGTTTTTCTATTTCCTTTTTTATGGATGGTGTCGACCTCCCTTAAAACATTAGGCGAAGCCATGACCTTTCCACCAAAGTGGTTACCGGATTCGTTGCAGTGGCAAAACTTTGTTTCGGCCTGGAATTCTGGTCCGTTTCTGCAGTATTTAACAAATAGTCTGCTTGTCACAGGCGGGATTCTTGTTTTTCAATTTATTACGGTTGTTCCGGCTGCTTACGCATTTGCCAGATATCAGTTTCGTGGGCAAAAGGTCCTGTTTGCTCTCATTATGATTACATTAATGATCCCGGCGCAGTTAATTTTTCTGCCGGTTTATATTCAAATGAGCAATTGGGGCCTGCTAAACCAGGTATGGGCACTCATTCTACCATTTGCTTCAAGTGCCTTTGGAATTTTTCTACTAAGGCAGTCGTTCAAACAGGTTCCACATGAACTGATTGAAGCAGCAAGGCTTGATGATGCGAGTGAGTGGAAAATCATGTGGAAAGTCATGGTGCCACTTGCTAAACCTACTTTAATTACGTTTGCATTATTTAGCTTCATTACTCATTGGAATGATTACTTCTGGCCGCTTGTTATGACTACAAACAATGACGCCAGAACACTTCCAGTAGGAATCGCTCAGTTGCGTAATACGGAGGGTGGGGTGTCTTGGAATACGTTAATGGCTGGGAATATGCTTTTAGTTATCCCTGTTCTGTTTGTGTTTTTTATGGCGCAACGGCAAATTATTCGCGCCTTTACCTACACCGGAGTGAAATAAGAGAGGATGAATGAGATGAAATGTATCGCACATAGAGGTTGGTCGAGTTATGCCCCAGAAAATACGATGGCTGCTTTTTATAAAGCGTTAGAACATGACTGGATTTTTGGAATTGAATTAGATGTTCATTTAAGTAAGGATGGCATCCCGGTAGTGATTCACGATCATACATTGGAGCGCACCACAAATGGAGAAGGTGAAGTCAGAGATTTTACGTTCAGTGAACTATCTCAGCTTGATGCGGGGAGCTGGTGCCGCGAGTCCTTCTCAGATGAACGCATTCCAAGCTTGGAGCAGGCGCTTGTTGCAATGAAGGATTCAGGTAAAAAAGTGACCATTGAATTAAAACAAGTGGGCTCACGTTATATTGGGATGGAAGAGGCGGTTGTGGAGGTTGTTGAACGATTGGATATGATGCACCAGGTCATTTTTGCTTCATTTGATCATACATCGGTGAAACGAATGGAACAGTTAGCTCCCCAGACGAGTAGAGGGCTTATCATTGGTCAACTTCCTAATCTCATTTTAGAACAATTGCATTATGTGGCAGCTGACTACGTGATGATTGAACACCATTTTGCGGATGCGGCACTCATTAAGCATTTGCAGGAACACGGCAAACACGTGGGTGTCTGGACGATTGATGATGAACTCATTGTAAATCGGGGCCGTACAATGTATGAGGATGTGTACATCACAACAAATAATCCACGCATTTTAAAGGATCATATTTTAAAATCAACTACGATTTAATGAGAGTGAATTGCTTTGTGTTCCCTGCTTATTCGGCTATGATAGAACCAGAGAGATACGAGGTTAGGAGTGTCGATATGCCGAATTTGCAGGATGTTGTTTTATATGAAAGCAAACATCAGGAAAAAGATTTTGTTCAGCCTCACAGTCATCAAACGCATCAAATCTTGTATGTTCTCGATGGACAGGGGCGTTGTCAGTTAAATGAACATACCTCTCCGCTTAAACCAGATAGCATGATTGTCATTCCCCCTCATACGGAACATTCTATTCTGGCAGCGTCTAAGATGACGGTGCTTATTTTGGAATTCTCGCACCTTCATGTAGAAGCTGATACTAGAGAATTCCTTATCAAGCCAGTATTCAAAGAGCCCAAGGTCTGGAGCCTCAATCTTTTTATCAGTAGTGAAGTGAGGCAGCTGCTTAGGAAAATGCTATATGAACAATCGCAGAAAAGCATTGAGTATACGCTCGGCATTAAGCTGTTGCTTAGTCAGCTTCTCTTTATATTAATGAGAACCAATCAATCAATGGCACAGCTGGACTCGAATACGCTCCGCTCTAGTTGGCTTAAGGAGTATATTGATTCAAACTTTTATCAAATTACAAGTATAGAAGAGATGGCTGGGAAGATGGGGATTAGCTCCAGGTATATGAACCAAATGTTTACGGAAGTGTATGATCAAACGCCTATGCGTTACTTAACTGAAGTCCGATTAACGAGAGTGAAGAAAATGCTGACAGAAACAGATCTCGATATTGTCACCATTTGTTTTGAGGTAGGCTTTGAATCGCTCTCTACCTTTTACAGGGTGTTCAAAAAGCAAGTGGGGGTTCCGCCGAATCGATACCGGACTACGTATGTGGGAAAGTCGATCGAATAAGAGAGAATGAGTTTGAGATAAGACATTAGGTTGGATAGCAAAACATGAAGATAGCTCAATACCCGCTACAGGAGAATCCCTCGCTTTCCGCGAATACGGCCTCAGCCCCTTTTGCGGGTAGCACCGCTACAGTATCTTCACCACGTATTTTACCGCAGGAGTCTCGGGTTCTCCCTCCGCTCATTTTGATAAAATACGAATGGCAAATGATTCGAGGTAGAATCATTTGCCATTCTCTTGTAAATTTTTAGTTTTGTCCCGACCTCTCACTCATACAACGATTTATCTTCAACCTTGTGCGTAATAAATGTAATCACAAGTCCAAGCGTAATTAGGCTCGCTGCTACAAACGTTACGGTTGTATAGCTGCCACTCGCCTCAAGTACCTGAGTCCCTAGGAAGGCACCGATGGCATTCGCGAGATTAAAGACAGAGGCAGCAACCGTCCCTGAAAGAGAAGGGGCTTCTCTTGCTGCAATGATAATCTTTGAGTTGAGTAGTGGCGTGGTTCCGAAAGTCCCAACACCAAATAGGAAACAAACAATAAACGCTGTAATCGAAAATTGTAACAGGTACGTGAACGATACCAGAACTACAGCAAGCATAACGAGAGCTCCCATTAAGCGTTCAGTGAGTAATCGTGGAAGGACGCGTCCCGAGACAAAATTCCCAATGACGGCTCCGAGCCCAAAACAGAACAGAGCTGCGGTGATCGCCGTTACTTCAAATCCAGCGAATTCACGTAGCATTGGTTCTTTGAAAGTGTACGCTGTAAAGACACCAGAGAAACCAAAGACAATGATTGCAATGACGAGCAGTACGCTTTTATTTTTAAACATTCCTAACTCTTTCTTTAAATTAGGAGTGTCAATTGGTTTATGGTTTGGTGTCGTTAAGATAATGCCGATAAAGGCAATCGCTCCAAGAATGGCGATAAACCAGAACACATATCTCCAGTCAAAGATTCCACCAAGGTAAGAACCAAATGGAACACCAAGCATGATGGCAATCGTTAATCCACCTTGTACAGCGGCAATCGCTGCCGTACGTTTCTCAGGGGTGGAAATGTTAACCGCTACAGCCATGCTTAACCCAAAGAATGGTGCATGCATCGTTGCAGACAATAGTCTTGAAACAAGCAGCATCTCAAAGTTAGGTGCAGTAGCCGCAATAATATTACTGACAACAAAAATCCCCATGAATACAATGAGTAATCTTTTTGTGGAGAACTTTATCGTAATCATTCGCAAGATCGGGCCGAATACTGCAACACCTAGTGCATAGACACTGAGTAGTAATCCTGTTGTGGAAATTGGTACATCTAAATCATTTGAGAATTGAGTAAGCAATCCTGTTACTACATATTCAGTCATTCCAATTGCAAATGTGGAAAGCATAAATATGATGAGAACAGTTCTTCTTGAAGCCTGTAAACGATTCATTTCATCACCCCTCAAAATCAACTTTTTTACCAGCACAAGCGGTTATGATAAAACATAATTGGGGTGATGTCTAGACATATCACTCAAATTGAAAAAGTTAACAAAATGACTGCGCTTACGTGGTTTTTTAGGGTAAATTCCATTAAAAAGAGACTGAAACAAAACATTCATTCGCTGATGAATACATGAACATAGCAACAAACCCGCTACAGTGCCTTCACCGCGTTCTGTTCCGTAGGAGCATTCCTGTGGGTTTTCTTTTGACCTATTTACACAAAAAAAGTCCTCCGTTAAGATGCAAGTAATCACA